>JAJRTO010000288.1 GCA_024278235.1 Candidatus Poribacteria bacterium
ACTTTGGAGATTGCCAGCTACATATCGAATGGGCCGCGCCCGCAGAGGTGAGGGGAGATAGTCAGGGACGCGGTAACAGTGGCGTTTTTCTGATGGGCAAATATGAAATCCAGGTGCTCGATGGCTATGAGAACCCGACGTATGCGGATGGCATAACAGCGGCAATTTACAGCCAGTACCCACCGCTGGTCAATGCCTGTCGTAAACCCGGTGAGTGGCAGACGTACGATATCGTCTTCATCGCCCCTCGTTTCGACGGTGAGAAGCTGGTCAGCCCTGCTTATGTGACCGTCATTCACAATGGCGTGCTGGTCCACCATTGTCAGGAGATCATGGGCCCTACGGGTCATCGAACGCTCTCATCCTATGACCAACCACACGGTCCTAAAGGTCCACTTGCACTCCAGGATCATGGCGATCCTGTTCGATACCGCAATATCTGGATTCGGCTACTCAAAGGCTACGATGAGTAACGGATGGCATGGCGGGCACGAATGCTATTGGGAGCTGCCCAAATAAGGAGGCGCGAACATTGAGTAGCCTACTGTATCGTGAAGACATGGATGAAGTGAGGGAAAGACTTACTCTGTGGTGGAATGGGGGAGATATCGGTCGTCCAGCAATGCAGATCACGGCCCCTCGTCCCCAGCCTCTCGAAGAGATAACCGCCATGCCCCAACCCGATGGTTGGGTGACTCGCTATTCGACCAGGAACTTCGATTATCGGGTCAATCTTGGCGCACGAGCATGTATCGACACTTACTACCTCGGAGATGCTGTCCCTGTGACCGCACCGGATTTGGCACCAAACTGTTTGGCTTTGTATCTCGGATGTCACGGTATTGAAATGCCGGGAACCGTTTGGTGTGAACCGTGCATCGACCGGCCCGATAACGCCCGGTTTGAATACGATGCCGAGAATTTCTACTGGCAGTTTTCTCTGCGGCTCGGCAAAGAGTTTCTCCGGATAGGCAAGGGCAAGTTTCTCGTCGCTTTTCCGGATCTGATCGAAGGGTTGGACACTCTGGCCGCCATGCGGGGTACGGAGAAATTGCTCGTGGATCTGCTGGAACGCCCCGATTGGGTTCAGCAATCCCTACGCCAGATCACGGATCGCTATTTTCACTACTACGATATCCTCTACGATCTGTTTCGTGATGAGGTGGGAGGTTCTCACTTCTGGGCCTGGGCTCCCGGACGGATGACGAAGTTCCAATGTGATTTCTCAGCGATGATATCCCCCCGGATGTTTGGTGAGTTTATGGTTCCTGTCCTCACCGAAATGTCCGAGCGGGTCAGCTATTGTATGTATCATTGGGATGGACCAGACGCTATCAAGCATCACGATCATCTGCTCTCTATTCCTCGGCTGACGATGCTTCAATGGACACCCGGTGCCGGTGTGGAACCTACGGATCATAAACGCTGGTGGCCTCTCTATCACAAAACCGTCGAAGCCGGCAAGAAACTGCTCATCGGTTGCGGCAGTATCGAAAACCTGAAAGCCCTCAAGAAAGAATTCGGAACCGGGCTCAAGTCGTTCTTGATCAACATGGGGGCCGCGTCTCCTGAACAGGCAGCGGAGATTCTGGATATTGCAACGGTCTGATGAGCCGCTCTCAAGCAATTACCCGGAATTTCCCTGCCGTTTCATGGGGTCATTCCTTCGTAACACATCCAGCGGCGGGACGTCTCGCAAATCGGGAGGGAGCTGATCATAGCGGATGGCGTAGATCTCCAATCCGTTGTTATATATCAGTTCCAGGCCGGGGATTTTGCCCTGGATCCAGGGTTTGAGCGCGGGCCTCCGGGCCTCGGGAATCAGATGAGTGGCGCCGTAATACTTGGCTGTTGCGATGATCTCCTTCAGCGGCGCGAGGGGTATCTGGATCGCGAGTTCCTGTGAATAGAAGTGAAGCTCCCACGGATTCCGTGTCATCGTGATGGAACCGGGCAGGTTCTCGTGGATCCAGCGTCCCGCATCCATCCAGTTCTGACTCGATTCGCGGAAGGGATAGCCGGCCCCCTTCTTCCAGGTTGTAAAAATGGTATCCGCCTGATACTGCATCAGAGGGAACCAGATCAGGATGAGTAGTATCGAGGCCAGATGTCGTGAGAGCACAGGAGGGGAGATGCGAAAAGGGAGTGCGCGTTTCGCCAGAGTCGTCAGGCCGAGGCAGAACAACCGAAATACCTGATAATAGCCATACCAGCCGAGAAGGATCATCATGGATGTCAATGGAAGTTGCAAACGGTTGATCGGATTCCAGAAGATAGCGAGGAAGGTGATCAATATCCCACCCACCATCCAGAGAAGGTGAAACCTTCCTTCATCCCACGGTCTGAGGACCTGCGAGATCCATCGGTTGATAAACTGCAGGGAGCCTGAAAATTGATCCCCTGCAGGCAGCCGTTGCCATACTCGGCGTGGCCAGCGACCGATGTACCAGGTAAACAGACGGTAATAACCTGCGATCCACAGCAAGACAAGGGTTCCTATCGCCGCAACCCCAACGACATAGGTGCTTCTCTCCGATTCGTTGAAGTCTCCCCAGCTCTTCCCTGCATGTGCAAAGATCCACCAGAGATATGTCTTATAGTAATTGCGCGTGGACTCGACGAACGTGTCCCAATCCTTGAGCTTATCCAGGAACGATGGCACGTTTTCTCCCCAGTAGAGCGCGTAAGTGCCCTCCTCCCAGCCCTTGTAACCGATGTAGCCGGAGGCGTGCTGCTGCGTACTATAAGTCGGGCTACCGAAGTGAATGGTATTGCGGATGAACCAGGGTAAAAGGAGCAGGAGTCCGAGGGCAAGACCGCAGATGAAAGTGCGATCTCGGGGGGAAAGTATGATGCGTGAAACAGCACGTCTGATGCGCGATGAGTGGCGTGTAAAACGTGAAAACCATCGATGTATCCAGCCTATCTGCTGATTCTCATACCAACGTCCTAGCAGATAGAGCAATAGAAAACCTGGGAGAAACAGGGGACCTGCCCAGATCGGATCATACAGAAAGGTCAGTGCCATGCCAACCAACACGATCCCGGTCAATCGCTTTCCCTGCAACCAGGGCGTTGGGGTAAAAGCTACGGGATCCGGTTTATAGATAGACGCATAGAACAGGTAGAACAGAGCATAAATGGGGATGAGCAGGATGCCGCTCCCTTTCGCATAATAGGCGAGAGCTGCGGAGATACCCATCCAGAGGAATAAGTTTGGTTTGTCGAAGCCCCGAATACATAGCCACACAGTCAGAAACACCATGAATGCAAACGGCACGTCAGAGAGACAAGGCAGAGAATTACGGAACATCTCCGGAAGCAGAAGCAGATGCAGTCCAACGGCAAATCCCACACTGACGCTACGTGTCACATGCTTGCCGAAGCTATAACCGACTAGCGGAAAGAAGATGCTGGACAGGATCAGGGAAGGTAGTTTCGCAGCAAAGGCAGTGCGTCCAAGACTCAAAAAGAAGGGAGCAATGAGAAAGGAATAGAGGGGGGGCCAGTGATCTTCAGGGCGCAGTATCGATGCATCATAGGCCCGGAAATACCAACTAATATAATCGACCTCTAACCCACGGCGTTGGATCAGGCTGTGGGCCATCTCGGCATAGCCTGAGGCATCTGCATGTCCCACATATTGGATGGGATAGATCAGAACCGCTTTGATCACAAAGGCTGTCAGGCCAATAATGCATAGTGCCTGTCCCCAGATGTCCTGCTTACGAAACAGCCACACAAACGTGATGACACCCATCAGGAGGAGGGGCCAACTACGCAGAGAGGGCACACGTATCCATCCACCCGTACGGATGGATGCGCGGATCATCTGCCGCAGCTCATCGGGCAGGAGTAGGTGTACACATAAGGCAGCAGTGAACAGAGCAGCGAGCACAACCAATCGCTGCCGATAATTCACGCGTAGCATCTTAATAATCGTTTGAGATAGACGGCATCCGCTTCCGCGCTCTCGAGAGGGGATCGATCCGTCTGGTCATGGAAGTCGGCGACGAGATATCCTGTATAACCTGATGTCAGAAGGGATCGCAGGATGGTTGGATACGGGATCACGCCCTGCCCGAGTGGTGCCCACGAAGGCTGCCCGGATGTATCCAGTGTAGATACATCCCTGAGACGCACCAGAAAGATACGATCCGCGAGTTGGGCAATGCAAGATTCCACACTGTCGCCTCCCAGAGCAATACTACAGAAATCGAGTGCGATCCCCAGCGCAGCAGAGTCAAAATGATCCAGCAACATGAGAGCATTCCGGATCGTATCCGCGAGCGTGCCTCGCTGTGTGTCCACAGCCAGTTTTATGTCTCTTTCCTCCGCACGTTCCACACAGGGGGACAGGAATTCCACCAGGGTGTCCCACTGTCCCAGCGTTGCCTGCGAAGACCCCGGCGGTCCCGGAGTGATCCGGATAAGTGATGTGCCATAGGCTTCTGCAAGGTCCACATATTCCAGCACTTCG
>JAJRTO010000289.1 GCA_024278235.1 Candidatus Poribacteria bacterium
GTGGGGGATCGGATATTTGTCTGTGCAGAGCCAACAACGTTGGTATGTGTCCGAGCCAGTGATGGCGAGATCCTGTGGCAGCGGACAAACACCTACCTCGATATGGTGGATCCCGGGGAAGTCGACAATGTCCGCAAAAAGTTGGAAGAAATCGACATAGAGGGCACTACCAAAGAGTTGCGATCTACCAAGGGGAAACTGAACAAGGCTCGGAACAAGCTGAAGAAATCACCCGATGACGCAGAACTCAAACAACAGATCAAGGATCTCGAAGAGGAACTCCAAGAGATCGAGACCAGGTTGGCACCTGTCGCTGAGTATATCATGCCAGAAAGACATGACACGAATGGCTACTCCTCCGCCACGCCGGTGAGTGATGGTCAGTATGTTTACGTGCTCTTTGGCACGGGAGTAGCGGCTTGCTACGACATGGAAGGGAACCGCCAATGGATCCGGATGGTTGAGAAGCCAACCCGGGGATGGGGACACAGTGCCTCCCCTTTACTCGTTGGCGACAAGCTCATCGTACATGTGGTCGATGTGATGGCCCTGGATAAGGAAACCGGCGAAACAGTGTGGCAGAGCAAGGCAACCCCCCGGTGGGGAACTGCTACGTCCACTCGCATCGGTGATGTCGATGTTATTATTACTCCAAACGGGGATTTCATCCGTGCTAGTGATGGTAGGTTTCTTGCGAGCAATATGAGTTTTCTGGAATATGCCAGCCCGATCATCCATGATGGGATCATCTACTTTACTCAGTTCGACGGTAAGGCGTTCAGACTCCCATCAGAAGCTGCCGATACGCTTGATCTAACCGCTCTGTGGCAGACACAGCCGAAGAAAGATCGCTACTATGCGTCCTCTGTTTATGATGACGGACTCATTTACGCTGTGAACCGAAAGAACCAGTTCAGTGTGATCGATGCCAAGACAGGCGATGTCGTCTACGAAGAGCGACTGCCCCTTGGGAAAGGGACGACTTATCCCAGCATTGCCCTTGCTGGTGGCCACCTGATGGTGAGCAGCGATAACGGTACGACTCTCGTCATGCAGCCTGGCCGGGAACCAAAAGTGACGGAGAAGAATGTACTGGAGCCTTTCCGCAGTACCCCGGTGTTCGTTGAGGGGCGTATGTATGTACGTGGACTCAAACACCTGTATTGTATCGGCGAATAAGTGCGGGAAGGCCAAGCAACTCCTCCCCCTTGTCTGCCACCCATTCTTCATGTATAATACCTTGTAATCCGTGGTCAGGGAGGAACACAGCCAGCCCCAACCAGCCAGCTTGGACGGATGGTCGAGTTAAAGTCTGAGCGATTAGAAATCTTCTGAAATTTGCCTATCGAGAAAGGGGAAAATATATGCCAGCTCCAACCAAGGTCTATTTTGCGCAAATTGCCGCAGGAAAATGGGCAGATTGGGTTGAGGTTGTAAACGTCGGGAAACAGCAGGCGCGGATCACGGCCATTGCAAGGGATCAGAATGCGAATGCGGTATGGTCTGCTGAAAAGACACTCATACCCTTTCAATGTTGGGTGGTGCCCGTCGAAGGAACTGCGGATCGCCGTGGGGATGTCTCGCTTGAGATTATGAGCGATCAGCCGGTCGTGGGAGAACGCCACTGTCACCTCGGCACCCAGGTCCTGGATTTCCCGGGGGCCGCAGTTGAGATGGATACCGCAGGAACACGTCTGTTTTTCTCGGAGGTCGCCTCTTATATCGGCGATTGGCTCCGATTTCTCAACGTGGGAGAGACAGATGCTGTGATCAACATTGTGGCGAGAGACAGAAACACCGGCAGGGTCGTCAAGCAGTTGAGCGGACGTGCTCGGCCCAACGGTTTCTGGACGATGGACGATCGGCAGATCCGCCAGGTTACAGGCACCCTCGAAGCTATCAGTACCCAGCCAATTGTCGGCGAGCGGCATTCACATTATCAGGGTGGCAAAACCGCAATTGGACAATTGGGGCAGGTTCTGGAAGGACGGATGGGACCGCCAACACGTATCTACTTCGCACAGGTCGCTATGGGGGGATGGTTCGACTGGATCATCGTCGCGAATATTGGCAAGAAACGGGACAAACTCACGGCGATTGCCAGAGATGTCAATGGGCGAACTATCTGGACAGGTGAGAAGGAGTTGAACCCCTATCAGTGTTGGGTGGTTCCGGCCGATGGTGTCGCGGACAAGAAGGGCGATGTCTCCCTGGAAGTGCGAAGCCCAGAGCCTATCGTTGGAGAACGGCACTGCCATTCCGGTTCCCAGGTCTTGAGCTTCCCAGGAGCCGCAGTGGAGCTGGGATCTGTCGGTACACGGTTGTTTTATCCTGAACTCTATTCAGGAGCCTACGACTGGCTTCGATTCCTCAACGTGGGAAATGCTGACGCGCTCATCACCGTGGTGGCACGCGATAGAAACACAGCCAGAGTATTGAAACAGATCTCAGGGCGTGCCCGTCCCAACGGTTTCTGGACCGTTTCGGACAACCAAATCAAGTCCGTTACCGGCACGATGGAGGTGATCAGCACCCAGCCCATCGTGGGGGAACGCCATATGCACTACCAGGGCGGGAAGACGGCGATCAGCCAGCTTGGGCAGGTCATCGAGTGATGAATAATCATTTTATCCACGTCTTGCGATAGTCCTGCTTGGAGGTGGGATGGAGTTTATGTCCGTGGACCTCTTTGCGGATCGGCTTGAGTTGATTGGTGTGGGCCAAAGGGACCCAGGGAGCGTCCTCATGAATGATCCCAAGTACTTTCTGATACAAAGCTTCCCGTGCAGCGCGTTCGGTTGCATGCACGCCATCCTGTAGCATTTGATCCACTTCAGGACGGCGGTAGAACGCGATGTTCGATGCGTGAGGCTTTTGGGCGCCTGAACTGCTGAGCAGGATGGTCAGAAAGTTATCGGGATCTCCATAGTCGCCAATCCAGCCGAGCAACGCGATCGTGTGCTCTCCATTTTCTACCCTGGACAGGTAAGTGCTCCACTCATACGTCTCGATGTTCGCCCGAATACCCACAGCCATGAGATCAGCCTTGAGCATCTCTGCAACCTTGGTTGGATCCGGCATATAGGGTCGTGCACCTGTCATCGCCGTGATCGTGGTCTCAAAACCGTTGGGAAATCCTGCCTGAGTCAACAACTCACGCGCTTTTTCCGGGCTATACTCATAATCCTGGATCGCGTCGTTATAACCAAACATGTTAGGAGGGATGGGGAGTTTCGCAATCTGTCCCTCGCTCTCATAGAGCTGCTCGAAAATCGCCCGCTTGTTGACAGCATGATTGATCGCCTGCCGCACTAATCGGTTGTCGAAGGGCTTCTTCTCCGTGTTCATGGCAACGTAGGCGACGTTCATTCCGAGTTCTTCCAGCAGATCCAGCTTATCGGAGTTGCGAATCCGTGCCAGATCCTCGAAGTTGGGATCGTCCATGATGTGAATGCCTCCCGACTCCAATTCAAGCAACCGGGTGGCGTTTTCCGGAATCGAACGAAACATCAGTCGGTCGAGGTAGGGTGCCCCGCCCCAATAGTCTTTGTTGGCTGCCAGTACAATCCGGTCGCCTCGACTCCACTGTTCGAGCTTGAAAGGGCCTGTACCCACAGGATGGGCAGAGTAGTCCTCCCCCCACTTCTCAACGGCCGTGGGACTCACAATCGCAAAGGGCAGGATCGCTAACACACTCAGGAAAGGCGCGTAAGGTTCGGTGAGTTCAATCTCCACGGTGAAATCGTCTATCTTGCGGATATCCTGGATGATGTTGTTCATACCCAGGGCAACCC
Organism: Candidatus Poribacteria bacterium; assembly: GCA_024278235.1. GTDB lineage: Bacteria > Poribacteria > WGA-4E > JAJRTO01 > JAJRTO01 > JAJRTO01. The sequence continues at coordinate 3,795 of JAJRTO010000289.1, forward strand.
AGTATTTATAAGGCCCACCCACATTGTGAAAGGGATGATTTGGATCGAACTGGCGGCGCAAGGAAAAGAGCACAGCATCAGCGTTGAAGTCCGTGCCATCATGAAATTTCACATCTTTTCGCAGATGAAAGGTCCAGATCAATCCATCCTGCGATTGCTCCCACGATTCGGCGAGGCCCGGCTCGACTTCGGTGCTTGCTTCCTTATATTGAACGAGCATGTCATAGATGCTGTCACACACTTTGAACGACTCGCCATCATCTTCATGCGCCGGATCCAGACCGATAGAGTCACTACCGCGTCCAATGACTAACACGCCACCCGAGACCGGGCCCGTAGTGACAGGAGCTTCTGTGTCTTTCTTGCTGCATCCTGGTAGGAAGGCAAACGCCAACACAAGAACCATCATAACAATGCAATTCTTCTTCATCATGTCTATCCCCCACGTTGTCCTGAGTTGTGGAATTTTCGGATTCTGGTCATGATCTCCCTGACCCCATGCCTATAAGTTATGTGCATCTTATCACAGACCCACCAGGGTGTCAACACGCCCGTGAAAAATGGTTGCATATGTAGTATAATTGTATCGGATCATGTTGCGGAAGATTATCCTCTTGATGATCTGCAAAAAGACGCGATAGCGCTTCTGTTGTTTGGCAGCACCTATAGGCATGCGGATGATGGGCTGGCCGCCACCTTAGCGAGGTGTGAAGTCGGAGAATACCTGGGCAAACCAGATACATTGTCTAAATTCATCAGACAGCGATATATCTGGGTAAGTCGAATCACAGGTGGAGCCCAGGCAAACAACCTCGGTCAGATAGCCCAGAGTTTCGTGGCTCAGTATCTACAGGAAAATTTGCACCTACCAAATGTGGAAATCAGCAAAGGTGGTTGTTTGCCCGGGGTTTCCCACACGCCTTCGTCAACAGAGCGTCTGACTTCGTTTGACCTTGTGCTGAAACGCAACTCAGTTTTTGGTACGAGGAGGAGGAAGACTAGGAATGGCAAAACTCACTCCCTGGATGCGGCAATATCAGGATATCAAAAAGCAATACCCGGATGCGATCTTGTTTTATCGGATGGGAGACTTCTATGAGACGTTCTATGAAGATGCAGAGATCGCATCTCAGGTGCTGGACATCACACTGACCGCACGCGATAAAAACCGGGACAGTGGACCCATTCCGTTGGCGGGAATCCCGTATCATGCGTTGGATTCTTATCTGTATAAGATGATACGGGCGGGGTACAAGGTGGCCATCTGCGAACAGGTGGAGGATCCGAAGAAGGCTAAAGGGATCGTGAAACGTGAGGTCGTACGTGTGGTAACACCGGGGACCGTGACCGATCCCAAAGCGCTGGAGCACAAATCGAACAACTATCTGGTAGCCTTCTATCATCAGCAGGATCGCTATGGACTTGCGCATGTCGATCTGTCGACCGGCGAGTTCTCCGTAACCGAACTGGAAAATGAAACGCGCATACTCGCGGAGGTCACTCGACTGGCTCCATCGGAGTGTCTGATCAGCGAAGATGCTGAAGATGCTGAGCTGGTGGAAATGATCACCCTGAATGTCAGACCTGTGCTCAATCGTTTGCCCGACTGGCATTTTGATCTGGAAGCTGCACGCCAACGTCTCCTGGATCATTTTCAGGTGCTTTCTCTTGATGGATTCGGCTGTGAGCATCTTCCAATGGCAATCCGTGCGGCGGGGGCTCTGATTCACTATATCTATGAAACACAGATGCAGGAGATCCATCACATCCAATCCATCAACACCTATATGATCACGGATTACATGATCCTGGATGCAGATGCCCAGAGGAATCTGGAACTGATCCGCTCGCTTCGGGATGGTTCAGGGCATGGTACACTGATCGAGGTGATGGATGCAACGCTCACACCGATGGGAGGTCGCCGACTACGCCAGTGCCTCCTCCAGCCGCTCATGGTTCCGGACACGATCCATACACGCCTCGATGCAGTGGAGGAACTCCATGGTAATATCATGCTCCAGGAGGAGATGCGCGAACTGTTTGAGGCCATGGTGGATATCGAGCGACTGATCAGTCGTATCAGTCTTGGATCGGCCAATGCCCGGGATCTGCTGGCACTAAGCCACTCTCTGCGTCTACTGCCGACACTCAAGCAACTGTTGACAGGCTGTGAATCCTCTCTCCTCCAGGTGCTCTACGAGCAGCTTGATCCGATGCAGGACATTGCAGAAACTATCGAGCAATCGATCCATCCGGATCCTCTCACAAGTCTCCGTGAAGGCAGGCTGATCCGGGATGGCTACAATGAACGGCTCGATGAACTCCGAAGCATCAGTTCCTCCGGCAAAGAATGGATCACCCATCTCCAGCGGCAGGAACGAGAACGCACGGGAATCACATCACTGAAGATCGGTTACAATCAGGTCTTTGGCTACTACATCGAAGTGACGAAACCGAATCTTGAACACGTACCGGAAAATTACATCCGCAGGCAGACGCTCACCAACAGCGAACGTTTCATCACCCCCGAACTCAAGGAGCGTGAGTCTCAGATCCTGAACGCCCAGGAACAGATCAGCGATCTGGAGTATGAACTGTTCTGCGAGATCCGCCAACAGATCGCCGCCGAAACGGAACGTATCCAGAAGGTATCAGCGGTCATCGGTATGCTCGACGTGCTCACATGTTTCGCCTATATCGCCACAAAACACCATTATGTCCACCCGATTGTCAACGACGAGGACGAGATTATCATCAAGGATGGACGTCATCCTGTTGTGGAGCAGTTGTTCACGCGGGAAGGGTTCGTGCCCAACGATACGCAACTCAACTGTGGGGAACAGATGCTGCACATTATCACGGGTCCGAATATGAGCGGAAAGTGCGTTTCGGGAGATAGCCTGGTGTTTACCGATCAGGGACTTGCCGAAATCAGGGAATTGCGGCCTTCATCTTCCCATGACGTCGGCTTCACTCCATGCAAAGTGGTGGTAACGGATGGGGAGAAACGTGTTACTGCTAGTCATTTCTACTACGGGGGACATGTTCAGACGATACGGATCTGCACCCGTATGGGATTCGAGATCGAAGGGACCCCCGAGCACCGGCTCTGGGTACGTCATTTGGATGGAAGCGAAAGCTGGAAGCCGTTGAGCGCCATCCAATGTGGAGATGTGTTAGCAATATCACATGGCATGGAGCTTTGGGGAAATCGTGTGAAGATCCACACCAGTGCAGTGGATCTGAAAAGAGGTAAGCACTACCGATTGCCGTCGGAGATGAATGAGGATCTTGCGTATCTGATGGGACTGCTGGTAGGGGATGGTACGTTAACCTATCACAACGCTCTGACCCTGAGCACAGCGGATCCCTTCATCTCAAAAGAGGCCGCCAGGATTATCCAGGAACAGTTTGGATATCAACTGCGCTGCAAGAGTAACGGGAAGGATCATTATGTAAGCAGCGTTCAAATCCGGCGGTACTTCCTGGATCTGGGGCTAGGGCATTGGAAGGCTGTTGCCAAGAGGATTCCTTGCAGCATTCTGCGTGCGCCGCGCCATATTGTCGTTGGCTTTCTGCAAGGGTTGGTTGATGCGGATGGATATGCGGAGAAACGCTATGGCAATGTGCGTTTGTCTAGTGCTTCGAAAACCCTCATCCGTCAGGTGCAAATGCTTCTGCTCAATATGGGGATCATAAGTTCAATAACCGTTAAGAAAACAAAGTGTCTCCCAGCTTACCGCTTGATGATAGATGGTGAGGATGCCATCCAATTCTACAAGGAAGTAGGTTTTCGTCTCCCACGTAAGCAAGCTCGTAGGCACCTTGCCTCTACCATTCGTCGCCCGAACAAAGGGGGGATCCCTTACCTCTATACCGAAGTCGAGGAAATCTCATATGATGAGGCCGAGGTGTTTGATCTAAGTGTTCCTGATGGCCATGCTTTTGTTGCGAACGGATTCATCAACCACAACTCGACTTACCTGCGTCAAACGGCCCTCATCACCCTCA
>JAJRTO010000290.1 GCA_024278235.1 Candidatus Poribacteria bacterium
GTCCGACGTAACGGATCAGGTCAGCGGCGAACGCTTTCCCGTACGTTGGGAGGAGGAAGAGGGGCTTCTGCAAGTTCCGTTCGCCCCGGAGCAGGTCCGGGTCTTCCCGCTGAAGCACCGTTGACGGGTTAGTGCGTTGGCATGTTGTCGCGTATTGGAGCAATGAACGAAAGTAATGGATGACAGTGAAGCAATTGTTGATGGCCACCAGAAACCACACGAAGTACCTCCTGTTCAGACCCATCTTCCGGCAGCACGGATTTGAAGTTATCACGCTGGAGGACATACAGACAGATGGCGTGCCAATTGCCGAGACAGGGGAAACGCCAGCGGAGAACGCTCTGGCAAAGGCTCGGGGATACCATTCGTGGCAGTACCCCTGGGTGTTTGGTGATGACGCAGGACTGAAAATCGACGCACTGAATGGCGAGCCCGGCCTGGAAGCGCGTCGGTGGGGTGGACGGTTTACAGACGATGTTAGCGATCAGACCTGGTTGAGCTATCTAATGGACCGCATGAAAGGGGTTCCACCGGAGCGAAGAACAGCCAGCTTTTTTGCCGCGTGGGTGATCATTGCTCCAGAGGGCTCGGAGTATGTCCGGGATGTCAAATTCCCTTTCAGGATCGCCACCGAGCAGATACGCCCTATCTCTCCGGGTTCACCGATCTCAGCGGTGATCATCGGGCCGGAAAAGGATATAGAGGCGCGAAGCAAAGAGATAGCCCGGGAATTCGAGAGATGGGGGATACTGGCGGAACTCCTGGAGAGTCTTCCAGAGTAACTCCATATTCAGTTGCGGCTAATACGGAATGCTGTTTAGGATGAGAAGCTTGCGTCGCCAGGGGAAGTTACGGAAAGCGTGCTACTCATCCTCTGCGCCTTCTCAATAGCCTGCTCAATCGTACCGACCATATAGAACGCTTCCTCCGGCAGATCATCGTGTTCCCCTTCCAGCAGTTCCTTGAAGCCTCTCACGGTATCTTGTATGCTACGAGACAGTATGGAGCCTGGCGGATGTGGCATCAGATCATCGGAGATGAGGCATTTTACCGAGCCCTTTCCCGTGTGAGGAAAGGAGCATTCCCCCAGGGAACTGTGATTGGGCCAGAGGAATTCCTTCGATTGACAAGTGACGAATCCGGGGTTCCCGTGGATTGGTTTCTGGAGGAATGGTTCGATCGAGTGAGTGCTCCCAAGATCAAGTTTTCCACCGTGAAGCTTGAGGAAAGGCCAAATAGCTATTGGCTTCAGGCAACCATCCACCAACCAGAGGATGTCTATCATCTGCCGCTGGAGGTTGTCCTGCGCACCCGTCATGGAGAACTGCGCCAGTCTATCTTCATAAGAGAGCGCAACTATGAGCTTGTCTTCCAGTGCCAGGACGAACCGCTCGAACTGGAAATCGACCCGGATCACAAAGTCTTCAAAGTACCGTCTCGAACCCTCCTCAAACCGATAGATCTCGGTTTTCACATTGTGTTTGGCGGTCAGCACGGAGCTACTATAGCTACTATCCGACAGGAAGCGTTCCGTGACGGGAAACGACTCATGATAGTTCCGCTCGAATTGATGCCTGTCGCCCAAGCATTGCGTCCCTATCTGGAGAGGCGTTTTCTTCCCTCAAAGGAACTCATCTCTAGTCACTCATCGATGTTCATCTTGCCTTCTCACTTACTTCATGTTACTCATGTTGGGCTATTATACCGGTTGGGGTGTGTCAGAGCAACATAACGATTGTAAGTGTATCATGTTAGGGACCCACGCAACCACCTTCCGTTGGAGCATGGTTGTGCATCCTGAGAGGATGATGGGTTGGCGAGCACATCACGTTGCGAATTTCTGGCGGTGCTCAACACCGTATCGTATCGATTCGTCCAGAAAGGCTTGAATATTCTCAAACGGTGTTCCCGACACGATTCCGTTGCCTGCACCGATACACATACCGCCTTCAGGTCTGTCGAATGTATCGATGAGGAAGCGTACTTCTTCTCGAACGCCTTCAGGACTTTTCTCCTGAAGTGTGTGTTGCACGTCGATTCCGGCAAGGAAGGTCAGGCGATCTCCATATTGACGGGCTACAGTGATTTCATCCATGGTGTTTTTCTGAACAGGATGGAATACATCCACTCCCGTATCCGCAAGATCACCCAGGATCTCCGTATTGTTGCCGCAACTGTGAAGCCACCAGTGCATGCCATGTTCCTTGAGAACCGTGCCTACTCTTGCATAATAGGGCTTGATGAGTTCGCGAAAGATATCGGGTCTCATCATCAGTTGCGTCTGATGTCCCAGATCATCGCTCGTCCAGAACCCATCCGGTTCTAACTCGCGGATAGCACGCTTGATATAACCGCAATATTGATCGCACAGCGCACTGTGGAGACGATGAACTTGTTCGGGTTCCAGATGGTAATCCGTCATCAGATTCTCCATCCCCAGAATCCCCCAGGGCCTCTCGAAGAACAATCCCCACCATCCAAACAGGATGTAGCGATCCTGGGCGCGGAGATTCTCCGCCTGCTGTGCGAGATTCCCGAACTGAGAATCTTGTTCAGGATCAGGTATTTTCTCGATGAATTCATCAAGATGACACCAATCATCGATGATACACCTCGAGTCATGTGCACGTCCTGATGTTGCATTCCAGGACAAGTTCATCGCTCCGATATCCAGCGGATTGATCCAGAGAGTCGCCGTATCTTCCGGGTAACGATTCAATTCTCCCAGCCGTTCTCCATACTGTTCACCCAATCCCTCTCCCCACCACCGAGCACGCACCAGTGGAATACGAACGGGATGCTGACGTTCGACGGTTTTAATCACCTCTTCACGTGGAAGAGGCCGGCATTGTTCATCTGCTATCATACAGGTTAACTCCTCAGACGATTTTCGATTTTCAGTTCACAAAAATCCTATACGGCCTGCGTGGCCTTCGCGATTTTCCGCGGATATGATTGTATGCTTTCCAGGAGATCATGTCAACAGGTGACTTCTTCTGTTGACTTTGAGCCCCAGCAATGTTACATTGGCCACGTGCTGACTTCTGAGACCCGGAAACCGAAATGAGAAAAGGGAAAACAATGAACGGCATCCCGGAGTCTGTTTTGACCCGAACGAACCGCTCTTTGCACAGATGGGGGAGGATGCTCGTCTTGCTTCTGCTGAGAGGGGCGAGGATGCTGTCACCCGTCTCGTGAACCATCTGACGGAGATGATCGAGAAACACCTGAAAAATCTGTGAACAAAGCGTGGTTGGGATGGCTGGATTAGCAACAGGACTGAGCTTAGACAGAAAACGGGCCTGGACAGGAAGGAGGCAACCCATGCAACGCGTTGTGAAACGTAAGGGAAAAGGGAATATCGCTCTGGAGGAAATTGATACGCCGCAACCATCGCCAACCGAGGTGCTCATCCAGACCAAAGCATCGCTGATCAGCAGGGGATCCGAACTCTGGAGACGGTACATCCGTGAGGAAGCTGTAGACCCCGCCATCATGGGATACTCAGTGACAGGAGTCATCCAGAAGGTCGGGTCAGAAGTCCATGAGTTCCATGTCGGAGAGCGGGTTGCCGCACTTGCACCGCATGCCGAATACGTGGTTTTGGATGTCGTAGAGCCACGCCACCATCCGAGCGTCGTTACACTTCCGGAGGAAGTCTCCTTTGAGGAGGGAACCTTCTGGCCACTCAGTACAAGCAGTGTGTGTTGGGCATGGGCATCCGAGATCCGTCCTGGCGATACTGTGGTCATCCTCGGGCAGGGGTTGGTCGGCAGCCTGATGCTTCAAAGCATCCGGCCCTGCGGACCAGGATGTGTCATTGCCGTGGATGCTCTCCCGATGCGCTGTGAAATGGCAGAGCGACTGGGGGCTGATGAGATCATCAACTGTAGCCAGGATGACCCGGTAGAGGCGGTACGCACGCTTACGGCAGGCAGGGGAGCGGATGTTGTGCTCGAATCCGTTGGCGGACCAGCAGGCATTCAGGCATTCCAACAGGCATTAGGACTTGTGCGGTCCGGTGGGCGTATCGTACTTATCGGGCTTTACCACGGAGCACCTTTGCCCCTGGATGCTTCGCTGGCGATGAACAAGCGGATTATCGGGGCAAACCAATGGACACATCAACGAGAGCATGCTTCACGAGTCGCTCTCCAGATGCTGGCAACTCGCTTCATCCGGGTTCGTGAGATGATCACTCACCGTTTCTCCTGCGCACAGGCGAAAACGGCATTCGATCTACTGTATGAACGTCCCGATGAGGCATTGGGTGTGTTGCTACTCTGGCAAGCGTAAGCTCTGTCATTCACATATCGAAGAGGAAAGATGATGAAGATAAACGGTTTTCTGCTATGCACGTTCACATTATCGGTACTGACACTTTCTCATGCGTGGGCGGCGTGGCCTCAGCTACGCGGACGCAATGAGGCGCGACAACAAGAACTTCGCCAGCGATTCGTCGAAATTCGGCTGGAGCGGCCCCGGATTTTTCTGACCAATGCGGAGATCGAAGCTGTGCGTGATCGAATCGACCGGATTCCCGAGATTCACGAAGCGTATCAGTGGCTGAAGGATTGGGCATACAGCGGACAATTCTACCGCAACCTGTGGGCGACGCCGAAGCAGTTGCAAGGGGCCGTTGTCGCTTATCGGTTGGAGGGGCGGCCGCCAGAATTACTGGCAAACTGTGTGCGTATCATGGATTACCTCAGCGAAGCTGAGCCGGATAGCTGGACATATCCGCGCGTGGTTCGTGGACTCTCGATGGCTTACGATTGGCTGTACGAAGATCTCACCGCCGAGCAGAAGCAAAAGTATGGGAATCGCATCCTGGAATATGCAAAGGCGTGTTACGACACGTGGCGACATTCTGAACTGAATAACCATCTCTATCTGGAATATGGACCGATTCTCTACGCCGGCATCGCACTGTATGGAGAGGGGATCGATGATGAAGCCGTCGAACAGTTACTGTTAGATGGCATGGAACTCCTGCTGGACTACTTTATCCCCGCCCACGCGCTGCTGGCACAAGATGGCGGCTGGTATGAAAGCATGAGCTATCACGCCTTCTTCACCATGGAGTATGCCCACCTGTTGGAATTGTGGCAGCACGCGACCGGGGAGCCGGTATGGGATGGCCCCGGTGGACTGGCCGGGGATGCCGATTGGTTGGTCTACAACGCACGTCCGTGGGATAACAGCCGCGTCCATGTCGCCGATAACGGCAATTCCGACAGTCAAGATCTCGGCATCGCGTGGTATCTGCCGTTGTTGTGGGCGCGGCATCGAGATGGCGTGGCACGTTTTTGGACAGAGCATCTGAAGTCTCAAGCGTTGGTGAAGCATGAGCAGGGCGAGCGATACGCGCTGAGCCCGCATATGTGGTGGCCTTATATCGTCTGGTACGATGAGACCGTCCCTATGGTCTCGCGTGAATCGTTACCACTGGCACGGCAGTTTCGAGGGGTTGGCTGGGTCTCCATGCGCAGCAGTTGGGAAGAGGACGCGACCTTCGCGCTCTTCGTGTGTAGCGACTGGTGGGGTGGGCATCAGCATGCCGACAACAATAGCTTTACCATCCATAAATATGCCCCTCTGGCGATTGACAGCGGCGTTTACGATGCAGGGCCACACCGCGCCAACTATTCGGCACGCACCATCGCTCACAATACCGTGACGGTCTATGACCCCAACGAAAAATTCTTCGGCGGTACCTGGGGACAAAGCATGAACTCCCCGACAGTGAACGATGGCGGACAGCTTTACACGCCGGGTCCGTCCGGCATTGCCGCGTGCGGTCCCGGCACGAAATCAGACCGTGGAGAGATCCTCACCTATGAACAGACGCCCTGGTACACCTACGCCGTGGGCGATGCCACACGCTCCTACCGTGAGACTAAGGTCAAGGAGTTCACCCGCGCCTTCCTGCACCTGCGTCCGGATCTGTTTGTCATCTTCGATCGGGTGGAAAGCACGGATGCGGGCTTCGTGAAACGCTGGTTGCTGCACTCGATCCATGAACCTGTCATCGATGGCAAAGGGATCACCCTGAAGAATGGAGCCGGGAGCCTGACCTGCCAGACCGTTTATCCTCTTCGCGTCCAAACCGTTTCAGTGGGCGGCCCCGGCCGCGAATTCGAGGTTGACGGTCAGAACTTCCCCACATCCAAAAATGACCCTGAAGCCGGGAGTTGGCGAGTTGAGGTGAGCCCGGCGGAGCCTGCAACGCGGGATTACTTCCTGCATGTCCTGCGCACGGCAGGCGAGAGTCCCGTCGCGCCAACTGTTGAACCGTTGCAGGTTGACGATGGACTGGGCGTCCGCATTCTGGATGGCGGGCAGCGATATGAGGTGCGTTTTTCCACGACCGGTCCCCTGACAGCCCATCTGCGCATCGCGGATGCGGACGGGAAGATGGTCGTCAATCGGGATCTCCCTTGACAACATCCACTTGGAGGTAGCTGATCGATGTTCGGAACGTTTGTTTTGTCACTCCTGTTTCTCTGGCTATGTATCGGCACACTATGCGTCGGATCCACGCTGGCGAGTTCTCTGGAGTCCGATGGCACACCAGGAATCTCCAACGTGACAGTCAACACGGACAAAATTCCACGATATGAGAAATTCGAGGTCAGTTTTGACCTTTCGGGAACATGGTCCAACCCGTTTGATCCCGATGAAGTCACCGTTGATGGGATTTTCAGAACCCCCAATGGGAGGACTGTGACGATGCCGGGGTTCTACTTCCAGGACTATCAGCGGACGTTTCGTGACGGCCGTGAGATATTGACTCCCATCAGCAGACCGGTGTGGAAAATCCGCTTCTCCCCGACCATGCCCGGCACTTACCGTTACATACTCCGAATGGTCAACGATGGGCAAACGGTCGAGACCGAAGAACGGACCTTCCACTGCACGGACAATAGCAATAAGCATGGCTTTTTGCGCATTTCTGCGGAGAATCCTTACTACTTCCAGTTCGAGGATGGCACGCCGTTTTTCGTGGTTGGCGAAAACATCGCAACACTGGGTTCCATGGGGACTGCACTAGCGGACAAATGGTATACCAGCTTCGCTCGGGTAGGTGGAAACTTTGCCCGATTGTGGTGGTGCGCAGGTGGCACTGATCTGGAGAGCCGCGTCTCGGATCATCCGGATCAGAGGTTGGGTAGGTACAAACTGGATGAGGCATGGCGTATCGACTACTTGGTGAACCTGGCCGACCGATCAGGTATCCACCTGATGTGCTGCCTTGAGACTCAGCAATATCTGCGGAAAGGGGTCTGGTGGGAACGGTTCACTTATAACGAAGCAAACGGTGGGCCAGTGGAATCCCCCGCCGATTATTTCGTGAACGATGAGGCGGATGCCTATTTCAGAAGGCGACTTCGATATATCGTCGCCCGCTGGTCATATTCCACGGCGATCTTTTCATGGCAATTCTGGAACGAAGTCAATGCATGCAACGACTTCAACCCGAGGAACGCCGCTCAATGGCATGAACGTATGGCGCGGTACTTACGCTCCATCGATCCCTACGACCACCTCATCCACACCAATTTCGGCAATCTGGATGGCTATGAGGAAGTGGATGGCCTGCCGGAGATGGAGGTCATCTCCACCAACATCTACTCCCGTCGGGATATGGGACAGACCGCTGCCTGGGCGGCACGGATGATGACCCAGCGATACCGAAAACCGTATCTGCTCACCGAATATGGCGTGGGACATCGCGGCGGCTGGGTTGCAGACGATCCGAAAGGGATCATCGTGCATAACGGGCTGTGGGGCGCGTTGATGAATGGCAGTGCGGGGACAGCATTGCCCTGGGGTTGGGGGAACTGGGTTGATGAACAGAATATGTATCATTATTGGAAAGTCGTCTCGGACGTGGTGCAGGATATTCCGTTTCACCAGCGACAGTGGAAGCCGATTATTGTGGAAAAATGGATCTACCAGGACGACACGAAGCCACCATACTATGCGGGGGTGTTCTTCGAGGGGTGGCCCCGGAATTATGCTTACAAATTATCTCCGACGCCCAGACCCAACACCTTTCGCATCTCTGCCGACGGAAATGTTGACAAGCCGGAGAGCCTGAATGCGATGCTCCGCAGCAACGAGTCTCAAGCATTTTCCATCGATTTCCCTGTCGACGGGACGTTTGTCGTTCACATTCCCGAAATCTCTTCCAGGGACAAGCCCATTCTGCACGTGGTCATCGATGGGCAGGAAGTATTTCATCAAGATTTGCCTCAGGATACGGAGTATCCGTGGCAGTATTGGAAATCATACGCCATCCCCGTGACAGCCGGGCGCCACCAGATCGAGGTGTCCAATGCTGGAACCGGTGGCCTCTGGACGGCGTATGAATTGCAAAATTATCGGCACCGGGAAGGCCCCGATCTGGATGCCATGGGCATGGAAACGGATGACACCATCCTGCTCTGGGTGCGCAATCCGCAGTTTATATGGATTTACGACAGGGAAAGTCGAACGCTCGAAGAACAGGATGAGGGACTGCTCACTCTGAGGGATGTATCCGAAGGTGAGTATTCGGTGGTCTGGCGGGAAACAACGACCGGCGAAGTTTTGGCCCGGCACGTGGCAGCAACTGACGGTGACCGTCTGACACTTGCGACGCCCCGGATAACCCGGAGTGCTGTGGCGAAGTTGGTAAAATTGAGCCCGTGAGGCTCCCTTTTCTCTATGCGACGATGCGAATTGTGAACTGCAAGTCATCAAACGGGAAGACAGGGATGATTTCCCCCCATCGAGCCGCGCTGTTCATCGCGGTGCTCGGCGTTCTGCTCTGCATCGCGCTGGGCAGCGTATATTTCCACTCCTCGTACTTCGAACCCGATACTGTCTCCTATCTGTTTCAGGCCAAGATCTTAGCCCACGGCAAGTTGGCGCTGCCGGCTCCTCCTGAGTATGGCTTTTCCTCCTCGCCCCACATCAACATTCTCCGGGGGAAATGGTACTCCAAATACCCCTTCGGCAACGCGCTCATGCTGACTCCGGGAGTGTTGATCGGTGCCCCCTGGTTCATCCCCGCGCTCGTCATGGGGGCTGCCCTCTTCCTGCTCTATCGCATTGTGGAGGAGACTTATGGGAGCAAGATCGCCCTGCTTGCAGCAGTGCTGGGCCTGATCTCGCCCACGACGCTCGGGATGGGTTCGACCTGGTTCAGCGAACCCGTGAGCCGTTTCTACCTCGCCCTCTATCTGCTGGGCTTGATCCGCACCTGGAAGGGAGGAGGACCGGGCTGGCCGCTCCTTTCGGGATTTGCGCTGGGATACGCCTTCAACACCCGTCCCATCCCCGCCGTGGCGTTCGGGATGGCAGGTGCTGTGCTCACGCTCGATTGGCTGATTCGCTCCGGCGACCGAGCTGTCCAGATCAAAAAGATGGGGATCTTCCTGATCCCTTTTGCGCTGATGCTCCTGGTATGCTTCGCCTGGAACACCTATTTCACGGGAGATCCTTTCAAGTTCACCCACAATGCTGCCCAACCTTACGACAAGATAGGATTTGGGAAGCGCTCCGAAGGCTATGATCCCGACCTGGAACACGCGTTCGTGTTCACGTCGAAATGGGCGTGGGAGCGGGTCTGGCGCCACACCCTCCCCTGCATCAGTTTCAACGCGCTCGGCTGGGGCTATTACCGGCCCGATCTGCTCCGCGAGGGGCACAGCCTGTGGATCACGCTTCGCGCCTTACCCCTCCTCCTGCCGCTCTTCCTGATGCTCCTCCCTCTGGTGCATCCCTCGCGCAACCGCTACGACCTCCTTTTCCTGATGTTTCTCCTATTCAACCTGGCGTTCTATTTCTTCTTCTACTTCGAGGGTTCCACGTGGGGGATCACGCCGGTAAACGCCCGGTATTACAACGAGACGACGCTTCTGGGGATCCTGCCACTGGTGGCACGGGGGATGTTCCTGGTGTGGGGTTGGCTCCGCCGGTTCAGGCATCCGCGTCTCGTGCGCTCCCTGGTCACGGTCGCCCTGGCCCTGCTCATGTTCAACACAGTGTCCACGTACGTACTCATCGCGGGGCCCTATCAGAATTGGGGGGAAGTATACCAGAAATTGCCCCGGCTCGTGAAACAGGAGAACCTTCATCACGCGGTCGTGTTCATCCCGAACCACCGGGGTGCTCCGATCGGCGACTACCCCTTTCAGGGACTCGAACAAGCGGACATCGTCTATTTCAAACTGGGGCCTTCCAGGATGTGGCGGCTGACGAAGAGCGACTGGCGCCAGGTGTACGACCAATATTTCCAGGGCCGAAATGCCTACATGTACAAAGACGGTCGCTTACAACGCTCTCCACGGGAAGTGCCCGACAAGGATAGATGAAAATTCGTTCTCCTGGGAAATCTCTCCAAATGCTGATATTGCTTGATTCCCATAACCGATTAATGAGGTAGATGAAGCAGGCGAGTCTGTTTTCCTATTGGTTTATCGATTGAGACGCCGGGACATGAAACAGCTCAACCGCATGGGTTTCTGTCCAGGCACAGAAAAGCTCATCTTCTGGCTGGTGGTAGCCGTGGTTGCCCCCAGTAGAGGATAAGTTTGAACACCTACTGCTCTCCACCACCTGCCGAACTTCTTGGCATTACCTGCTGCCGCAGCCGCTCACAGATAGATCGCCCATAAGTTTCATCGATGTAATGAGCGATATCCCACATCATATCCATAGTGAGCGTTCTGAATTCACGAACAGCACTCAAGAGAAACTTCTCGATCTCTCCATCCCAAATATCCGCAGCTTCTTCAGGGCTGAGATTCAACAACTTTGGGATCCGAGCAATTGGGATAAGTTTGGCCTTTTGAATATAGCGTTTGCCAGGGGAGCGGTACACCTCGTCCGCAAATCGCTTAAATTCCAGGGCTGTCTCGAACACCTCAATTTCGTGTTTTTCGTGATTGCTGCAATAGCCAGCAATGGCGCGATGCACAGGATCGTAGTATCCATCGCGAAATTTATCGTCATCGACCAATTGGGCACAGAGCTGGCAATAGCGTGGTAATGCCATACGAACCTCCCAGAAAACGAGGGATGAGTCGGATACCATACGGCCTTCGTGTGATGCTGATGCACTCCCCCATAAAACGATAGGGACATCAGAACGTTTCAAAAAACATAAAAAGCTATTGGTAGGGCGTCGGATCCGCGATGCTCGCTTCGGCAAATCCTTTCTTGCGTAGAAGGCAACTGTCGCATTGGCCGCACGCTCGTCCCTTCTCATCAGGGTCATAGCAACTGTGGGTGAGGGAGTAATCGAGACCGAGAACTGTACCTTCTTGAATGATCTCCGCCTTGGTCAGGTGTATCAGAGGAGTATGAATGTGGATGCTGATTTTATCTTCAACGCTCGCCTTCGTCGCCAGGTTTGCCATCCGCTCGAAGGCGAGGATGTACTCCGGCCGGCAATCGGGATAGCCGCTATAATCCACGGCATTGACGCCGATGAAGATATCTCCAACTTCAAGCACCTCCGCCCACGCGAGCGCGTAGGCCAAAAAGATCGTGTTACGGGCAGGCACATACGTTACAGGGATGCCCACCGTTCCACCCTTGGGAACCTCGATATCATCGGTCAATGCAGAGTGACCGAAAGCACGCAGATCGAGCCGGATAACACGGTGTTCTTCAACACCCAGGTACTGTGCGATATGCTGAGCCGCTTCCAGTTCGATTCTGTGTCGTTGGCCGTAGTCGAAGGTAAGCGTGTGACAATGGTATCCTTGAGATCTCGCGATCGCAAGAGCCGTTGCTGAATCAATCCCCCCACTCAGCAATACGACAGCGTGTTTTGATATCTGTTCCATCATAGATTTAGTATAACACATTGAGCACTGAGAGCCAACCGGATAAGTGATTTTCGATTGCTATCACATCCTTCCTGGCACTGCCGCATTCAGGGGAAGCATAACATCAAAATCCAAAAGACGCTACTACATTATCTCGACTTTGGCCATCATGCAGCTTGCACGAACGGAATGAAAAAAACGGGCGAAGCTCAGGGAGCTTCGCCACAGTTTTATCATAAGTTCGTGTACTCAAGCAGATCGAGATCGTAATCCGCTGAATCACACGCAAGGTTACTACGGAAGAAATTCTAGGTCAATAGCTTCAGCACCTCACATTTTCGCCGTAGGAGCGTCTTCCTGGACGCAATAATCGTGGCCGGGAGGCCAACGCCTACCATAGAATTGTGATCTACTGAGCTTAGATATCGTGGGAATCGTCATCTTCGTTCGATTCGGGCATTTCGACAGTGTCACCTAAATCGATCTCAGCAACCAGGTCATCGATGACATCCAGATCCTCAGCGAGGTCATTCAAGATGTCCAGGACATTATCTGCTATCATAGCAATAGCAGGTAGCATAACA
>JAJRTO010000291.1 GCA_024278235.1 Candidatus Poribacteria bacterium
CGCCATCCATCCTCACGAAGGGTTCGCATACCTGCACTCCTGACGGCTTCTGCCTTGATCGTCGATGATGTGATTCCTTTGATACACATCTCACGCACATTTGGCGACATCGTGATCACTTCGAATATCCCAATACGGCCGTAATACCCACGCCCCCGACATTCACGACAACCCACGGCGTTTGGGATCTCCAGATCCTTATCCACCGTATCCGGATCGATCCCCATGTCATGTAGAACCTCCGGCTCCGGCTTATACCATTCGGCGCAATACTGACACACCCGGCGAGCCAGACGCTGGGCAATGATACCCTCCAGCGTCGAGGCGACCAGAAAGGGTTCGATCCCCATGTCAAGCAGGCGTGTTATGGCACTCGACGCATCATTCGTATGCAGAGAACTGAACACGAGATGTCCTGTCAACGCCGTGTGGATCGCCATCTCAGCCGTCTCGAAGTCACGGATCTCACCCACCAATACCTTATCAGGGTCTTGGCGTAAGATATGTCTGAGCGCCCTTGCAAAGGTGAATCCGAGATCCGGATTGGCATTCATCTGGTTGATCCCCGGCAGATCGTACTCCACCGGTTCCTCGACGGTGATGATCTTGACTTCGGGCGTATTGATCTCCTTGAGACAGGCGTAGAGTGTGGTTGTCTTTCCACTTCCCGTCGGCCCTGTTGCCAGGATGATCCCGTGGGGCTTGCGAATCATACGCTGAAACTGACGGAAGTTGTCCTCCATCAACCCTAGTTCTTCGAGACCATAGGAGATAGAACGCTTATCGAGGATACGAAGGACCACGCTCTCACCATGAACGGTCGGGACTGTCGAGACACGGATGTCGATTTCCCGGTTTCCAAGAGTGGCGATCCGGAGCGGGATCTTGCCGTCTTGAGGAAGACGCCGTTGCGCGATATCCATATCGGACATGATCTTGACGCGCGATATCAGCGCGGCTTGCAGGTGCCGTGGTGGGGCCGGCTGTTCTTCCAGCACTCCGTCAATTCGGAATCGGATCTTGACCTCATCAGCAAAGGGTTCGATGTGAATATCACTGGCCACCTTTCGTACGGCATCGATGATAAGCTGATTCACAGCCTCCAGTACCGTTGGGTCATGAGCGAGCATCTCATCATCGAGCCCGTAATCCCGAATCGTCTCAACCCCGGCCCGCTCGGTCGCTCCCACGGGTCCGGCGATCTGCCCCGTAATGATGTCTTCCGCTGTCTTGCCATAGAAACGACGGACAGAGTCATCGATATCCGATTGATCCGCCAGAAGAGGGTTGATCTCACACTGAGTGACCAGACGGATTTCATCCAGGAGGATAATATCGAGCGGATCCTCCATGGCGATAGACAGAACGCCATTCTCCAGCGTGAGAGGGACAACATGGCTCTTGTACGCAAAGCCCGCGGTCATCGTGGCAAGAGCCTCCGGATCCGGCTCCACAGCATCGAGGTTGATGCAATCGATCCCCATGTCGATACTGCGTTTGGCGAGCTTGATTTTTTCCGCGTTGACGAGCTTCTTCTCGGTCAGGACATCCTCGACGCTTTTATCCGTACTGTTTACCTCTCCCATGATATTCTCGATCACGGTGTTGCGCTGCTCATCGCTTTCGAAGGTAATGAAAGAGGATCTTTCCAGGATTTCAATGAGAGGAGGGGTGCGAGATTTATCTGGTAACGACAAGGCTATCGCCTCCTTTTAAGCGACATTCAGAAATGGATATCAACTTTCAAATACCAAGAACCCAGCAACCACAGTGCTTTTCTAACGTTGAACGTTCAACGTTGAACGTTTCACGTGAAACTTGCTTATGTTTACACCGTTTGTAGTGATATATTTCGTTGTACGATCAGCGTCCTGAACGGCGAACTTTTGATATTGCAAATGGATACTATCCGTTAGAACACCGATTGCTTAGACGCAAAAGGGGGCAGTTGGTTTAGAGGAAGAAGCTGATGAGGTGCAGGCAATCTTTGGGACGTGAGAAGATTTGAAGTTGAAGGATATTCATCATCCTCCGGGAGAGGAGGCATGTTTCAGGATAACCACCCAATCCTGTGTGTCTGGCGGCGTGTAGGTAAACGCCTCGCGGGAGTTGTGATCATCCACAGGAATTCCCCAGGGAAGCAATCCTTTTAGCAAACTGTCGTTCTCAAGTAGCACAGACAGCCTTGTCTGTGCAAGTGAAGCAGCATGCGCAGACAAGCTGTCCGCGCTACCCGTTTTCCCGGAGATGGTAAGCTACCCACACATTGGCAAGGAACCGAAAGAAGCCGGGGGATTTCTGCGGGTCTGAGGGTTGAATGGTGAACCGTATCGTGATAGTATTAATATCGCAAGAAGTTGTGAGTTTACCAAAAGACTGAGGCAGATAATGGTCAATGGAGAAAAAACATGACGCTGAAAGAGAGAATTTGGGCCGCGATGCTAGGTGGGAGAGCGGATAGAGTCCCTTTCACAACCTATCCTGGTTTGTTCCCGGAAAGAGATCCGCTCGTCAAGCAGGGGTTGATCGGTACAATGAACCGATGTTCGGTTTATCGTCAATCATCGTCCGGCGAGATTGAGGTAAAAAAAGAAGAATACCAGGAGAACAACGAGAGCCGGGTGCGCTATACGTATCAGACACCTGCTGGTGAGGTGTGGGAGACGCTCAGAACGGGAGGTGGCTATGGTTCGAGCTTGCGATGTGAGTATCTCATCAAGGAAGAAAAAGATTATGAAGTTGTGATGTACATGGTTCGTCATCGACAATACGAACCGAACTACGAGGCTCTGCTCGACACTGAAAAAACGGTTGGTGATAGCGGTGTTGTGGTTGGCAATGCAAAATATGACCCAATGCAGGAAATGCTTGTAATGTTGATGGGAACTGAGCGTTTCTCCATCGATTATTATGAGAGGCGAGATCTGTTTGATGCCCTCTATGAAGCTATCACGGAAAAGGACAGGGAAATCTATCGGATTGCCGTGGATGCTCCCACACCAGTCGTCATCTATGGCGGCAATGTCACCAGTGAGATCATGGGGCCTGAACGGTTTGAGAACTACTGCGTGCCCCGGTACAATGAGCTTGGTGGTATGCTCCGCGACAGAGGCAAGATGCTTGGTATCCACCTCGATGGCAACTTACAGCCTCTGAAGCAGGCCGTTGCGGATTCTGCCATTGATCTCATAGAGGCGTTTAATCCAGCTCCTGATGGTGATACATCTGTGAGAGATGCAAGGGAATCCTGGCCGGATAAAGCGCTGTCGATCAACTTTACATCGTCGATCCACCTTGCAGACTCAGAGCAGATCAGGGAGCACACGATGGAACTCTTGAGACAGGCCTATCCCGGTGATCGATTCATCGTCGGTATCACGGAAAACGTCCCGGATTCAGTCCGAACCAGGAGCATGCAGATCGTAGCAGAAACGCTTTGTGAAAAGGGGGATCTTCCACTGGATCCCGGCAGATTGACATGAACCGCAAGGTATGGGGGTAAGTATACTTTCTTGGTTTGGGTATATGGCGGAAGTCTTCGGAGTGCATCGCAGCAGTTCCATGCGCTTCCATTAGGAATCTCGGGATGTGGGTAGATTCAACAATGCAGGTCCGCTTGAATAAGGTAAGGAGAGGGTTGTCTATGAAATCATTACTCTGGTTACTGTACGGCGTTATGTTCGTCGTGCTATTTACCCCTACGACACACGCCCTGGACGATCCGGCGCTCGTGGTGTTCCTTTCATTTACCGCAAGAACCGATCTCGGCCAAGACAGTAGTGGTAATGGAAATAATGCGCAGTTGGTTGGAAATCCGGAATGGGGTGTGGGTAAATTCAGCGGTGGGTTTTTACAGAAGGGGGAAGCGTACCTGGAACTTCCCGATGTGATGGGGCCCGAAGGCACCATTGAATTCTGGCTCCAACCCAACTGGGATGGGGGGGATGATCAGACGTACCGTTTATTCGATGCGACATTCGGAGATAAGTACTGGTTCATCGGCAAGGGCGCCGAACACAACGACTTTCCAAACAATGAGATGGGATTCTATTTTGAGGATGGTGCGGATGCTGACTGGCAGGATGTCGATATCAATGTAGATGGAGTTATTGTGGCTGGCACATGGTACCATATTGCCGTAACCTGGGAATTCAACGGCGGAGCCCCTTTCTTCTATATCGACGGAGAGGAAATGGCCACGAGTGGCAACGCGTTAGGAGTTCCACCGGTCTTCAACCCCGCACCACGTATCGGACTCACGGCCATCAACTATATTCCTGCTGCGAATGGCAGCAATGGGACTATTGATGAATTCATGCTCTACAGCCGGGCGTTGGAGCCTGATGAGATCAAAAAGGACATGGAGGCAACGGCTCCTGTTGAATCCACTGGAAGGCTGACTACTACATGGTCCCGACTGAAACTCTAGTCGTTACCCACATAGCCAGATCTCCATGAGTGTGTGTCAGCTCAGTGAGAAACAGAGCTGACACGCTAAGCGATTTCATCGAGGAATAGTCCCATCATCTCGCCCAGTTGAGAGGCCAGTTTCAATAGTTCCTCGGGTGGTATCTGATGCAATAATTCGCCCGTCTCTGGATCAGAAACTCTTACAACCAACTGATTGGTTTCCTTATCAACGCTAAATTCATACTTCTTGTCCAGCATACGTGCCATCTGATTCATCTGATCGATCAGCACCTGAAAGCCGCGAGTCTCCTGGGTTTTCCTGGTAGTCTCCTGGCTTGTAGAGGTCCGTATCTGGTCTTGCACTTGAATCTCCAAAGAAGCACGATTTGACGTGATGCTTACAGGGACCGGTGTCATCTGATCCACAGGCGACTGCGATATAGCTAATTTGAGAGTACTCACCTGCCTCGCCCCCTAACCAATTTCTTGCCTTCCGGATGGGACAGGGACACACCAGAGACAGAATCATCTTGCAGAGGACCGATGGCCCTCTGCAAGATCACAGCTAGGCGAGCAAGCCAAGCACGCTCTGTGCAGAAGCGTTCGCCTGGGCAAGCATAGCGGTACCCGCCTGCACCAAGATCTGATTCCTCGTGAACGAGGAAATTTCAAGTGCAAAATCAGCATCCCGAATCGTAGACTCCGATGCCTGAATGTTCTGAGCCATGTTGTCTAAGTTCGATATCGTGAAGTTAAATCGATTCTGAAGCGCACCGAGCGTGCCACGCTCGGTATTGACATCATTGATCGCATCATCCACGATATCCAGGGCACTCCG
>JAJRTO010000292.1 GCA_024278235.1 Candidatus Poribacteria bacterium
GAAGAACGCGGCCAAAACGGCAAACGCCAGGGTGAACTGCACTATCCAGAAGATGGCCCGTGTGTGGAGTGGACGTGTATGATCGACCAGATGAATCGATGCGGACTTGATGGATCGGATATCCTGAACGGAAATCGATGGTGGTTGGGATGATATCGGACTCGTCGTTGTGGCTGTGGCACCGGGTTCGACACGGATCGTGATGGGTTGTGTGGTCAGCTGGTGATACCGGGCATCTTTCGGATCGAAATAGGACCACTCCAGTTTCGGGATGACCAATTCGCCCACCTGGTTAGGAATCAGGACATACTCGAACAGTTTGCTGCCGCGTGGTTCAGGGCCGTTGCCGGTGAACTCTGAGCGAACCGTCGGATCATATTGGGTCACCCCAGGCAGCTCAGGTAATGTCGGACCTTGAAGTGATTCGAAATGACCAGCACCATCGATCTGCAGGCGCAATGTCAGGGCATCCCCGGCATCGACTCCCGTTTTGTCCACCGATGCGTTCAGTTGATACGTCCCTACAGCACCGGTGAAAGAAGAAGGTTTGCCTTGATCAGGCAGCGGCTTGACATGTATACGAACGCTTTTCCCTCGTAGAATTCGTGGTCGGTCGAAGAAACCAAATCCAGGGATATACAGTGCTGCAGGCCCAATGGTGTGTTCCCCTGGTTTGAGTGGAAAGAGGGTTGTGCGGATCTCCTGGATGCGGTAGGTTGTTCCATCGATGGTCTCCCGCCGAACGCCTTGTATAGGCCATTCTTTGTACCAGAAGCCCTGAAAGTCGGGGCGTTCATAACGAGGTGAATCGAATGAAGGGGCGACTGCAGTCGAGTAATAGCGAAAGTTGTAGAGCACCGGTTCATTGACATAGACTTCCGACTTGTCGACGCTGACATCGACGAACTGCTTACCGCCCCGGAACGGATCATCCACGATCCCTCCCTGGTCCGCAGGATCAGGGAGGGAAGTTGCCGGTCCGATCTCAATGGGGAGAGGTCGGGTGCTGTACCGTTTCCCACCAACTTCTACCTGGATAGGTGGAATAATGAAACGCCCTTCCTTCCGGGGGACCAACGTGTAATTCCATGAAATCGAGGAAGAGATAGAGTTTCCAATGATCTGAAAGCTGCTCGATTGGGTGCGTCCCGCAATCTGAAAGTGATCGATCTCGGGAAAATCGACAATGCGTGTATTGCTCTGATCCGCGTTGGAAACGGTGATCGTAAGGGTAATCTGTCGGTTGAGTGGGGCTGATTTGTCACTCAGAGAAGCACTGACCTGAGGCGACTGAGCATGGGAGACGGGGATGAAAAACCATACGAGATAGCAGAGAAAAGCCGCTAAGATGACAGGGAAATGGGACAAACGTGCGAACATTCGGAAACCCATGTTACCAGTCTTTCTCCAATGGCACCCGTTTTTGCTGCATGAGACGACGGTAAAGCAACTGCTGTTGAAGCCGTCGCTCGTTCTGGCGAACACTCTCAAGCATCCGATCCACATCCTGTTCAGACATTTCTTCTTGAGTATGTTGAGATGATTGTTTTTGAGACGTCTGTTGCTGCGGTGGAGTGCTTTGTTGTGGGTCCATCTGCTGGTCGGACGACTCCGATTCCTCTTCATCCGGGTTCTGCGGCGACGATTGTTGTTCCTCGGAGGATTGGCTCTGCTGTTCCGAGTTTTCCTGTTGCTCTGAGTTTTGCTGCTGAGATTGCTGTTCCTGCTGCTTCTTCAATTCCCGGAGGGCAAATTCCAGATTGTGTTTGGCCTCTGGATCGCCAGGGCTAATTCGCAAGCTGTTCTTGTAAGCAGCGATGGCCTTTTCGAGATCCCCGCTACGGAATGCGGCATTTCCCAGATTGTAGTAGGCTTCCGCTGATACCGAACTCCTCGACCCCAATGCAGCGAGATAGGTCTGCATCGCTTCCTGGAATTTCCCCTGTTTGTAGAGCGCGTTCCCCTGGTTATAATGAACAATGGCATTATCGGGAGCAATTTGAGCTGCCTGAACATACTTGTCCAGCGCGGCTACGTATTTCTCTTGAGCATAGAGTTCATTCCCTTTGCGGATCTCATCGACAGGAGAACTTCCCCACGCACAGAGCAATGATACAAGGATGACGCTCAGCAACGCTTTGAATCTCATGGAACCCTCCCCAACCTTGGCTTATACCATTTGCAGTTTAAGATTGCACCCGCACAAGGCAGATCCCAAATCCCCCCGAACCCCTCTTTGCCAAAGGGGGGATCAGCCTCCCCCTTTCGTAAAGGGGGATTGAGGGGGATTTCTCAAAGCGGCAATTTTAAACTGCATTCCGTATTATGCATCGTCGGATGCCGAAGAATCCGGACACAGTATTTATCTTACCATATGGGTGTTGCTTGTGCAATATTATGGCTCAAGGCCGGCAAGGTCGTTGCTGAAGTAGAGCCGGCAACTTGCCCGCTCAGTTGCACAGACGGGCCGTCTGTGCTACGAGAGAGACTCAAGATCACCCCTACACGATTGTATCTCCATGCGATAGTATCGTCAACAAAAAATATGCAATCCTGTCACTTTTGAGAATCATCACGGCTGCAAGATGTGTGTAAATTCGGCAACCATGTGTTATAATATCGGAACCACGCCAGCAGTTTCTTGCAATCGCACGACTGGAAGGGGAAACTCATGCTACGTCGCAAACCAGAGAAACCACGATCTGAGATGTCTTCTGATGAGATGCTCGTTGAGATCCGACAATCCGCTGAACAAGCGCTCGTATTCGCCAAACAGGGGGATGTTGCTGCGATGGAGACGATGTTGGAATATGCGGCCCAACTGGCCGAGCGGGTCAGACAACGGTTGCCACGGGATCAGATCGACCACATCAAACGGGTTGGCTACGAGAAAGGCATCGAAATAACGAAGGAGCGTATCGCAGAACTCACAGCCGAAGGCAAGCAGCAAGAAGCACAGCGGCTCCAGCAGATGCTCTACAGCTATCAAGGGGAACTCCTGGACATCTGAGGTGAAGAGACGGGAAAATGAAGGAATCGATGAACGAAGATGCATGGAAGCAGTTGGATCGAAGTATGGAAGTGGGTGGTCAGAATATCATCTGCGTCGTGGGACCGTTTCTCTCCGGAAAAACGACCCTTGCTCGTGAGTGGTTACGTGAGCGATATGGTCAGGTGGATCCCTACTATCTCAACGTGAATCAGTATTTGCTTGAACATTTGCAGCGTGAGGGACCACTTGCAGAACTCGACCGCGTGAAAGCCAAAGCGCGCCTCGTCATGCAGGTCTATCTGGAAGATGCGATTCGACAGGCATTCCAGAAGCAGCATCTGCTCGTGCTGGATGCCATCGAGATCCTCTTGCCTTACGAGTTGGATCTGGTGACTCTGGTTGGTAAATACGCCCGTGGCGAGAAACGATGCATCCTCTGCGTCCCTGAAGATGCGGAACATCATTTTCAATTCAAGTTCGACTGGGATGCGTGTCAAGTCATCCGGATAGATCGGTAGAAATCTTCGGCATGCTGCAGGATGTCGAAGCCATAGACCTGCTGATTGGCGTTGAGCACCGCATCTACCCAACCCTTCGGAAAAGCCTCCAACCCGTACATTGCGCCCGCAATGGCTCCCATCACAAACCCCACACAATCCGTGTCCCGCATCCGCACGAGTTCTCCTTGATCGTCAACGATACGATGGTTCGCCGCCAGGAGCAGGGCTTGAGCAGGATCTGCCTTCGCATAGCGGAGCAGGGCAAGTGGAACGTTCAGCACATCCACGGGATCGAACACGTGCAGGTGTTCACATGCCTTTGCCAGACGGATGAGGATCTCACGGTCGCTGGTCGATGTCCTGGCAATCTCCATCAGCCCGGGCAAGCGCGCTGTCATTTGGCGTCCTGTAAATCCGTTCATGATGGATGCGTACGGATTGATAGCGGAAACAGAGTCGAGGATCTCCCGGGGTGTCTGAGAATCGTCGAAACACGCGCTGATGATCGCTGCCATCAAGGCTGTGGCATCCCTCGCATATCCCAAATCCCAGAATGCCAGGTGAAAGGTTTCACGATACGCTCGGTCGGGATCCGCCGGCCAAAGCATGCCTGCCGGAGCAAGCGTCAACAGTCCCGTGATGACAGGGAAGCCTCCCCAGGTGCAGTCGCTCTTGAGTGCCTCCCGTGGAACCCCCGGATACGCACTCGATGAGATTCCAAGATAGCCCGCACACACACCCTCCCACGCCCGGAATTGCTCACGCGCCAACTCGGCGTGTCCCGGATAATACCGCTCCGGATGGTCGAAACGGCTGATGTATTCATAGGCCAGGATCTCAGGGGTGATCCGTCCCTTGTGAGCGATGACGCTCTGCAGAAAGATCTGGTTATAGCGAGTGTCATCTGTACCGGTGCCTCTGGGTGCATGATCCTGCCAGATGCCGTGAGGGTTTTTGTGGATCGAATAGGGGAGCAACTCCTCGATCCGGTCTTTGCCCCGGAGCTTCTCACGGACTTGCGCTGCCGACGCCAATTCTAACGGCCCGCCAAGCGCATCTCCAATGCTGGCGCCAATGATACTGCCCAATACTCGGTCATGTGTGTTCATCATGGTATCAACCCGAAGGGTTCACCCACTCTTCCCCATCTTCCCAGACTTCACGCTTCCAGATAGGGACAATCTGCTTGAGTCGATCAATGATATACTGACATGCTTCAAAGGCTTCCTTGCGATGGGGTGTGGCGACCGCAATCGCAACACTCGCCTCGCCGATCTCCAGATGTCCCACACGATGGAGGATCGCAACGCGGCGGATCCCCCATCTCTGATGGACCTCGTCAGCGATTTCTGTCATCTTTTTCTCCGCCATCGGCGCGTAAGCCTCATACTCAAGGTAGAGCACTTTTCGACCGTAGGACTGATCGCGAACGACTCCCAGAAACGTGACGACCGCACCCGCGCTGTCGTCTGCCACAGCATCGATCACTTCCTGAGCTGTGATCGCCCGGTCGACGATTTGGAACATGTTCATCCTCCTGACACCGGTGGAATCAAGGCAACTTCATCCCCGTCCTTCAACGGAGTATCCTTCGAGGCATATTCCCAGTTGACCGAGATGCGCATCGCATCATAAAGCTC
>JAJRTO010000293.1 GCA_024278235.1 Candidatus Poribacteria bacterium
GTTCTTGACGTATTGGTATGCGTTATAGTGTCCACGGGAGCGTCCACCGCATCCCAGAAAAGCCGATTTGAGCATAGCATTCTCTCCGTTAGCCTTGCCATCTCAGGCAAGTTATGTTCTATCGATATCGATGATGACAGCCTCCATTGGCTCACTCCTGGTAGCTATTTCTCGTAGTGAGCAACTGTCCAGGTAAAGCGCATCCTACCACACCCATGTATCCGGCGCAAGTTGCTTGTATTGTTGTTCCACGAGCTGCCGCGCAATATGGACTCAGTAGAGAAATTCTAGTAAGGGGGCTCCGCGGGCCCATCATAACCACACATCCCCACCCGGGGAGAGTTCACCAACGGTATCGGGTCTCCATAATCTTCATGAGGATGGTTTTGTGCATGCTTGTCACACAATGTCCCTGGTTCATCCAACTCATACAAACACTCCATGCACAACCAGGAGGCAGGTTGACCGCATTCGACACAAGGCACTTCAGGCTGATTGTTGCGTGCTATCAGAACAATCGGATGGTGTGTCAATGATCTGCCTTCACGTACCGCAACTACTCTGACCAATGTCTCCGATGAAGTTCCAAAATCATAGATGTGAGTTAGCACCATCCCTTCCTCGAATACCCGTTCTGCCCGGGTGTCCATCGGGATCTCCTCCCCAGCCCATCCTCCAATGGAGAATTGACTGAGATGTCCACAACATTCCAGCCAAATGGCGCGCAAGTAGTTGTCCAAATCCCCCAATGTCGCTGAACCGTTCATTTCCAGATGTAGCCAGAAAATGCCCTCCCAGGCATCCTGCACCTGTAGATGGTAGAGTTTCTGCTCTTTGCCTGGCTTCTGGTTAGCCGTAAGAATGGCTGTTCCCCAACACATTCGAGCCTGTCTCAGATTTGTTGGTAGCCAAGAGCAGTCCTCTGGTGTAAACTTCTCTGGATTTGCGATGTAGCCCGAATCCGCTTAGGCGAGAGGAAATACACCCGATGGCTAGTGAAATGACATGCGAAACGTTGGAGTTTGATGGCATGATTGTGTATGCAGGCAACAGTGCTGATAAGCTCAGCTCGATGCGTATTGCATTGGCCGGATACGCAGCGCTGTCGGATGTGGAGGAATCCAGTAGCAAGAAGAAACCAGTCCAAGCCGGCTAGATCTTGGGACGCATGGTGAATGTGCTCTCTCCGCAATATGAGAAATAAAGTGCGAAAAGTCGGACGGAAATACGTCTTATAGAACAGATACTATCACGGAGTCTCCATCATGCAGCAGGATGTGTTATGGAGCCAACAGTGCCTGGCAGGTGACCCAGGAGCTTATGGGCATCTCATCAGGACGTACCAGTCCGAAGTCTATTACCTGGTGTTTGCTTGGGTCAAAAGCCCCGAAGATGCCGAGGAAGTTACCCAGGAGGTGTTCCTGAAAGCCTACCAGAATCTGGCTTCCTTGCGAAGGCCGGAACACTTCCGTGCCTGGTTGCGCCAAATCGCCAGAAACACCTGCCAAGATTGGCAACGCAGGCAACGACCTGCCTTTGAGATGCTGCAGACGGATGTGGCATCAGACATGCCTGCGGCGTGGCAAGCAGGAAGGAACACACACCCTGGTCAACCAGAAGCGCGCTTGCAAGCGGAAACTATTTGTCCTGATGCCCCGTCATCTCACGATAGATAAACCAGTGCCAGCCAGACAAATTGGAGTAGCGATACTCCCTGTCCAGTACATAGTGATGGCCATGTAAGTCGGTTAGCTCTGCTGGAGGCTGATACTCCCTCCCCTGGTGATGAGTCATGATCCATTGGGGACTTTCAGTGACCCATCGTCTCTTGCCAAAATAGACGATCCGTTTCCCCTGTGGAAGATAGCGCGCATAGAAATCCAATACGGTTTTATTGCGGAAGTCATGATCGCTGCCAATGGTGATGTTGTTTCCCTCGGTTTGTCCTGCCATGTAGATAAGTGCCTCATGATAATGTCCTCGCCCTTTCTGGAGCAAGTCCTCAATCTGGAGTCCATTTCCGAAACCAATCAGCACGAGAAGGAGGATGTAGATTGCCCGTCCTGGTACACCCAGTCGGTAACCATAGCATAGCAAGTAACTGAGCAGTAGCAGGAAGTAGGTAATACAGACCAGAAAATAACGCACAAACAGAATCTCCGGAGTTGTGAGATGAGAATGACAATGTGACGAGTCCGGAGCGCATACGATTTGCTGGGTTTTGCCACCTCTTTGGCAGTGCTCTTTTTCATATCCCATCCAGGCATCCATCCGGGAAGATTGTCTATTTCACCTGTTGTCTCTATTCCGTTTCTTCTCCTAACATCCACGAACGATACAGCTTCGCATTTCTAAAGGTGGTATCCAGATAATCTGGGTTGAGTGAAAGGTCAGGAGGATAATGAATCTCCCAGATTTTTGCGCCGCTTGGAGGTTGTTGCTGCTTCTCGATGCCTTGAGAATCAGCAGGATAGATCCGCCGAAAGAAAGGACTTGGCTTGTTCAACAGGTACAACTGCGTCACCAATGCGTTGTAGCCAACATCCGGCAGGTAGATCGCGGTTAGATGGGATTCGTCTTTGGCAGTTGGATCTAGAAACACCACTACTCCTCCCGGAAAGGCATTGCCTTCAGCGATGATCTCACGTCCCATGAAGTACAGTTTGCTTGGATGTAGTCTGATGGTTCCTCCTGCTATCTGAGCAGTCACCCAGGCATTCTTGATCTCTGGGAAGGAACTGTCTGACTGACGCGGGGACTTCTGCAAATTCCTATCGTCGGAAGGTAGCTTGGTGAGTGGCTCTGTCAGTTCCAACTCGATGGATTGGAGCCAATGCAATGGAGAGTGTTTCTTCCAGTCCAGAGATAGCCCAACGCCTAACTGATGATCCGGGACAAGATGCAGTCTCGTCCCGCTGTCAGTTCCTTCAGATGCAGCCAGATGGACCATGTTAAAGCGCCTGTCGAAGTACTCATTGGAACCCAAATAGGAGGTTGCTGGGAGTTGGAAAAAATCCCTCTCAGTTAATACGATGTGCGTTGCACCGTGAGTCTTGAGAAACTGCAACGCTTCGACCTCCGTTTGCGCCAAGAATACGTGCCTATCCATCAGATAAATCCAGTAGGGGATGAAATGGTCCTCGTCAACCACTGTTGCCTTGTGCGAAAGAGCGTTGATATGACTTCCAAAGGTCCATTCTGCAGCTACCACCGATGAGGAAGGAAGATTTCCTCTCATCCAGTCAAGAGCAGTCCTCCAGCTCAGAGGACTCACTGGGCCAAATTCGCTTGCGGCCTTGATGCTGAGCTGGACATACCCACCAATGGGAGGGAGTAGACTGGTTAAGCAGATAAGAAAGAGAAGCAGCACAACCCACCCAAAGACGGGGATGAAGACGCGGAGAGGATGAGGTAACAGCTTACGCTTTTCCTCAGTGTTTTCTCGAGCCATGGTATCCCTCAAGGATAACGCTTGTTTGCACAGCCGAAGCAGCACGATGTTACTTGCCAGCAAAGTACCCACTATGGCGACAATCAACCACCAGTATCCTCGAGGCTGGAACAATACATACGCTTCCCAACCGAGGATAACCAGAAGGACAGGGAAAAACAAGCGTTCTGTGCTTTGCGGAGTTTTCCCGATGCACCTATGATGCAAGCACACGAGGATGTATGCGCCGATGATTGCAGCAACTGGTGCAAAGAAGAACTGATAGCGCACTGCCCCTCTCGCAACAGAAAGCGTCAACAGAAACCACAAAACAACGAGCAACCGACCCTCATCTAACTGGAGTGGATTCGACAGAGTCGAGTCGCGTGCTTTCCAGTAGCGATACACATAGAGTCCCGCTACCGTTCCTATCAGAGCAACTAGCGAACCCAAATAAGAAATGGTATGTCCGATAATTGGAACAAGGCCAAGCGACCCATCGCTGCAGAAGATATTAATCAGGACCCATCCAAAGGCTACCATCACTATCCAGGGGGTTAAACGTGCTTTTTTGCAGAGGTGATAGAGCAAAAGCAAGGCGCCAGCGGAAAAACAGGGGAGAAGAAACCTGTAGAATCGCACCCATGAAATCAGCGATGAGTCGGCAAGTTCATTGACGGATTGCATCAGTCGGCTCTGGCCCAGGGGGGAAAAGAAGTTGCTCTTGGCCGCTTCTACAAAGAGAGAGACATCCTCACTCAACGTAGCCAGTGAAAGAAGGACCAGGGCGAACAAAAGAAACGCTAAGGCGACGATACTTACCCCATACGGCAGCCGATGGTCGAGGGTTATGGAAGCCACGACTCTGGGAGAGCGACGAAGGAGAAGGTAGATACCCGCCAGGAAAGCGAATCCGATTGGCATACTGATGGCAACCAAGGCAAAGGGAGAACTGTAATTCGCACCACCCCAGTAAGTGCGCGTCAAAGTAAGTAATCCCAAGAGGATGGGACCGATAAAAGAGAGATACCGATAGAAATCATGTAACCGATAATCATCCAGCATCAACTTGACAAGGTGGAGTAACACAATCACCGCAATGAACAATCCAGCTCCCTCCCACGTCAGACCCAATAGCATCATGGCGATGCCCGAGAGAAAACTCCAGATGAGTTGGGAGCCGAAACCGACGGTTTGTTTCACTCCATCCGCTTGTATGCCACGCACGTAGTAGTAGAAGCTCAGAACTGCAAACAGCAGACATAGGCCATCCCTATCGGCAAATCCTGCCATACTACGCGACAATTCGGGCGGCAAAACGATCAGGATAGCGACCGCCAACAGTGCGGTGCTGCGTTTGAATAATCGCAGCGCCACGAGGTAAATCATCAATAAGATGAGTGGATAGAGAATCAGAGGATAGTAGACTACTGTTTGGTAGACCGTCAGGGAAGGGATAAACGGATTCAGGAGGTGGTATAACCCAGCTATCACGTAGGAAGAAAGGCTCAGTTGCCGCGTCAGATCCCTGCCGAGCGGCAGCCAGCGCGTCATGTCCCGTTCGGGCAATCTGCCATGCTCAACGATGGTTTCCGCCTGCCACAAGAACCGGTAGGAATCAGTACCAAGCAAGTACTTCCCTTCCAAGAGCGGCAGATTCTGAAACCTCAGACAGATAGCCAACACACAGCAAATACCAAGAAAGAAAATGCTAACAATACACGCTAGCCCATGGGTTGCGCCTAACCGTCTAAATCTCAACTTCTTGTCCCAGTTCGCTTGCGCGTGAGACTCCGCCTCTTTGGCGGGGGTGTACGAGTGTTGGAGGAGAAAGAAAATGGGGCAGTGGAAAAAGGACTCACCTCCACTACCCCACTCATCCACGATTCTTCTTCCCAGCTCGAGGTATTTGACATACTCTACCCGGCTGGATATCCTATTCCGAGTTACGGCCACCCTCATCATGTAATTGGTAGCTAGTCAGAGCTTCGACTATCATAACTGGAATGAGGGTCTAATTGGAAGTCACTGATGTTATAATCATCCCTGATGTAGCTATAGTGTGTGCCACTGCTGTCGTGCGCTGTACTCACGGAAGGCACGACTGTGTTGTATACGGCCGTTGTTACCGTCAGACTGAGGGGACCAGGTCCAGTGTCAGTGTTGTAGTTGCTGCCGGCAAAACTGCCGTTATGATAGAGAGTAGTCGCGTAGCTGAGACGCCACTGATTGAATGTACCAACGTAGAACCAGTGAGAGGAGGCGCCCGAACTAGTCGCATAAGGCGTACCTCCCGCATCTGAAACAGGGGATGTAACAGTGGTACTGGTACTTACCGCATAAAGTATACCGGCCCACAAGATCACATTGGCTACCAGCATCAGTGCCAGTAGGCGCGCTCTCTTCTGCATTCCTCTTTACCTCCTTGTTTTGTGGAGTTAACTGCCTGATGAATAAGCCCCACTGGTGAGAAAGGGCAGTGGAAAGGGTAAGCAGCTATCACCTCCTCACAATATGAGAGGCTGTTAAGAAACGCAAGTCCTTATGTGGTAAGACATCACCTCCTGTTTCGGGATGTTTTCAGCCCATTCTGGGGTGATCTTAGACTGCAAGTCCGCGCCAATTCAGGCTCTTTCAGCTCTCCATTTCTTAACAGCCTCTATGGATAAGATAACAAGGGATATCTCCTTACTGTCACGTTAGACAGTCGGCTAGGGAACTGAAGGGCGCCAAGTTGAGTACCCTCTATCCCTGTAACAGAACTGTTAGTGGCACCAGATAGCCTTCCCTCAATGTGTCCACCACTGGAACCCCATAGTGACACTCAAGGCGTCCCAGCGTGCAGTTTCGTCCACTCGACGTCCCAGACGGTCGCGTGGAAGTATGGTTGCCACGATCCTGGAATGTTGACTAGACTCATCTCGAGGGTTGACCAGTTCCCATACCGTTGGTTGATCTCAACTAGCTCTGCCGTAATTCTGTCCATCTCCTCAGCATCACCTCGTTCGACTGCTCTATCAAATTCGTCCCTGAGTTGTCTGTTTTTTGCTACAACGTGCTCCGGTGGTTCCTGGGGTAGTTCTGGAACTCCTCCGAAGCCGCGCCTATATAGGTACACACCGTCGCGACTAGAATCACGCTTTCCGTAGATGATGGGGACATCCTCAGGCTTGTACCAGCCGTGTGAGTGCATGCGAGCCAAGCACCATTTCTCCCAATCTGTCACATTCCCCTCTTCATCGATGA
>JAJRTO010000294.1 GCA_024278235.1 Candidatus Poribacteria bacterium
AAGATGGTACATCTATCAAGAAACGCCAGCTTCAGGAATTGAAGGAGTCCATCGATTATCATGCCATCAGCCCCTATCTCTCGGCAACCCCAGCGAAAGAGGTCAAGGTAACTCCTCGTCCTAGGAAACAGATGAACCTTAAAATTGGGTATCTCGCTGATATGCCAACACCGGAGTTGAGGGATCTTGCTATGCTCGTCGCATCAACTAATGTGCAGTCAATAATCGCTTTGGGGGGAGAACTTTATTGGAAAAGCAAAAGCGATCTGGATGCGATTCTGACGCAACTTTATTTCGGCCACGGATACTGCCGGCTGAGGCGGTATTTTCATTCCAGAGGGCAGCTTAACACCTTTGGTTTCAGTCATCGGGAGATCGATGCGCTGATCGACAAGCTCGACATGACCGCTTCGATGAAGGAGAGGAGAATCCTCGGAGAAGAGATCCTCCGGAGACTGCAACAAGAAAACGCCATCATCCTTCTGGCCCCGTGCCTTGAATATGTCCTCTCCAATCTCTATATTGTCCCCTCGCCGACGCTCGGTTGTCTCACCGATTTAATGCGGAATCTCTCCGATGTCTCCGTTCATCGCGGTCATGTGAATTTCAGTGACATACACGGATTATGATTGCGGTTTTCCCCGGAAAGATATATACTAAAGGAAATCTCTGTAGTGACATCAAGCACGTTTCATGTGAAAACGTTGAACGTTAGAAAAGCACGGTGGTTGCCGGGTTCCTGGTATTTGAAACCTGACATCTATTTCTGAATATCGCTTAGAATGGGACCAAAAAGTGAGAGAACTTGCTGAAGCATTGCGTGACAAGGCTGTCCAACGCGGTGTGGATTTCATGGATGTGCGTTTGGCTGAGGACGAGGGGACGCGCATCGCTCGTCAGGACGGCAAAGCAGATAAACTCTACCAGGGTAAGAGCGGGGGACTCGGCATCCGCGTGCTCCTGGATGGGGTGTGGGGATTCGCCACGGGAAGTACCATCCGAAGAGATGAGGCGTTCGACTGTCTGGAACTGGCGATTGAAATGGCCCGGGCATCGCAGGCGCGCGTGGGGCAGCGTGTTGAACTGCCTTCTATCCAACCCGTTGTGGACCAGGTTTCCACGAGAATCGAGAAAGATCCTCGGACTGTGCCACTGGTTGAAAAGATGCAGATGCTGGGACAGTATGAGCAGGCGGCAATCGATTGTGCCCCCGATAAAATGGCTAACACGGTCGTCAACTACCTGGATGGCGTCCGCAGGGAATTCCTTTGCAATACGGCAGGAACGTTCATCGAAAGTCATACGGTTCGCACGCGTTTAGCGGGTATGATCGTCGTGCGTGAAGGCTCCCTGCATCAGCGAAATTTCCAGAGCCGCGCAACCACCGGTGGCTATGAGGCCATTGAACAACTCACTCCTGCGGATATTACCGTGAAGGCGGCTCAAACGGCCCTATCTCTGCTTTCGGCAGATCGTGCCCCTTCAGGCAAATTCCCGGTGATCTTTCATCCCACAACGGCTGGATTGCTCATCCATGAGGCGTTGGGGCACAACGCAGAGGCGGACCTGGTGCTTGGTGGGAAATCGATCCTGGAGGGAAAACTCGGAACCCAGATCGCATCGGATCAGATCACGGTGATCGATGATGCGACGCTGGAAGGTCAATGGGGCAGTTACCTGTATGACTCAGAAGGGATTCCGGGCACACGTCGGGTTTTGGTCGAGAATGGGATCCTCAAAAACTTCATGCACAGCCTTCAGACGGCTGCAGCTTATCAATCCGAGCCGAATGGCTGTGCGCGTGCTCAGGATCCGAGCCACCGCCCTATCGTGCGCATGAGCAACACATTTGTCTCCCCAGGAAAAATCCCGTTTGAGGAAATGGTCAAGGAGATCGATCTCGGCGTTCTGGTCAAGGGCGGCCAATGGGGGCATGTGTTCTCCGAAAAAGGGCAGTACACCTGCAATGTGAGTGAAGGTTGGATCATACGGAATGGCGAAATCCAGGAACATATCCGGGATGTTTCCATTGCAGGCATGATTCTGGAAACGCTCACGAACGTGGATGCGGTCAGTCAGGAATTTGAGATGGATATCAGTGGAGGCACCTGCGGCAAGGATGGGCAGGGCATGCCTGTTGGTAGCGGCGGTCCCTATATTCGCGTGAAAGAGCTTGTGGTGGGGGGCCAGGAGATGCTTCTTGCATAAGCCGAGCAGGAATTTACGCCAGGATTGTGAGAAATGGAGATGCACAGATGCTATGTGATATAGCCTGGGGAATTGCGGGTGTTGAGATGGCTGTGGATCGTGGTGACGTTGTGGTGATCGTGGACACATTGAGCTTCAGTTCGGCGGTGGTCACCGCGCTGATGCAGGGTGTGACGATGATTCCATGCGCTGAGCGCGAGCATGCCGATGCCATTGCTGAGCGCGAAGATGCGCACATTTCAGTGCCAAGAGCTAACACCGACGAGCAAAACCCTTTTTCACTGTCTCCCCTTTCCTATCTGGACGCGACTCCGGGAACGCATGTTGTGCTCGTCTCTCCCAATGGCGGTGCCTGTGCTGAAAAGGCTTCCAGGGTAGAACACGCTTATGTGGGCTGCCTGCTGAACGCTCAAGCTGTCGCGGAGCATATTGCCACGGTGGCGGCGGAAAACGACAAGGATATCACGGTGATCGCGGCCGGGGAGAATTCGGCCCACCACAACCTGCCCGGGGAAGCGCGGCTGTTGTTTGCCATCGAAGATTATCTCGCTTGTGGCGCTATCCTCGGTGCGATCATGGCCGATTATACTGCGGAAGCGGCCGTATGCACCAACGCCTTCATGAATTCCCAGGAGCACCTCGATCATCTTCTGAAGAACTGCATCCGTGGCAGACAGTTGATCGAGGATGGCTACGAAGCTGATGTGAACCATTGCCTGCAAGTGAATCATTACTCCTGCATCCCTCAGATCCGAGGCAACGTGATCGTGGCCCATGATGCTCCCGAAGAGATCGAACAACCCGTGGACGATACATCCATCCAGGAAACCGTGGAGGAGGTGGACGATATGGACAAGTGGCCTGCGGAGCTGATCGCGCTACGCGATGAGGCTCTTGAATGTATGCGATGTGACCTGGCAGAAACTCGCACGCATGTCGTGTTTGGGGAAGGAAACCCGCGAACGAAGCTCATGCTCATAGGAGAAGGCCCAGGTGATCAGGAGGACAAAACAGGGCGACCTTTTGTGGGAAGAGCGGGAAAGTTGCTCGATGAAGCATTGGCGACTGCGGGAATTCAGCGTGACGATGTTTGGATCGGCAATGTGTTGAAGTGCCGGGCGTGTGTCATTGAAGACGGCCGTGCCAAGAACCGGCCACCGAGAGCAGACGAAGTGAAATCGTGTCGTCCCTGGTTAGAATCCCAGATTAAGATCATCCAACCTTCTGTTATCCTGTGCATCGGTGCTCCCGCTGCGAACCTGATCATCCACCGTAATTTCAAGATGACGAAAGAGCGTGGTCAATGGTTCATCGATTCACCCTTTGCTCCGAACGTCATGGCGGCCCTGCATCCGGCTTACATCCTGCGGCAGCATGGTGAAGCTTACGAATCGTCGCTGCAATCTCTTGTGGATGATTTGAAGGTCGCCTGGGAACGCTCCACGGAGGAACCACCAGCGAAGCCCCAGTTGACACTGTTTTGAGCGGTTACGGGGAAGTAGAGCATGCTGCCAGCTTGTTGGCCAGGATGGTTTCGCACCGAAACGAGCAAGCTGCACGCTCTACGGAACTCACTTACGGGGAAGTAGAGCATGCTGCCAGCTTGTTGGCCAGGATGGTTTCGCACCGAAACGAGCAAGCTGCACGCTCTACGGAACTCACTGAAAAACTCGTGTTTCAGACATCTCATCCAAATAGAAGCGACCCTTGTGGTTTCCCGTTCAATCAAGGCGCGCACGTAGGTGTGCCTCAGTAAACCACGCCCTAGTATCCATCGTTTATCCTGGCAGTCCGCCCAATCCTATTTACTTCCCCGGAGAATTATGCCTGGACGACTGTGGCTTTCTATTTCCTTTATCCTGTTGTTGTTGATTGGTTTCGTAGAAGCGCGTAATCCGGACGATCCCCCACCTGCGCCCAGCCCATCGCCAGTCACTCAGACGCAAGCTCCCCAGGATGAGCCTGAGGAGGACAGCCTCCAGCTTGAGCCAACATCCTCCACGCTGAACCCCTGGTATGTCGATGGACAGGCGGATGACCCCAACGACAAGTGGGGGATCTTGTCCACCGAACCCTCGGAGGAGCCGGAGGCAGGCAGTTATCTCTCGCCCTGGCTGGATGCGCTCAACAACTGGGACCGGACGAAAAAAGGACTCACCTGGTCGCGGAGTAAGAAAAGACGGCGCGGAGAAGGGATTGACCTGCCTTTCCAATCCAATCTCAAGATCACTGGTTACAAGTCGATCACCATTGGCTACAATAAAACGCACTATTTTGGTGATTCGGACGTCAACCGCTTCTATGGCGGAGGATACTCACGCAGTTATGGTTCGGGTCTGGATTTTGGATTCCCAACCGATTACGGTTATGATAGCTACGGCTATGACAGCGGCACTTTTGGCGGCGGCGGATACGGATCCTACGGAGGTTCTTACGGATCCTATGGTTCGAGCTATAGGGGTCCCAGGGCAACAGGGCTGAATATCCAACAGGAGTTGGTCGTTGGCCTGCATGGACGTATCGGGAAACATACCAACGTTGCCGTTGATTACAGCGATGCGGGGAGTGACTATTACGGTGGTATGAGCAACAAGGAGCAAAAGATTCGCGTCTGGTATGAGGGGGACGAAGATAGTATCCTGAAGCGAATCTCATTTGGGGACACGACACTCGATCTCCCCAATGTGCGCTTCCTGAACGTCAATCGCAATCTGTTCGGGATCGAAATGCTTGCGGAAGTCGCGGATATCAAGTTGAGAGCGTTCGGTTCACGGAGCAAAGGGATCCACAGGAAGCGTTCCTTCCGGGGAGAATCGCGGCGCGCCGGAAATGGCACAGGCAACCGCATCCTGGACACCAATTACGTGAGAGAACGTTACTATGCGATCAACGTGGATGAAGATGGAAATCTCGTGTCCAGTCATCTTCCCATCAAGCAGGGGAGCGAGATCCTCTTTGTGGATGATGGGAATGGCGGAAACAACCAGGGCGGTATCAATACGGCAAAAGGTTATTTCAATCAGCTTTTTCCAGGTCAGGACTACAATATCGACTATGAGACGGGCGAGATCGAGTTTCTGACTTCGATCTCGGCTCGCTATGTGATCGTTGCTGCTTATGAATATCTTGTCGATGAAGACGGTGATGGCACTCCTGATCGGACGGTAAAGGTTGGCAATCCTGAGAATACCTTTGTCGACGACGATGGCAATGGTGCCATCGATGAGGATGAAGTGCTGGATCCGGTAGGATATGTGGTCCTCAAGGAAGCCAATCTACGCGGCACAGAACTCCGCAATGTCTATCATCTGGGAGATCGCAATATCAACCCACTGGATCTCGAAGTGACCATCTGGCGCGAGGGAGGGAGCAGCACATTTGAGACAGACGAGGGTCCGGTGCCCTATCTCCAGATCTTTGGGATCGACTCTGACGGAGATGGGATCGTCGATCCCGATTTCGTGGACTATGAGCGTGGTCTTCTGAAATTCCCAACCCAGCGCCCTTTCGTGATCGACGATCCGAACAGTCCCTACTACAAATACAGAGATCAGCTCAACAACGAAGCCATCTATGCGGAGAACCCCCGCTATACCGACCAATTATATACGATCCAGTCGGACTATTCCTATCAGTCCGACTCGTTCAATGTGGGACTATTCGTGATTCCAGGGAGTGAAACGGTACGGCTGAATGGGCGCAAATTGCGTCGGGATGTCGATTATATGATGATCTATGAAGTCGGTTCGATCAACTTCTTCGTCGATATCGACGAGTTCGATCAGATCGAGATCGAGTACGAGCAATCCCCGTTTGGGGGAGCCCTCCAGCAAACGGTTGCCGGTCTCTGGGCGGAGTACGAATACGTTCCCAAGATGAAGACCGATGTCTCCACAACACCCACCAAGAATCAGTTTGATCAGTACCGCGGTTCCTCATCTTCATCATCTTCTTCTTTCGGGGACTATAATCAATATGGTAGCAATAAATATGGCAGTGGTGGCCTCGGTTCCAGCTATAGCAGCTATGGCTCGTACGGCAGTTCTTCCTATGGAGGGCGTTCGAGTTATTCCAGCTTCGGCAGTTACAGTAGCAGACGCTCCTACTCAACGCTCGGCGGTGGCTATTTTAGCCCGACTTACTCCAAAGGTTTCAAGATCATCGCGGGGTATATCTACAATACGGGCAAGCGCGCCGCAGAGATCCCTGATGTCAATGAAGCTCCCAGCCGCCTGCAGGCGTTTGATATCAACACCAGTCTGGGACATTCGCTCAATCTGGCCCCCGTGCTCAACTGGCTCCCGTTGATCCAGGCTGAACGTGTCCCGCTCGATCTCAATTTCAGCGGCGAGACAGCTTATAGCCACAATAACCCCAATAGCGTCGGCTACGCGCTCATCGATAGCATGGAAGGGGTACGTGATGCCTCAACGATCCCGACCTTCAAGTACAATTGGCAGATCTGTAGCCGTCCTCTCATGGAAGGTATCACCCTTGACAATCGCGTGATCTTCCCCGTTATTCCTCGTGATGACAACGATCGCGATGCCGTTGGCAACTATATGCGCAATAAGGAAGTCCCGGCTTCATCCATCAATCCACTCGCTCAGTCGGTCGAGCAGAAGATTATCATGGAGATCGGCTATGATCTGAACATCTTCGAAAAGTGGGGAGGCTTCAGCTACTCGGTCTCCGATTCGGGTGCGGACTACCTGGATCGGGAGTTCCTGGAGATGTGGGTGCGTGTCCA
>JAJRTO010000295.1 GCA_024278235.1 Candidatus Poribacteria bacterium
ACGAGGGAGCCTGGTGAAAAACGAGGGCGGTCGTTCCAGCAGGATCTGGCGCAGCAGGACCACTTGATCCTGCTCGGACAGCAACCGGCGTTCTCCCAGGATCGATGCGTCATGTTGCCGCATGAATTCCCGGAAGGTCACAATACGCGACGCGAGCTGTGCGGAGATCAGGCTGCGTAACTGCCGGGCCCGCTGTTCCGTAGGGACGAACACGAGCACCGGGAACCTTCGTGTGTCCATCCGCCGTTGTTCTGACAGCCATTCCAGCAACAGCGGTAGGCGTACCCGATCATGTGGACCGTGGATGAGAATGCGTTCAGACATGCATCTCCCTCATCAATTCCTCTGGTATACTGAGCGCACATGGAATCTGTGAGTAGCATCTCGGCGTCAGGGAGCCGTGGAGCGTTGGAGTGCCGACCCAACATCTCACTGTCCCATTGTCCCATTGTCTCACTGTCCCCAAGCAGCCGTTTCATTCCCCACACTTTCACAAAACCTAAATGCGTTCAGTATAGACAGTTTCGGGAACATATTATCATAGGCCGAGTAAGTCTGTCAACAGAAGCGATGAGAGTCATCCCCCTTGCCCCATCTATAGGATGTGTGATATGCTTTGTTTGAGGGCTTATCAGGCTTCAGTGGCCGGCTTGTTTGCTAATCGCTGACGACTTATGTAGACAGGGACACGAAACTTTGAACATGCAGAAGCAACGATACCAGATCTGCCCAGCCACAGACACCACCGATTGGGATATTCAACTAAGGCAAACATCCCTCTGCAATGCATTTCACACACAAACGTGGGCGGGGATACTCCAGCAGCATTTCCCGAGACTTCAGCCTGTCTTTCTGGAGATCCTGCGGGATAACATCCCGGTAGGTTTCTTGCCCTGCTACCTTTTTCGCCCCTTCCCGTTCGTGTCGATGTTGCATTCGCTCCACTGGAATCTTCCAGGCGGTCCTATCCTGTGGAACAACCGCACTATCGATACCGCTGCCCTCACGGAAGCAATCGTCACGGCGTTCCACTCCGTTGCCAGTCGTCATCATCTCACCGAGGTTGTACTCAACAGTTCTCCATTCGGTTCCCCGCTCGATGAATCTTCACTCCATAGATTG
Source organism: Candidatus Poribacteria bacterium (assembly GCA_024278235.1). GTDB lineage: Bacteria > Poribacteria > WGA-4E > JAJRTO01 > JAJRTO01 > JAJRTO01. Next base: position 1,123 of record JAJRTO010000295.1, read on the forward strand.
GAGTTCGAACCGCATGGATCTCGTTTTACCCATCTGCTGAACATCGAACAGGGATATGACGCTGTGTGGACCGCCTATAACAAGCGGATTCGAGGGGCTGTGCGGAAGGCCGCTAAGAATGGCGTGAGCGTCCGTATGAGTCAGTCGGAACAGGAGATGCAGGTTTTCTACGCTATGTACCTGTCTATGATGCGACATTTCGGGAGCCCACCTAAACCGTATGCATTGCTGAACACTCTCCGGAACAGTCCAATAGGAGATCTGGTCGTTGCGGAGTATGAAGGACAGATCATCGGAGGGCTGCTGTTTGTGTATTTCAACAAGATCGCGACCCTCTGGGTTGAGGCTTCGCTGCCGGAGTACCTGCACCTTCGTACCAACAACGCGGTGATCCATTTCATCGTACGATGGGCGTGTGAGCATGGGTATCACTGGGTCGATTTTGGCGCATCGCCACCGGAACGGAAGGGCCTGGTCGCCTTCAAGGAAGAATGGCGTGCCGAGCGTTTCGATTTTCAGTGCTATCGATGGATGCGTTCTCCGTGGCGTTACCGATTCTGGACACAGATGGAGCCGGCTCTCAGGTGTGTCTATAGCTGGATACAGCGGTGGAAAACAAGAAAACACAGCGCGTAGAGGAGGCTATCTCCGGAAAGAGGGTGGCCGTCGGCAGACGACACATGGCTTTCCGCCTTTTTATTTCTGTCCACTGCTATCTATTTCTGTGCTTTTCGCTCCTCGCTTTCGCTCAATCTCCTGAGGAACTCATCGCATTGGTCAGCGGGGACGAACTCTGGACACATATCGCCGTGCTAGAGAAGAACCCCGTTGATGGTAAACCTACCTATTCACGGAGTACCTACCGTCGGGAACTCGCAAATCGAGCCGCGGGGTACATTGCGGATGAACTGCGGAAATCCCCACAGATCGATGTCGAGTACGATGATTTCAGTGGATTCCGCAACGTCGCAGGTACTCTGCGTGGCGCATCCGCGAGTCCACGTGTCTATCTGATCGGGGCTCATTACGATAGCCAGGCATCACGGGAACCAGATTGGAACCCCTATTTCTCATCCGCGCCAGGAGCCGATGACAACGCATCAGGAGTTGCCGTCTTGCTGGAGATGGCACGCGTGCTGAGTACCGCTGCACCATACGCCCACACCATCCGTTTCGTCGCGTTCGACGCAGGGGAAATTGGCATGTTGGGCAGTCGGCATGATGCTGCGAGGGCGGCGGGAAACGCTGAGGAGATCGCGGGTATGTTCAACCTGGATATGCTGGGCTTCAACTGGTCGTTCGCGCGCGTCCAGGTGGTTACAGATCGCCCCTCGCTCTGGTTCGCCAACTATCTCTGGCTTGCATCACGATGGTACGAACTCGATCTGGAGGTTTCGAGGAACCTGGATCCGAAATTAGCCAATTCAGATCACAAATCTTTCTGGGATGTGGGCTATCGTGCTGTGATGCTCACTGAGAACGGAGAGTCCTGGATGAACACAGCGCGCTATGCGGCCAATCCCTACTTCCATACTTACCAGGACACCTCAGAAACGGTGAATGTCGATCTGGTGCGGAAGATAGCGCAACTCATGATCGCTGTGGTGGCAGAACTTGCGGATCAGGAAGGAAAACGCTCACTCCCCGACATCTACCTGTATCCGCCGGCGCAGAACACGCAGAACCCGGTCACCATTCATGGTAAATTTGTGAGTCAGTTCCCCCTCCATATCGTTATTCAACCGGGTGATGTTGAGGCCACACTCGATCGGGCTGCCGGGAAATTCTCGGCCTCTGTTCAGTTGGTGGGAGGGATCAATACGGTGTCTGCAACGGCGATCAGCCCTGCCGGTGTCCGTTCTACAGTGATGGAAGTGAAGTTCTTGCCTGAGTTTCGATTCCGGGATGCCATCGTATTTCCGAATCCCGGACGGGAACTCGTGCAGTTTTGGTGTACGGGTGAGCGACCGATGGATGCGATGCGAGTGCTGGTTTATCGACCTGACGGAACTCTGGTACGCACTATCAAAGGGGTTCCTGAGAAATCGGACAAGAAGATCTGGCGTACCTGGTGGAACCTGAAGTCGGCGGGCGTTCCTATCGCGAACGGGCTCTACCCCTGTCTATTTGAGGTGACCGTGGATGGCGAGACCTATCGTACGGAAGTCACGCTCGCTGTGGAAAGATAGCCTGCTGTGGAAAGATAGAAGGAATTGCAAGTGAAAAAACCCTACTCCAATCTTATTCTGCTGAGCATCCTACTGTTGGCAGTTGCTCTGCGATTCTGGCACCTGGGAACCTGGAGTCTCTGGGAAGACGAGGTGCTGACAGTGCTGGATGCACAGGATTTCCCCGCAGTAATGCGGATCAACCCCCTGCCCTATCTCGTGGCCAAGCTGACCCTCTCGGTTTTTGGGATGAACGCCTGGGGTGCTCGAATCGGGTTTGCGGTGATAGGCGTTCTGTGCATCCCCGTGCTATTCAGCCTGGTGCGTATGGTGTACGACAGACACGTGGCCCTTTGGACTGCCCTGTTGGTCGCAGTGTTGCCCTGGCATCTTTTCTGGTCTCAGAACGCACGTTCCTATACATTGACCTTCCTGTTCAGCACTATCGCTGCCTTTTCATTTTTCCTCGGTCTGGAGCGAGATCGCTGGAGCCATTTTGTTCTCTGTCTCATTTCTCTACTTGCCCTCCTGGCATCCCATATCCTCTCCGGTGTTCTGGTACTGGCATTGGCAGTTTACGTTCTGTTAGTCCGGGTGCTTCCCACACAGACGCCTCCCGGTTGGCGCTGGAGATACCTCGCTTTGGTGTTTGGCCCTTTTCTGATGCTCGGACTGGTGTCATTGCATCCAACCTTGTTCCGCTCGATCACTTCCGGTTGGGGCCTGAACCTCTGGAGTCGAAGTGCCTTCTATGTGCTTGCGACTTTTGTCTATGGTATTTCCATCCCGGTAGCCATACTCTCCCTCCCACCGATGTTGCAGTTGATCTCTGTGTGGCGTCGTGATCACCTGTTCCTGATGTGTTTCGGTGGGGTTCCTCTTCTGTTCTTTCTCGGCGCATCACAGTTCCTCAACATAGCGGGTTACTATCTGTTCTTCTGCGCTCCCGCTTATCTGACACTCGCAGGCTGGACGATTTCCCGATGTGTTCGAGCCGACTTGAAAATCGGATGGCCTGTGCCCGCGTTAGTGGTGGGAGTCCTGCTATCTCAGGTTTACCTCTACCATCATCGCGAATTCGGTGGACGCCCCCGATGGTCCGAAGCGATTCAGGAAGTGAAACGGCGGGCCAAGCCAACCGAACCGATCATCATCCCACTACCTCGCATGCTCGACTATTACTGGCCTGAATCATCGAATCCACGGATCAAACCGAAAAGGGTCATCGCAGATCCGATGGCTTATCTCAAAC
>JAJRTO010000020.1 GCA_024278235.1 Candidatus Poribacteria bacterium
CGCTATCGAGGCGACCGGCTACCCGGAACTGCTGCCGATGTTGTTTGATCTGATGCGCATTGGGGGCAGGATCATCTTGCTGGGTTCGATCTGGCACCGAAAAATTGAACTGGATCTGATGAGTTTCCACGAGAAAGAACTCTCGCTCATTGGTTGTCACCAACCGAAGTGCCCCATCGTTGAGACACCCGCATTTCGTTGGACACAGCCATACAATCGCCGGCAGATCTTGCGCATGATAGCGGATGGCCGGCTCGATGTTCGTTCACTGATCACGCATATTCTGGAACCTTCCCGGGCAGGAGAAGCCTACCGACTCTTGCGTGAAGAGAAGGAAAAAGCGTTGGGGGTTGTGTTTGACTGGACTTCCATTCAGAAGAGATAGGGATAGCTCGTGGCCATCCGATTGACTCCGGTACAGAAGATCCTGATCCGTCTGATCCACCGGGATGCACGGGCGCAATTGCGCCGGACTCTGACCAAAGTCCATCCCGCAGATATCGCGACGATCTTCCCGCTGATCCCGGAGCAGGAACAACAGCGACTTATCGATGTTCTGTTTGAGCAGCGGCTGGCTGGAAAAACGTTGCGAGAGCTGCCGGTGGCCTTCCTGCGAGAGATCCTCGAAAGCATGGATGACGCACGTCTGGCAGAAATCTGTCAGCGTCTGTCTCCTGATGATGCGACCGATTTTCTCGGGCATCTCCCAACGGAACGGGCGGATCGGATCCTCTCCGCTATCCGTGGCGAAATCCATGATCGACTGACAGAGCTATTGGGCTATCCACCGGAGACCGCTGGCGGACGGATGACCTCCGAGTTCCTGGCACTTCAGGACACCATGACGGTGGGGGATGCACAGGTCGAGGTCCGTAAGAATCGGGAACTCGACAATCTATTCTATGTGTATGTCGTGGATGAAGCCGGTAAGCTCGAAGGCGTGCTGGCACTACGTGAGCTGGTGTTGCAGGATCCCGATGTTCCCATTCAGCAGATCATGCAGCGAAACGTGTCCAAAGCCACTACCGATACACCCCAGGAGGAGGTCGCCAACCTGATCGCGCACTACGACCTCCTTGCGATTCCCGTGGTGGATGTGGATGATACCCTGTTGGGGATTGTCACTATCGATGACGTGGTGGATGTGATGCGAGAGGAAGCGACCAGGGATATCTATCAACTCGCCGGGCTCGACCTGGAAGATAAGGTATTCACCTCGCCCTTCCGCTCTGTTCGTCTGCGAATTCCCTGGCTGTTTCTGAACCTGCTGACGGCGTTCCTGGCGGCCAGTGTGATCGGCCTGTTTGAGGACACGATCGCTCAATTCGCAGTGCTCGCGATGTTCATGCCTGTGGTCGCTGGCATGGGAGGGAACGCAGGGACTCAGACGCTCACCGTCATGGTACGCGGTATCGCGCTCGGTGAACTCGAACTCAAGGGAGCACGTCGGGCACTGTTAAAAGAGATGGTGGTAGGAATCCTTAATGGCTTGAGCACAGGGTTACTGATCGCGGTCGCCGTGTATCTGTGGAAACGGAACCTCTATCTTGCGCTGATACTCGCCTCTGCTCAATGGATCAACTTGTTCCTGGCAGGATTTTTCGGAACGCTTATCCCGTTGGCCCTTCGCAGATTCAAGCTAGATCCCGCACTCGCATCCAGCGTGTTCCTGACCACTGTGACAGACATCTGTGGTTTCCTGGTGTTTCTGGGACTCGCAACCCTATTTTTGCAGCATCTTGTATGATTAACACGCGAACCCCTACGCGGTACAATAATAGTACAGCTTGCAAGTTATGAGCCTGATACAACAATAGCCACCAGCACAATAGCACCAACAATAAAAATACCAGATGCTAGGCGAACCATCCGCACCTGTTGCGGGTCAACAACCGTTGGAGGGTGTGGTGGAAATGGACTGAAATGGATTCCATCTTCGATGCGCTGGCCTTTCACCATCACTGTAAGCATGGAGGGATCCTACTTTGTTTTTTGGAGTTCGAGGCGAATCCCTTCTTCCACCAACCTCTTGAGATCCTCCAGTAAACACTCAAACAATTTGACCTTTTCGCTCTGTTCAACTTTTTCTTGAGTAAGCACGTAGCTGCCGTCTAAATCTACCTCAACAATTGCCCTGCCTTTTTTGACGGGTTTCTTGTGAGTTAGAGTACCATCCTCATCAGGGGTTACGAAGTAGACTCTTATATGCTTGGTTGCTTCATCTGTTGCCAATTTCAGCTTCCAGTATCCGGTTTGGGCTATCCGCTCTCGAAGTGTGACTTTGCTCGAAAATACAGCCAAGACTTTGTAAGTTCTCTTATGATAGACAACAATGTCTACGTCAGGAAGGTGAAGACCAAAACTGCCATAGTCAATGGCGAGGTTTCTCTTAACCTGGCTCAGTTCCTTAGACAGACGAGTTGATCTTTCGAGTCTACTTCCGTTGATTATTCTTAGGTCTGGTAGTTCCTCCGCAATCATATCCTCAATCATAAACTGAATCAGCTTCTCTAGGTTTTTCCCCTTGAAAGCTCGCCAGCTTTGTTCATGGTCACCGCTAAGTGGTTTGGGATAAATATCTGGACAAAGATGATTGAGAATCGTATCCTTCCTCTCGAAATAACGGGTATTTCCCACTTGCTCAGGGGCAGCGACTCGCGCGCTATGGACAGCGCGTCTACGACACACCAATACATCAGCGTAGGCGCGGTTTCCATACAGCGAAGCTGTTACTTCGGCATGGTTCCAGACTTCCACCCCTGACGATGCGGGAAATACTCGAAATAACCACTTTGAGAGGTAGATTGATGAAACGTATGAAACATGTTCATTCTCTATCGGAATCCGAACTCACGGAGATTCAGCAGGCTATCAAGAAGCACCCAAAACCCCGCGCTCGAGTGCGTGCCGTGATGATCCGCATGTCCCATGAGGGATATACGGCTCCCCAGGTCGCAGGGATTCTTGGCTGTAGTCGCCAGACGGTCCTCCATCAGATTCAGCGTTACGAGCAAGAGGGGATTATCGGCCTGGAAGATAGACCCCGTTCCGGAGCCCCCGCAAGAGCCAACGCGGAATACATTGCCAAGCTGAAGGAAGCGGTTGGCACGGATCCCCGGGAATTCGGTTACTGCTTCAGTGCCTGGTCTGTGGAAAGACTGCAAAAGCACTTGGTTCGGCAAACCGAGGTGGCCCTCTCTCCTGCCTACTTACATGAACTCATGCAGAAACATGACATTGTATATCGTAAACCCAAACATGATTTATCTCACAAGCAAGACCCTGATGCGGTCGAGGAAAAGAAGCAATTGCTTGAGTTTCTAAAAAAAACGCAGTAGGGAGTCCGTATCGGTTTGAGTTGCTCTATCTGGATGAATGTGATATCCATTTGCATCCGAGACTGCGCAAAATGTGGATGTTCAAAGGTCAGCAGGTGGCAATTCCCGCAGCGGGAACCAATCAGAAGTTGCATCTCTTCGGTGCTTTGAACTTCGCAACGAACCAAGTGGAGTATCAGGTGTTTGCCCACAAAACTCAGTGGCAGATGGAAACCTTCTTGCTCCAACTCTTTACCGAGCGTTATCCTCAAGAGTATTTGGTGGTGGTACTGGATAACGTGGGATACCATCAGACACCTCTGATCGAAGGGGTACTGGGTGAGTATTCAGAGCGCGTTTTTGTCGTGTGGCTTCCCGAATATTGTCCCAAGCTGAATTTGATAGAGCGTTTCTGGGAACACATGAAACAGGTTGTTTTCGACAACTACTATTTTGGAGATGTAGACAGTTTGGAAGGAGCAACTCATCTGTTCTTCCAGGAACACAATACGAACCCCCATTCTGATTTTGCGTTCTCCTTTCGTTTGTCCAAGAACTAATCTGAACCAGAAATGTAGGCCAAAATAAGTTCTTGGACAACGTAACTTTGGGAATGGCCAGAATACGCAAGGATGCGAACCCTACTTGTCCAATGTCCAATTACTTATCCTAAACCACTTAGCTTTCGTGTATAGCGTGTTCGCACGGCTCGAAAGCCCTTGAGCCAAGCGAAGGTGCGCTCCACCACCCAACGACGGGCTGGATAGAGGCTTCCATCGGTGAGTAGCGTGGCCTCCTCATGAATGCCCCGCTGCTTGATGTGAGCCTGATACCCTGGTGATTCAACTTCCTCGTGAACCCGAGGATAATCATAGGCTTTGTCCAGACAAAGGTGAGACGTCTGCAGGGGCTCAGGAACCTCAATGATCAGAGCTTCATGGGTATCACGTACCAATCGCGAGTCATGCACATTGGCACCCGTCACCCGGATAGCCAACGGGGGATACCTTGCTCATCGACCAACAGATGCAGCTTGGTGCCCGCACGTCCTCGGTCGGTGGGGTTGGCTCCCAAGCCTTCGTGAGCTTCCTTGCCACACAGCGGAGCTTGCAGCAGGCATCCACCCATGGATTGCCACTCCCAGTCGATGCCTTTGAGTTCATCATACTCCTGCAGGCAGAGACAGAGAATCCGGTCGAAGACCCCGGCTGCACGCCAGCGTTGGTAGTGTTCATGTACCGTGCTTTTGGAGCCATAGCAGTCTGGCAGCATTTTCCATTGACAACCGGTGATGAGCACATACAGGATGCCGTTGAGGATTTGCCGGAAGGGGAGCGGCTTTTTGCCACCCGGACGTTTGCGCATCAATGGTGCTAACAGGGGCTCAATCTTGTCCCAAAGCGTATCTGGGATTTCCTTATACATGGGTACATCTCCTTGGTATGGTGGGATTTGTCAGGACCGAGGGGATGTCTGGCAAGTTTTGTACCGGATAGGCTCTTAAAATGGGACGAGGTGTCTCGCGAGTGCGCCGTCGTATGGGTTGCTATGGGAGTAATCGCCGATGCCCAAGGGGATGCTACTGTAAGGAACTGAGGGACTGGATTAATAGGCTCCTCTGCCGGAGAGAATTGCAGGAATCGTCCTCGACAGAATCCCCAAATCCAAACAGAAGGAACGTCTTCTAACGTAGTAGAGATCATACTTGATATTGTCCCGCAAAGGCAAGTCCTTTCGACCGCTGACCTGCCATAGACCCGTGATTCCTGGTGGCACGGTGAGCCGTTTGCGTTCGAGCG
>JAJRTO010000296.1 GCA_024278235.1 Candidatus Poribacteria bacterium
TCCACATTTGCTTTGGCAAGCAGGAGAAGTATTTCATCAAAATGGTAATCCTGGCTGGCTCGATCTATCATGGCAATATGCGCATTGGTGAGTGGGTTGAAAGATGCCGAGAGCACTCCCAGTCTTGAACTCCGGCGAGGCCGGCGATAGATCCACTTCACCATTGGCATCCCCGTTGGATCGAGGTCGGCCACGATTCGTTCAAGTTCATCGAGTGAGAGCATGTGCTTTTTCATCAGTGCGTGGTCGATTCCCTGATTTTCCGGGAGGGATATCATTGGCAAGGTGCTACATGGTCTGCTCGCTGACAAAAACTCATCTGCTTGAGCAGGTGTTCGCCATTTCAAGCACTTTCCGGATCACTTGACCGACACTCAGATCCGTCGTGTCCAACACAACGGCATCCTCAGCGACCCGGAGCGGGCTATCTTCACGCAAACTGTCCTGCGTATCTCGCCTTCTGACCTCTGCTAACACGTCCTCAAAAGAAGCCGGGATGCCACGTTCCTGAAGCTCCAAGAAACGCCTGCGAGCACGGGTCTCTGGCGAAGCATCCAGAAAGATCTTGACATCGGCGTTGGGAAACACGACGGTTGTCATGTCGCGACCTTCGCAGACGAGCCCGCCTTGAGCGCCGATCTGTTGCTGTTGTTTCACGAGTGCCCGACGGACTCCTGAAATCCGGGCGATTGCAGAACTCGCTTGTCCTACCTCAGGTTCCCGGATGGCCTCTGTGACATCCTTTCCGTCAATGAATGTACGCTCGCCGTTCTGCTCGAATGAGATGACGGACTGTTCTGCAATCGAGGCAAGCGTCTCTCCATCATCCAGATCGGTTCCTCGCTGGATGGCCTTCCAGGCGATAGCACGGTACATGGCTCCGGTATTCAAATACATCAACTTGAGCGCTGCGGCAACTTCCCGGGCGACGGTGCTCTTTCCTGAGCCAGCAGGTCCATCTATGGCGACGATCACGGATGTGTTTCCCTCTCCATCGACTCACGCAGGAAACGGGCATCTTCGAGCAGCATCCCCAATTCCTCGGGATCGGCATGCAGCAGAGCGTGATGATAACGACGCAGATAGTCGAGCATCTCCTCCACAGTGCGCAGCACGACGTCTCGGTTGTACAATAGGATGTGCTGCCAAAGTTTTGGTGACCCCGCTGCGATACGAGTCGTATCACGAAAACCGGTTGCTGCAAAGTCAATCGCTTTGCCAGCTTCGTTCTCTATCTTGGCGACCGTCTGTGTGAGAGCACATGCGACGACGTGTGGCAGATGGCTGGCAGCACCGATCAGGTAATCATGCTCACTCGGGGATATTTGCACCGTCCGAGCACCGAGGTATTTCCACAAGGACTCCACTTGTGCAAGTGCCCGGAGATCCGTGCGTTCTGTCGGAGTGACCAGGCAGACAGCACCTTGGAACAGATCCGCATGAGCCGCTCCAACCCCTGTCTGCTCTGAACCTGCCATTGGATGCGCACCGACGAAATAGCGGCCATCCGGCATTATTGGCTCTACTTCGGCGATAACTCTCTGCTTCACGCTGCCCACATCCGTGACGATACAGTCAGGTTCCAGATATGGAGCAAGCTCTGCTATCTTTGACGAGATCATTCCAACGGGTGTGCAGAGGATAATCAGATCTGTATCCTGAGCCGCTTCTGCGACTTCCTGTGTATAGCTGTCGATCGCGCCGCATTGAATTGCATCCTCCAGTGGACGACGTCCCAGGCCGACGATTTCACCTGAAAACCCTCGTTTCTTCAATGCTAAACCGATAGATCCACCGATAAGCCCGACTCCAACTAAAGTGATCCGATCCAGGCCCTCTGATGAATCCCATCGCCCCCCTGGAAACGGGGGATCTGTAAGCGATATGCTCTCGGTCATGCGGAAACACCTCGTTCCAGCACCTGTGTCATCGCATGTACCAGCCGCTCATTTTCTTTCTCCGTTCCTATCGTGATACGCACAGACTGCGGGAATTTGTAACCGGCCATCGGACGAACGATCACCCCTTGCTGTAACAGGGCATCCGCAAATGCTTGGCCTTCATTCGGCACATGCACCAGGATGAAATTTGTATCTGAGGGGACATACTCCAACCCCAGTCTGCCAAATTGCTCATAGAGGTAGATTTTGCCTTCCGCATTGACGGAACGGCTGCGTTGGACGTGTTCCGTATCCTTCAGACTCGCTCTGGCTGCCACCTGGGCGAGCATGTTGGCGTTGAACGGTTGACGGACCCGGTTCATCATACTGATGATCGGTACGGGAGCGATCCCATAGCCGATACGAAGTCCGGCAAGACCATAGATCTTGGAAAAGGTCCGTGTCACCAGCACATTACGCCCTTCGTGCACATATTGAAGTGCCTGAGGATAATCGTCTCGTTCGACATATTCGTAGTAGGCTTCGTCGAACACCACGAGGACATCGTCCGGAATGGAGGACATAAAGCGTTCTACCTGTTGAGTTGTGACCATGGTCCCCGTTGGATTGTTGGGATTAGCAATGAACACCACACGGGTACGGTCTGTGATCCGCGACACCATTGCCTCGAGATCATGGGTCTGATTTCTGAGCGGGGTTGTCACGGAACTTGCACCACAAATCCTCGAAACGAGCATGTAGACGACAAAAGCCTGGTCAGAGTAAACCACTTCGTCCCCTGGTGAAATGTAGGTTTCACCGATGATCTGAAGCACTTCGTTGGACCCATTTCCCAGGATCAAGTTCTCTGGCTCAACGCGCAAGTGATCCGCCAGATCTTGCTTCAAGTAATAAGCGTTGCCATCCGGATAGAGGTGAACGTTACCGGCGTTTTCACGAATGGCTTCGACTGCAAGCGGTGCAGGCCCGAGCGGATTCTCGTTCGAAGCGAGCTTGATGATATCGGAGATACCCAGCTCGCGTTCGACTTCTTCGATCGGCTTTCCCCCCTGGTATGGCTGAATCGCTGCGATCCCTGATTTCGGCTTCATCATGACATCGTTCCTCTACTACGTTGTACTTGGGTAGGAGCCAAGCAATTTGATCTGCGTACACATTTTGCCCGCATCCGCTATCGCTTTTTTGACGTTTTCATCCTCCCGGTGGCCCTCCACGTCCGCAAAGAAGACATACTCCCATGCCTTGTTCCGCGATGGTCTGGATTCAATCTTGCTGAGGTTCAGTTTGTAGCGGTAGAAACACTCCAGGACTCGTAGCAGGGCGCCGCTCTGATCTTTGACAGCAAACAGAAGGGACGTTTTGTCATGGTTGGTTGGCTCACTATCATGGTGACTGATAATGATAAACCGCGTTGTGTTCTGCGTGTCATCCGCGATATTTGCGGCGATGATATTCAGGCCATACACTTCAGCCGCTAACTTGCTTGCAATGGCAGCAGCCTCTGGATGCTCAGACGCATACATGGCGGCCTCTGAGGTACTTGAGAGGTGGATTTTTTCTGCCTGGGGAATATGATCGCGCAACCAATCCCGACACTGAGCGAACGCTTGCCGATGAGAGTAGATCTGTGTGATTTTGTTGAGTGGAGACTGAGATAATAGATGGTGCGAGATCGGCATCAGAACCTCCGCACAGATCTTTAGACTTGACTTCATGAACATATCCTGGATATCTCGCACGACACCATCGGTCGAGTTCTCAATCGCGACAACCCCATAATCCGCGCGCCCTGTTTCTACCTCCGCAAAGATATCTGTCTGTTGCTGGATGGGGAGATAGGTCGTTGCATTTCCGAAGTATTTTCGTGCTGCAACATGGCCAAAACTCCCTTCCGGCCCTAAGAAGGCGACCTCGAAGGGTCTTTCAGGGGCTCGGCAAGCCGAGACGATCTCACGATAAATCGCCTCGATGGACGAGGGAGGCAATGGCCCCTGGTTCATCCCTTTCACCCGAGCAAAGACTTCCTCCTCACGGTGAGGGGCAAACGTTGGCGCATCCTGATTTTCCTTCAGGCGGCCTATCTCAAGTGCAACCTGCGTACGTTCATTGAGCAGCTTCACGATATGGGCGTCTAGCTCGTTGATCTGCTTGCGAAGTTCTTCAATGTCCAATTTCGTCCCTTTCGCGAGTCCGTCCTCTGTTCAGTCAACCGGACGAGAGCCCTGTAGCTAATGTTTGAGCAGATGGGTTTGCTGCGATTTCCCCCTCTTCACCTCGTCCTTCCCACCAGGAAAGTTCGACTTGGTTGCTATATTCCCGTTCACGAATTGGCGGGTTGGACGAACGCTCCTGCCATCCGGCCCTGGAGTTCGGCCGGATGACCGGAGCACCTATTGAACTTACGAGTCAGCACCCAGTGCTGAATCTGTCAACCCAGGAGTCCATTTCAAGGAAAACCGGGATGGGGGTAAAACGACAAGAACCAATCTGCTCGATCACTAAAGTACTGCAAATACCATCGACCAATACACTGAGAATCAACGTTTTAGATTTCTCATCGCTTCGATCATGGCTTCATCGGTTGGGTTCTGCTGAACGAGTTCTGTGAACTTATCAGCAGAGAGCTTGTGTTCCTCCAGGAACGCTTTATCTGCCGGTCACGGATAGATGTATTCACCAAGCACCCCTTGCAGGTGTGCCTGAGCCTTATCCTTGATACGCGCCAGCCAGGGAAAGCCACCGATGATCATGTCACGGTGACGTGGTTTCCAATCAAGTCCCACGGATTTCACCTCCTTTTTGCGAAAAATAATTGTTCGTCGAGACCGTACCTTCTTCTGTGAGTGGGTTAGGCTCACGCGTCGCGAAGTACGACCCACTCGCTGTCATGACTCCATGAGCGAGACATTGCAAGATCGATCTCACGATCCTTGCGCCCGTTGATAGGGCCATATTCAGGTTCCGTGTCGTTACGTACAGCATTGACGATACTCATGATCTCTGAGGCAACACTGATTTGACCATCGCTGAGCGGATAGTGGCGTAAAGGGTTCTCCCACACGACTTCAGGATCGGTATCTGCAACCAAAGCTGTGAGCACTTCGCGCCCATCCACCTCATGAGTTCGACGAGTGATCGTAATGGGACGCCGGGCATCTGCGTTCTCGGTGAGTATGGCCGCATTTTCGCCCACGCACATCCCTCCCTCTCCGTAAAACTTAGTCGAATTATGCCAGCGAATGGGAGATCCATAGGAGAGACCGGTGAAGTTGAAAATACCAACGGCTCCATCCTCGAACTCGATGACACCATGTTGCCAGTCTTCGTTCGAGCGAGGTGACTGACCGGCACGCCATACATGCTCCTTTACGGTGAATTGTCTGCGAAAACCTTTGACGCGCACAGCATCATTTTCAAATCCCACGTAGCTTCGGATCAACCCCACCCCGTGGTAGCCATGTCCCCGAAAATCGTTGTAGGCTGTCAGGATCTTTCCGAAGACTCCCTCCAGGATAAGGGATCGCTTGATCCGTTCTGTAGGCACACGATAGTAATTCTCTGCAACTTCAATCTTCGTTCCATGAGCTTTTGCCGATTCGATCATCTTATCGGCCCATTCAAGATCGGTATCGATTGGTGTCTCCGTCACATAGCTCACGCCATGTTCGGAGCAGAGCAAGCCAGGGATGTGGTTGTTGCTGGGCGTGATGACAATAGCACACGCCTCCGGTCGCGCTTCTTCCAGCATCTTCTCGGTCTCTGTGTAAGCGGGGATCCCGTATTGAGCCGCCACCCGTTCCACAGATTCTGCGTCAGCATCACAGACTGCGATAAATTCCAGATCATCTTTGAGAAGATTGATAATGGGGGCATAGGTTCCAGAACCACGCCTTCCCGTTCCAATCAACGCAAGTTTTACTTTATCCATCCGCTGCCTCCCAGTGGACGTTCCAGGTGTAAAACACAAGTTTGTGGACTGTCCTGTACGATTTTAACATAACACACAGCCAAAGACAACAGAAAACCCGGATGACCTGGATTCAGTGCTTGACGGCTGATAAGATTTGTGCTATACATTGAGATAATGTCATCGGATCAAAGGAGTCATTCGCAAAGATGAAAAACCCAGAGGAACCTCTCGCTCCGGAACAAGAAGAACA
>JAJRTO010000297.1 GCA_024278235.1 Candidatus Poribacteria bacterium
ACCAGAAAACAACACCTATGCGGTGACCACGCTCTATGCCGATGGCCATATGGAAGTCAATGGTTTCATCCAGGAGACGGATCGAAAACTTCAACATCCGGAATGAAGCTCAGAGTGCTATACCTGTCAAACACGGGTATTATTCTCTGCGATAGATCGACTCAATAGCCGCTTTTATGCACGGGAGTAGCCGCTCCGCAACGAACCGATTCCCTGCTTTGTTGGGATGGTTTTTGTCGGCCCAATACGGTTCCATCCCCTTGCGTTTGATGTCCACCTGCATATTGGGAACGTATTGGGCATCGTACTTGTCGGCAATCTGAACTTCCATCCGCCAGATAGCCTCACCAAAATCCGCCGGCTCTCCAGTGAATTCATCGCTCTGACCAGGATAGTAATCAGCACGGCCAAAGCAACTGGCAATCACAACGGCTGCGTTCTGTGCTCTTGCACTGGACACCATCGCTTCGAGATCCGCGTGCAAAGCTTCGATGGGGCGAGCCCGCTGCCACCAATCGTTCGCACCCAGTTCGAGGATCACGATATCCGGTTTCAGCAAGAGGACGTCCCGCTCAAAGCGATGCCGACCTGTTGCCAGGGTGTCACCGCCGATCCCTTTGTTGACAATCGTGTGGTCTGGGAGCCATTTCTGGAGCCAGTCAGAATAACGCCCACCCTCCCCACCACACGCTGTCAGACTGTCCCCAAAGCAGACGATAGTAAGAGGACGAAATACCGGCTTCTCCGCTGTCTTGACGCAGCCGTGCACGCTTAGTAGAACGGCGAATCCAATCAGATAGAAAGGGAATCTCATTGTCGTGGCTCCATCTGCCCCACACATCGAAAACCATGCAGATATCTGTTGTCTGGGCGAGTCAGACGTCGATCTACGACACGCACGGAGTTAGGGTTACTGGACCAAGATCCCCCACGCAAAGCGCGTCGGGAACCACCTGTTGTTCCCGGTGTGCACCATTCCCACACGTTACCAGCCATATCCATCACCCCATAAGGGCTGGAGCCAAGAGGATAATTGCCGATAGAACTGCTCTTGCCAATTCCTGTGGCCCGGCTGTTGCATCTCTGACTATCCCAATCATTCCCCCAGGGCCAGACGCGGCCATCGGTGCCGCGCGCTGCTTTCTCCCACTGAGCTTCCGTGGGTAATCTCCCACCCGCCCATTCGCAGTAGGCAGCCGCTTCGTACCATGTCACGTTGACAATCGGGTGTTCATCCTTCCATCCCCACCATGGTGGTGGCGGCATTTCCCGATCTGTTTCCTGGCAGAATCTGCGGTATTGAGCGACTGTGACTTCGTACCTGTAAATCCAATAGTCACCAAGAAACACGCTACGCTGCGGTTTTGGGTCGCCGAACCACCAACGTTGTCTTCTTGGATCCCCTTCAAGCAAAGAGGTGATCTGTTCACCAGAAAGCCCCATGATGAACTCACCTTCAGGGACATACATCATGATAGCGCCATCTTTGGGATTTCTCCGTTCTTTGACCAGATCAGCAGACGGGTAAAGTCCAGAACGCAAGGGAGGTTGGGACCCCGGTGACTTAGATTGTATCAAGGTCATGATTTCCTCAACCGCAGAGGGCTCAACGATGGTATCTTCTTCAGCATTGAGCAGCACGGTCTCTTGTTCGGGATCAATCGATGGTTGCGCCTGTTGAGGATTTAGGTCTGGCTGGACATCCTCGGATAGAGGAATGTCCTCCGACGGAAAGGCGTGCTTTGGTTTACTGGCTTCCTTGTTGACTTCCTCCTGCCTGTTGGCTTCATGGCCCGCCGGCTGTATTCCACCCGATGGGTGTGTCTGCGGCTGGGTTTCTCGATAAAAACCAGTCTGTTCCACCAGTTGAGACATCCTCGATAATCTGGATCGAATCAGAGAAGTGACGGTCGGCATCACACGCGGACCGAGATCCGACAGTGCACCGTGTGAGTACAAAAGCCAGAATATGAGCAATAAACTCACTACAGGTACGATTCGTCGTCCATGGCGCGACACGCTCCAGCGCACGAAACGTAACATCCCCGCTCTCCAGTAACACCATAGCTTTCTGAGGACAATCGATGAGCGAGGCTGAGATACCACGGTAGTCGAGAGAGATTGAGATGTCGACTTTGTAACCTGGGCGGAAGGCAAAGGTATTTGTGTGGGGGCAACGGCGAAGAAATGCTGACCTCGGTGTGCCTGCTGCTGGGAGGGGAATGGATCACGGCCGCCCAATCGAGCCGCACGTTCACACCACGGACAAGATTTGAGACGCTTGCCATAGTAATGTTGGTCGTTGGCAGAACAGATCACAAGGGATTTTTCAGCCTTATGCAGCGCGTTCTGCCATACGGATGCGTGGGGACGTACTCGTGGTCTCCTATGTCCTTTTGCAAAACATTCCATGAACAATTTTCTCAGAGACGGATGCAAGATTTCCAGCGGAGGTGCTATTGGTACAGGATCGTAGGGGATGCGTTTCTTGTTGCGATAGGGAAAATGTCCTGCTGAGATGCGTTCTGCGATCGCCGGAGGATCTCCACCACCCATAAAGACTCCCGCATAGGGATGGATTCCTTCCATGAGCATCTGAAAGATCAGCACTGCTAATCCAAATCGATCATGCTCCGGGGCACGATCAATATCATCAAACTGCATGCTTTGGAGTTCTGGCGGTGTGAACTCAAGCTTACCCACAGGGCAACGGTAGATCGTGCCACTCTGCGGATCTGTCACCTGGAAAGAATCCGTATCTACCAGTGTTACAAGCGCGGTGTCAGTCACAAGGATGTTTGACTCATTCACATCGCCGATAACGTAGCCGCGTGCGTGGAGAGCATGAACAGAGGATGCAAGATTGCAGGCAGCACGATGCAGGTAGAGATAGTTGAACAAAGGACACTGTTGACGCCGCGTCTTGGGGTTGTAGAAATCGGCGATGGGACGCATCCCGGGTGCCCGTGGCATCAGGAAGCCAACGGTCTGTCTAGAAATATCTGCCGTCTGTAAAATATCAATGGGCCAGGCAATGGAGACATGTCCTTGAGATAGCATTGGATCCGCAGGAGGATTGGCGATCATCACGGAGAGTTTACGGGCATGAGCGTCTGTGGATGTATGATAGATCTTCGCTACCATCCCCGGTGCATTTGGTACAGCATAGATGCGCGCCTCGCCGCCCGCGCTAATCTCAGAAGAACTGTCCAGGACGATCGGTTGTCCGTTCGATTGACGTCGAAATTGCATAAGTGAAATGCCTCATCGCAAAACGGGTAGAATCATCTGACAAGTGCTGCCAGCAAGAGAGTCAGATCATCATCGGTGCGTTCCTGAAGGCGTGGCGAAGCGAGAAAGGACGTCAACTGATCCTGCGCTGCTGTCTCGTCTGTTGTTTTTCCTGCAAAGTGGAATAAGGGAGAGAAGAAAGGGACATGAGGAATTGCATCAGGCATTTTGAGCGCAAGCATTTGCAGGCCATCGGAGAGTATAGCAATCGACATGGTGGATCCACGCCAAAGCGTTGTGCATGCTGCACTGAGGGTGTTCTGCGACGTGAGGAAGGTGGTCTCATTGATATATTCGCCGCTCTGTGGCACGGTCAGTGTAAAGATATCATCTGACTGGTCACTGACGACACAGGCTCCATCGCCTATCTGTATGGCGGCAACCAGTTCAGGTGTTGCAATGGCAAGAATCAAAGTTGTGGCCAGATCACACGGCTTGACCTGTCGTGCAATGGCTTCGGACTGGATGGTTTTCTTCGCTGATTCAACAGCTTCTATCAGAAGCCAGTACCATGATTCATCGTCTTCAAAGGGCGGCTGTGTGATGCTTGACGCCTCGATAGCGGCGATTGCCGTCTGTACAGCGAGGGCGGCCCCAATCTCTCCCAATATAGCCGAACCTGCACCGTCCGCAACCGCCGCTACCAGGATATCATCTGGTAGCACACGCCAGGCATGAGCATCCTGACAGGGAAGATCCCGTTCCCGATGGCTTACACCGCACACCGATGCGGCCACCACCCGCCAGTTTCCCCCTCCGTCATTGGATAGAGATCTGGCGATAGATTGTCTTTCTACGATGGATCGTTTTCCTACATGTGTCTCATCAGCACTCATAGGAATTCGGAGGGACGCGTCACTCCGCGGATATGCATCATCCACAACTCGCTCAGACTTCTGCCCAGCCTGGGGGCGGCAAAGCAACCTGATCGCCTACTTTCGACTGCGAGACCATCCGCATACTGGCTGAAAGCCAAACGAACATATCCCTGAAATTCAGGCCCTTGAGCTTGACAGGAGTACGCGCTGCTATCTCTTCAAGCCGTGTCATGTTAGCACCCTCAACTCCCACAGCGAAGAAGGCAACTCGTTTGTTCTCCTCCTCATCTCTGATACGTTGAGCTGCATGATCCACAATGTCATCGGATTCGCCTTGCGGTTCCCCGTCGGTAATCATGAAGGCCCACGGACGGTAGTAAGCAATGCCGTTCGTACGATACTGTTCTTTCCGAGCCTGAATCATATCGAGAGCTTGATGGATGGCCGCACCCATATGAGTTAAGCCGTGCCCCCCCAGAGACGGCGGATCGAAATGATCAACAGTTATGAAGTCTTGAACAACGGTCACATGACTATCAAACGTAACGACTGCTACCTCGACACGTCGGGCAGCAAGTGTATCTTTGGCCAACTCATCCTTGAATGTTTGCAGTCCCTGATTCAGCGCACTAATCGGCGCTCCCTGCATTGAGCCGGAAGTATCCAGGAGCAGAACACATGGACAGCGAGGTTCAGGATTCTCAGCAAATTCCACCGCTTCTTCAAGTCTGAGTATCTCAGACATGGTCGGACTCCTAAAGCATGAGGATGATATGGATATGAAACGTAATGAGTGAGGCATCCCCATTACTGTGATCTTCCCCATGGGTTCCCAAGAACTCCTATGAGCAACCATGATAGAACTTCTCAGGAACTCCAAAGGGGATGTTTTGGGAGTGGGAGATAAACGAATTCGTGTGAATTGTAACGAAACGGATGAAGCCGCGGTTTCAAGATTCTGTATGGAGAGAGTCAGTGCTGTTATAGCTTCATTGGACTCCTTCCTGCTTGACACGATGAATTCAGGACGCGCTATCTATTGTAATTCGATGCAGCCCTACGAATTCACGGGATATGATGTAAAAGAGCACAATTTACCAAACGATTATTTTTTGTTGCAGAGATGGCAAACAGTTGGTAAAATGCTCGATGATAAATTCCCAAAACGAGCAACGGCAACCGTTAGACTCTGATTTTGGCCGTTGCTGATGAGAACAAGGAGGTAATAAGATATGAACGTTAGGGTAACAAGAATAGCCCTGGTATGTGTCGGTCTGCTCTTTGCGGGGCTAGTACTCACAGGTCAAAGCACTGCCAAACTTGACTCCACAATTATTGCAGGGCTGTGGCTGTTTGATGAAGGCACAGGCGAGGTCGTCAAAGATTCTTCCGGCAATGGCCTCGACGGAAAGCTCGTCGGTAAACCCGAATGGGTCGATGGTGTGTTTGGCAAAGCTCTGGAACTGGATGGTGCAGGCAGTTACGTTGAGATCCCAGAGCATGCAAATCCCACGGAAGCCATCACTGTCTCCGCATGGGTAAAAAGCGCAACGGCCGGATGGAATCAGCACGGATGGATTGTTGAGAAACGGAACGCGTTCATCATCCACCCCAACCAGGGCACTGTCAATGTCGCTTTTCCGATCTGCAATGGCGGCTGTTGGAATAAGCCTGGGGGATGGAGCGATGGGGCGATAGGTCCAAAAGATATCACCGAGTGGCACATGTACACTGGTACTTTCGACAGCAATACAGGCGAGTGGAAGCTCTACATCGATGGCGAAGAGAAGAGCACCCTTGACCTTGACAAGGTACCGATCGATGAGGATATTGGTCCCCTCTACATTGGAAATGACACATGTTGTGCAGGGAGATTTGGGGCCGGCACCGTTGATGAAGTGGCCATTTTCAATGTGGCACTGAGTCAGGATGAGATTCAGTCCATCATGAAGGATGGTCTTTTCTTCTCAGCACTTGCCGTAGGCCCTGCTGGCAAGCTGACGACCACATGGGCTGACGTCAGAACACAATATTAGCCATGGTGTTCAATAATCCCCCTTAATTCCCGGCTGATGACCGCTGCCCTGTGAAGTGGGGCATTGAGGAAGACGGGAAAGCGGGAACGGGACTTGTGCTCTCTCACTTTCTCATCTTCTCACTTTCTCATCTTCCCCCCTGCTCCAACGGTATGACCTTGGCCAATGCAATACGGAAGGAAACAAATGCTATTGAGGGTGAATCGGATTGGAAAATTCGCCAGAGATGAACAGCGAGAGGAAGTTCTTCATCTATTCAGAGAAGCACGGAAAGTGTACGCGGGTCTTGTTAAGGATGGCTAACAGTCGCTGAGAGACGAAACAGCGCAAAGTCATTCCTTTCCTTGATACGGTTCTTCCAGTAGATTTCGCCTGGGAAAATGCCCACAAACGTATACCCCGGCAGTACCCTCAGATCATCCTCTGGCCGACCAATGATGAGCAGATCTGGTTGAGCTTTGAGGATCTCGTCAAGAGCCTGATTTCGGTTGTCGCCTAACGACCAACGCCAAAATGCAGGTTTCTTGCCATGATTGTGGTTCGCAAAGATATTCTCATCGAAGTAAGGCTGGATCGCTGTGGACCAGAATGTCGTCGCATAGATCTTCTTGTGTTCCAGCGGATGGCTTCGGATATACTCGGCGATATCTTCACCTGCTGAATAGGGGCCACGGGAATCTGCAATGGAGACCGCGCCCGCCCAAAACACTTGAATTCCCAGAACCAGCAGGATCGATCCCACAACGACCTTCTTGGTAACCCCGCCTAAGCGACCTGTGTTCCCTTCACTCTGAGGTCTTTGAAAACTGATCCACATCACAAAGATCCACACGAGAAACAGGATGCCCTGGTGCCATGAATTGTAATACTTGATCGAAAAGAGAGTCAATACAGAGAGGGTTGACAGAAGAAACAACAGGAATACCCCTCGCTGCCAGAACCATCTCAATGAGAGAATCAATATCAGGGCAGACAGGTAACTCACCTCAGTCATCGCTTCGTTGAACACAGTTGAACTCAGTTTGATCGAATGAAGAAGGTTGAAATGGAATCCTCGTGCGAAGGAAACATCCTCTGGTGGCCATAACTGAATCGCGATCAGGACGAGAACGAGCGCGAATCCGACGTATGCTTTGATCTGTTTGCCGATGAGTTCGCGGTCCAACTCGTGTCGCATCCGAATCAGATCGGCGAGATGAACCAGCATGATCGATAGGGCGACCAGTGATGTATAGACGCTTGTATAGGCGAGCAAACAGATGAGGGTCGTAAACTGATAGATCCTGGTGGTTTTCTCTTTATAGACATGAGCTATCAAGAAAAACAGTAGAGGGAGCAGGACATAGCTCCTGGCAATCACACCATATTGATAGAACACAAAGTAGGAGAACGGAAGCAGCCATCGGATGGGTTTGGGGAAAGGGGCATAACGCAGGAGGACATAGACGCCTGCAATGGCGATCAGCGCGGCAATCATGCTGATCGCCCGGTAAGGCAGGAGTTTGCTTGGTAGGATCAAAAGCAGATACCACAATCCCGGATGTCCCTCATACCGGAGGTTCTGAAACATCAGCTCAAAAGGGGTGGAATCCCTTGCCAAAAGCCATGCTTGAGCTTCATCCGCCCACGGTTCATGCACGCGAATCACAGCAAAGATCAGAACAACATAGATCAGCAGGATCAAATAGAGAAGCCCATCACCTTTCACATGGTTACGGATGTTTTGGGCGACGCGTCGAATTGACTGCTGTTGACTTTCCATAGCGACTTTTCCCCTGGGTGAGGAGCTTCCCTCAGCATGCGCAGGAACTCAAGATTGAACGAGCAACCGTAGGAGTTGCTCCTACTGGTGAGCATCGACTAACTGTCTTCAACGGCTGCTTTCTGTGAGTTGATGGCCCGGATCTTCTCAGGATCGAACTTCGGTTCACGGTCATACGTGTACAAACCGTTCACTTCTTGTTCCACATCCGTTAGCTGCGTATAACAGAAAGCACACATGCGTGGGTGGTTCAAGAGGGTTTCAGTAAGCGCGCGGTAGCGATTCAGGAATTCCTCCTCGTTCCTCGGGCGGCCTTCCACTCCACCGTATCCCAACGCCGCGTCATCAGCTTGTCCGGGGTTCCACCAGATACCGCCATACTCACTCACCCAGTAGGGTTGTCCTTTGTAGGCTGCATCGTGCTCGGATCGATTACGCCATGCTTCGCCACCTTCTGCAAGGGGACGGAAACATTCGCCAAAGCTCTCAGGATTCTGGTCATAATTGTGCACATCATAGAGATCGGTCTCGACATGAGTGTAACCGCTCGTGTCCACCACCAAGCGTGTGGGATCGATCTGCTTGGTGACCCGGTACACCGTACGGATAAGTTCCGGGTTCTGATTCGCTGGTGTCTCATTGAATGGGCACCAACCGACAATCGATGGGTGATTCATATCGCGGTCTAAAATGGTCAGCCACTCGGTGAGGAAGCGTTCAAGTGCCTCGGGGTGTGAGTGATCGATACCCCAGTTGGGAAATTCACCCCATACCAGATAACCGAGCTTATCGGCCCAGTAAAGGAAACGCCGCTCAAATACCTTTTCATGCAGACGTGCGCCGTTGAATCCCATTGCCATCGAAAGCTCAATATCCCCTCGGAGTGCTTCATCTGAGGGGGCTGTGTAGATACCATCGGGATAAAATCCCTGATCCAGAATCAGTCGTTGAAACACCGGCTTACCGTTGAGCAATACGGCTGGGCCTCTCACTGCTATGGAACGGAGCCCAAAGTAGCTTTGCACCTGATCCAGGATCTGACCTTCCTTCTCAAGTTTGAAGGTGACATCGTAGAGGAACGGATCTTCATGCGACCAGGCACGAACTTCGGATGGGAACAGAACAAATGACGCCTTATTTCCGGGGAGAGGCACATGCGTTTCAACGGTGTCGGCACCTTCCATACGGACCTGGGCCACCAGCAGCACATCCGTCTCAGGGCCATCGAGTTCAGCCTCCACAAACACGCATCCATCTCTGAGACTGGGTGTCATACGTACTTTCGAGAGGTAGGTTTGAGAGACGGCTTCAAGCCACACGGTCTGCCATATTCCGGTCGTTCGGGTATAGTTACAGCCTTGAGAATGGAACGCCTGCGACTGTTTGCCTGTGGGTTGTAGTTGCGAGCGAGTATCATCTTCAGCATAAACCACAAGGACGTTCTCGCCCTGTTGGACAAGTTCTGTGATCTCGCAGGTAAAAGGAGAATAACCTCCCCGATGAAATCCTGCCTGTTTCCCGTTGATCCAAACATGGGACTCATAATCCACAGCCTCAAAATGGAGTAGGATACGTTTCCCCATCCAATCGGTGGGGACTTCAAACGTTCGACGATACCACACAGCGGGGATAAAATCCTTGTGTGCCACGCCGGATAGTTGACTCTCAGGACAGAAAGGTACGATAATCTCACCAGATAGCTTATCAGCACCAGGCAATCCCCGTTGGATGCCAGAGCGGCCCGGATCCATCTCGAATTGCCACGTGCCATTCAGGTTCATCCAATCGGATCGCTCAAATTGAGGCTGAGGGTATTCAGGTCTTGGAATACTGCTCACCATATTCCTCCTCGCTTCAGTAGATCACAATTCTATGGTAGGAGTGGCCTCCCGGCCACGATGATCGCGGCCAGGAAGACGCTCCTACGGCGAAAATGTGAAGTACTGAGCTTGATTTTGAAGGTAGAATGATAGAACATATTGTACTGTATGCATGACTTGAAAACAACAATATAAATTTCCTGGCTCCTCTGATTTTGTTTGACATACCTGCATGTTCCGATTTAAGATATAGATCGCGTTTGGGGAAACAAATTCCGAAAATGTCGGAAGAAAAGCTCACACGTCGATAAAAGAACACAGGAAATGCGTCACAAGACGGATGAGCGCAAACACCCACTCGCAAGGAAATAGTCGGGACGAAAGCCGGCACAGGCCAGGTCGTGCTGAAACCTGGTTCAATACACAGGTCTTTGCACTCTATTTGCTCTCGGTTTCTATCATCGAATTCCAGTGGTTCGTCCAACTGCATCTGTGAGAGGAGGAATGCGCCTGACTCACCTGAATGGTGTTGCGGAACATCCCAGCATGGAGCCGCAATGATGAGGTGGATATCGTCTGCGCTGATTTTCTATGAAGTTTCTAGTCATCGTGCTAAGTTTCCTCATGACGTTTATCATTTCCGCATTTGGGCAGGAGCGCGATCTCTATATACGCCCGACAGATCAAGGTTCTGCCACAGATCAAAGTTCTGCTGATGAGGACACGCCTCCAAAGATCGAGCTTATCCGGCCTATCAATTCTCAAGATATGAAGGAACTGAGATACGCTTCTACCTCCCGCTATCTACATGTTGCAGGGATTGCAGCAGATGACCAGGGCATCACAGAGATTACTGTGAATGGGCGTCCCGTTAAGCTGCGCCCGCCAGGCGGCAAGGATCTTTTTCTCGTGAAACTCAGTGGGCAGACCGTTGGATTTGAAGCAGAGATACCGCTGTCTCAAGATGGTGCGATCCGCATCGTTGCACGAGACACGGCGGGGAATCAAACGGAGAAGATTTTGTTCATAGATTATGAATCACGGGAGAGTTTGCAGGAGAAAACAGGGAGACGTTGGGCGGTCATTATCGGTGTGGAACAGTATCAAGATCCAGAGATAACCGATCTCAGATACTCTGTAGATGACGCGAAGGCACTTTATGAAGTACTCGTCGATCCACAACGGGGAGCTTTTGATCCCAGTCGCGTCAGACTTTTGACAGATGACGCTACGGATCCAAAGCTGCTCCCGACCCGACTCAATATTCTGGATACGCTCAATAACTGGCTCCGGCAGACAACGGAACGCGATACCGTCCTTTTCTACTTCTCCGGGCATGGAATTGCCGATAAGCAGAAGCGCAACTATTTGGTCGCCATGGATTCCAAGTTGAATCTTCTTGAGGATTCCGCAGTCCCGATGGAGCGGGTTAATGAGGTTCTCGATGACCCGGAGCGAATTCGTGCACGTAAGATTGTCGCCATCCTGGATAGCTGCCATAGCGGCACT
>JAJRTO010000021.1 GCA_024278235.1 Candidatus Poribacteria bacterium
CCAACGTTCCAACGTTCCAACGTTCTTCCGGATTCACGAAGCTGCACGCTCTACGGGACTCACTGAAAAACTCATGTACCTGAAAGGAAAATACGATGAAGGTCACCGATGTCGAACGCATCCTTGTGGACGTGCCATTTACTCCACGACAGCATAAGATCACAACCCAGAGCGTGTCAACCGTGTACAACTGGTCCATTCTGGAGTTGTGCAAGGTCACGACAGATACAGGACATATCGGCTGGGGGGAAACGGTCATCCACTATACCTTCGGTAGAGTAACGGATGAGGGAGTGGAACGGGTCAAAGGGAGAAGTCCTGCTGAACTCATGAACGACGATTCGCTTGGCGCAGGATTGCAGATGGCTCTCTTTGACGTGGTTGGCAAGATCCTGGAAGTCCCGGTCTATGAACTGATCGGCACTAAGATACGGGATCGGACGCCGATCTCCTGGTGGTCGATCGATGCCTCCCCCGAAGATTGGGCTGCCGAAGCAAAGGATGCTGTCGAGAACGGATACATCAACTTTAAGAATAAGCCACGTCCGTGGTGGGATGTCGTCACTCAGGTTGAAACCATTATTCAGGTTGTTCCCTCAGACTTCAAATTGGATCTGGATCCAAACAGTTCTCTGCGGGATGCAGAAACAGCCATCCCCGTCATGAAAAAGTTGGAGAAGTATGACAACGTGGCCATTTTTGAGACTCCCATTCCTCAGGAAGATATAGAGGGAAACAAACAGATCCGCGAAGCTATCAGCCGGCCCATCGCCATGCACTTTGGAAACCCGGCCTATCTCACGGGTATCCAAGAAGAAGTGTGTGATGGATACGTCATCGGCGGTGGGAAATCCGCTGTCGTGCGACAAGGCATCCTGAGCGCTGAGGCGAACAAGCCCTTCTGGTTGCAGTTGGTGGGAAATGGTCTGACGACCACCTGGGCAGGGCACCTCGGTGCTGCTTTAACCCACGCTACCTGGCCGGCGATCACCTGCCTCAACCTCTATAGCCACCACTTGCTGGAAAGATCGATTGAGGTCGCCGATGGATGCCAGTGTGTGCCGAATGCGCCTGGACTCGGGGTTGAAGTGGACGAGGAGGCGGTCGAAAGATACCGGGTTCCTCAGGATAAACTCGAGGCATGCCGGGAGAAGGGGGAACTCTATATCCATCCTCAGCCGGAGATCATCCACACGGTTGTCTATCCGGATGGCAGTTGCCTCCACATGGCGGGACAGGGTTTGAGCTACTTCAATGCCGGTCATGGCCCTGCCTACGCGGAAGGGGTACGTCTTCAACTGTGGCTTAATGATGGTTCAAAGGAATGGGCTGATCTTTTTGCACGAGCCAGGGAACAACCCGTGCATGACAAGATCGGGTGAACCTACGGAGCAGTTGCGGGGGACTACCCGGTATCCCCAGGCCCGATGTACGTTTCAAACTGCTCGGGGCCTCGCTGCAGGCAGAATACGCGGAAACCCGCCTGCTCCATCTTTTCGACCAGCGGAGCCGGACGGAAGGAGCTGGTGAGCAAGAAAACGTCTCCGGGGACCAGTGATTTGACTGCATGGTTCACCTGTTCCAGGGGATGTATCCCACGCGCCAAGTATGTATCCGCATCCAACGTTTCACTTACCTGAGCCTCGGACACCCAGGCTGGTTTGTCAGATGATGGCGTATCATCGGAGGTCGTCTCTTCGGAGATCGCCCCGGCCGCCTCAACATCCTGTCCTGCCGCGCCTTTCAACTCCGCAATGATTTTATCTATGTTGATATTTCCCATCTCTGCAACTTTCGCCAGTGTCGCAGCCTTTGCCACGGTTCGCCGCAGGACCGGGTTCTTCAATTTCTTGAAAATGGGAGCCTGGGCTATCAGGACATCCTCCAGATCCGGATAGGATTCTAACAACTTATCGATCTTGGTTTCCGGGGTGATTGGGATCGGTTCTGCCATCTGTTTCTATCCTCCATGGGTGTAAACCTCAAAAAGACATTCAATAGTTCGATAGGCTGTGGATTTTCATGCTTCTCGTCCTACAACCGTGAAAAAATCGTCCTGCGTTTCATACTCCAGCAGCCGTCTTTCGCCTTCCAACTCACGTAAATGGGTGAGATCCTGGGTAACCTCGAGCGTTCCCTGATATTCGCCCTTCTCATTCCGGACAGCAAAGTAACGGATATGGATGAATTTCCCACGCAAGTTGATCCAAAACTCGGCCACATCCTGGCGACCGGCGCGGAAGTCACTGACGATCTGTTCTACAGTCCCAACGCTTTTGGGCGGATGACAATGCTGTACCTTACGCCCAATGATGGCTTTGCTACGATCGAAGATACGTTTTCCACCTTCTGAGAAGAAACATACCCGATCCTCGGCGTCCACAAACGTGAGATCAACGGGAAGTGTGGAGAAGAGCCCAAGCAGTTGCTCAAACGTCAGAGTGCCTGTGGGAAAGCTCATCGCACGTCCTTCGGGGATCTCTACCGTCTGCTTGGGTAAGACAGACTCAGGCGGCTCATAGCCCTCTCCAGGTTCGACCAAACACCAGCCATATTCAGGGGATTGCTGCCATATCTCTGCCCACTCATCTTCGGTAAGGGCTTCCTGTGCCATAGGGAAGAGGATCTTCTCTTCCTTGTAAATCATCTCCTCAACCGCATCCAGTGCAGGTTCCGCAACCATTTCAGCAACGATTTTCCATTCTTCCGCATTTGCTTCTGTCACACTGAGAGCTTCACCGAGCGATTTCAGGAACTCGCGCACTTCGTCATCTTTTGCCCACATAACCTTTGAAGGGCCTGTGATACCGTGACGTTCCAGGCACGAGAAAAGCAGGTTTTCCTTGCGTCTATAGTGTTTCTCGATATCCATCAGGTCATTGTATTTCTGATGGAAGCGCGTCAGGAGGGTTTCTAGCTGCACATCTCCTGGCATTTCTTTCAACGCGGCGATCATCTCCCGCATGGCAGAGATCACCTCACTGATGGCCTCATTCTCACGTCGAAAGGTGTCCACTGGATGGCCTGACGGGGTCGTCGTTTCCAGACCCTCAGTGATGATGTCCCGAAGTACCTCGGAATGGAGATCGCACATGGATTGAACTTCTTCGACTGCCATCCCTTCAGCAATGAGTTCTTCCTCCATTGCGGCGATCTCAGAGGCATCTGTCTCACGCACGAGATTCTTGAGTTGTGTTCTTACTTGTTCAGGAGCTTGTCCTTCATGCAGATGTTTGATGATCTCTTTAAGGGTTCGGATACGATAAGCACGGTTGTTAATCAACTCACTCATGAGGATTCCTTCTCTAGGTTCGCTGTTCCCGGCGGATAAATAGGATCATTCCCAATGCCCTCAAAGTGTACCACAAAATATATCCGGAGTTCAACCTCCTGTTTTTTTAGAGTTTTTCTGAGGTCGATCTTGGAACGGCACACTTACCAATGTGACGACACGTGTGGTCGTAGGCATCGATGCCAGAAGGTGGCAGATTGAGATTCTGCAATGTTAGCCGGCATCCAGATAATGTGTTTCTGATAGCTTTCTCAGTTGATCGGCACTCGTCTCAGCCGTGATGTCACGTTGAGGCATGCCAAGCATTTCATAGCCGACCATGAATTTCTTCACAGTTGCAGATCGGAGCAGTGGCGGATAGAAATGGGCATGCAGATGCCATTCCTCGTGTGGAGTGCCATCGGTAGGACTCTGATGCCAGCCCATCGAATAGGGGAAAGAAGTCCGGAAAAGGTTGTCGTATCGTGTCGTTAGCCGTCTGAGGATCTCTGCCAGTGACAGGCGTTCCTCAGAACTCAACGCAGGAATGATTCCCACATGCCGACGGCTAAGGATCATCGTCTCAAAAGGCCAGGTGGCCCAGAAAGGTACCAGCACGACAAAGTGTTCGTTCTCACATACGATGCGCTCCTGCAGAAGGTCTTCTAAATGGAGATAATCACATAGCAGACACGAATGTTTTTCCTGCCAATGTTCGGTAAGGGATGTCAGCTCCTTGGCGGGTTCGGTTGGGAGATACTCATTCGACCAGATCTGGCCGTGGGGATGTGGGTTACTGCAACCCATCATTGCCCCCTTGTTCTCGAAGATCTGTACGTAGCGGATAAGGGGTTTTGAACCGATGTCTTCATACTGTTCAGCCCAAACATCTATGACGCGCTGAATTGCCGTTACTTCCATCCGAGGCAATGTCAGATCATGCCGGGGTGAAAAGCAGATCACTCGGCAGATTCCGCGTTCGCTGTGAGCAACAAGTAGGCCCTGGCCATCCACGTTACCCGATGGTGTATCGGAAAGGAGGGCTGCAAAATCGTTATCGAATACGAATGTCTCAGTGTACCTCGGATTTCGTGCCTTCCCACCCGCGCGTTCATTCCCGGGACAGAGGTAACAATTCGGATCATATTCCGGTTGCTTCTCAACAGCAGGTTCCTCCGTCTGCCCCTGCCAGGGACGCTTGGCTCGGTGGGGAGATACCAGGATCCATTCCCGCGTGAGAGGATTGTATCGTCGATGAGGGTGATCGGCCATCTGAAAGTCGCTCATCAGTGCCTCCAAGATAAGGTCAGGATTATAGTCGCATCCTAGCATGCTCTGAATGAGACTTCAAGTAAATATACTGAGCGCTAGAAATTCCCCAGGTGCTTTGGTTTAGTTTTTTGTGTTTTTCATCATATGTCTATGGGTTATGTGGGTGAATATGTTAAACTTTAGGCGTTGCATCCGTATGTCTGAGTTCTTCGATGAAGGGAGGTGAA
>JAJRTO010000298.1 GCA_024278235.1 Candidatus Poribacteria bacterium
CCACTATCGTCATCACATCCAAGAAAGACGGCTCAGATATCCGCGTATCTGTCACGAAAACAGGGGTAGGGGCACGTCGAAAAGTCCGGCGAGCGGCTGAAGATATTATGAAGCAATATTCCAGATGAGAGAACCATCTGCTGACTTTCTGGTGCATTCGATCCTGCTCACCTCACTTTTTATCGTTGGTTGCAGCCCCGACCATATCACCGGTAAGGACGGTGCGCCGATGGTGAAGATTCCAGCAGATGAATTTCAGATGGGGAACGCGTCGGAACGTGCGGAAGCTGATGAATCTCCCGTCCACGCAGTGTATCTCGATACGTTTTACATGGATGCCCATGAAGTGACCAATGCCCAGTATCAGGTGTTTCTGGAGGCTACAGGTCTACCCTATGCGCAAAAGCGTGTGGCTATCTCTGCACGATTCGATGAACAACCCGTCGTGGGGGTCAATTGGGAGGATGCAAGACTCTACTGCGAATGGGCAGAGAAGCGGCTTCCAACCGAGGCAGAGTGGGAAAAAGCCGCACGCTCCAAACTGGTGGGCCAACGTTTTCCCTGGGGAGAGGAACCACCCGATGCCGATGGGATCTACCGAGCCAATTACAATCCGGGAATCATGGCTGCAGATGGTTATCGTTCGGCGGCTCCTGTGGGCAGCTACCATCCGAATGGGTATGGCCTCTATGACATGGCAGGCAACGTGTGGGAGTGGTGCTCGGACTGGTATGACAGAAACTACTATGCTCGATCCCCCAAGAAAAACCCCAAAGGGCCGGATGCTGGTTCAGCGCGTGTCATGCGTGGAGGTGGTTGGGACAGTGAAGCAGATACCTTGCGCGTTTCCTATCGCGCAGCGAATCACCCATTGGCACGCTCCAACTCGATTGGATTTCGCTGTGCAAAGGATGAATAGCATAAATGAGGAAATGAGGCAAACGAAGGAACAATGGAAAACAAAACAGGAAACGGGCGAGTAGCCGATAGATAGCGTCGTCCAACATCTATGCATCCAATAAAAAATCGATCTTCTCATCAAGGTGTCACTCTTCGTTCACTCATATTGGCAACCATCCTGATCCCGATCAATTGTTACTGGGTGATCGAGATGGAGGTGATTCGTTATTCGGGTCACCCTGTTACCATCTCGATCTTCTTCAATGTCGTTTTCAGTTTGCTCCTGCTGGTTGTTGCGAATCATCTGATCCGAGCCATCTCTCCGCGTTTCACACTCTCCCAGGCTGAACTGCTTGTGGTGTATACGATGCTCTCGCTGGCCTCCGGAATCGCCGGGCACGATATGCTCGAAATTCTGGTGCCGATGCTGGGGCATGCCTTTCGTTTTGCCACGCCGGAGAACGAGTGGACCGAAATCATACAGCCCTATCTCCCCAAGTGGCTTGTGGTAAGTGATAGTAGCATACTGAAAGGCTACTATGAAGGGGAGATCAGCCTCTACACACGCGAGCAATTACTGGGCTGGGCGAGCCCTGTCCTCTGGTGGACAGCATTCATCACAGCTTTGGTGTTTGTGATGCTCTGCCTTAATGTGCTTTTCCGCAAACGCTGGACTGAGCAAGAGAAACTAAGCTATCCTATTATCCAACTTCCGTTGGAGATGACGAACACTCAGAACTCCCAATTCTTCAGGAATCATGTGCTCTGGATAGGATTCGGGATCGCCGCCGGACTTGATATCCTCAACGGTCTGAACTTCCTGTTTCCATCCGTTCCCACGCTTCCTACTCGTGTGAAGCAATACGGTTATCTGCTGACAGACAAACCGTGGAACGCCCTGGGCGGGTTGCCGATCTCATTCTATCCATTTGCAATCGGGTTGGGATTCTTTATTCCGCTGGATCTCTCCTTTTCGTGTTGGTTCTTCTATTGGTTCTGGAAAGTCCTCCGGATGCTCGGCAGCATGATGGGACTCCGCAGCCTATCCGGATTCCCCTATATGAACGAACAGGCATCGGGAGGTTACGTTGCCCTGGCTCTCATCGCTCTCTGGGCAAGCCGCCGTCATCTTGCCCAGGTTGCACGAAAAGTGATGGGACTCCCTACGGATCTGGATGAGGCCGAGGAGCCGATGCGCTACCGTACAGCGGTTTTGGGACTCCTGTTCTCCAGCGTGTTTATTGTGGCCTTCTGTGTACGAGGGGGAGCTTCTATCTGGATTGTCATCGCCTTCTTTGGATTCTACTACGCGATCTCCATTGCCATCGCCCGTATGCGGGCTGAGTTGGGCACACCCGTACATGATCTTCACTACTCCGGCCCTGACGAAATCTTGACCCGTGCACTCGGCACACGCCGGCTTGGCCGGGGAACATTGGCGATGTTTTCGCTGTTCTGGTTCATCAATCGGGCCTACCGCAGCCATCCCATGCCTCATCAATTAGAAGGGTTCAAGCTCGCTGAACGTACCCATATGAATGTGAAGCGTCTCGGGTTTGCGATGACGTTCGCTGTGATATTGGGTTCCCTCTCGGGGTTCTGGGCGTTGATCGATCGCGGCTACCGCCTTGGTATGGAAGTCCGGGCTCCCTGGCCATCGCTGACAGCTTTTGGAGTCGAACCGTGGCGACGGATGGGCAATTGGATCAACGCGCCTACCGGCACCGATGTGGTCGATACAGCGTTCATGGGCGTGGGACTGTTCTTAACGATCCTCCTGATGCTACTTCGGATGCGCTTCGTCTGGTGGCCGTGGCATCCAGCCGCATTCGCAATCTCCACCAGTTGGGGGATGAACGTGATCTGGAGCTGTCTATTCATAAGCTGGCTCGCAAAGTGGACCATCCTTCGCTTTGGTGGGCTGGGAACCCATCGCAAAGCCAGTCCCTTTTTCCTCGGACTCATCCTCGGAGAATTCACCGTCGGCAGCCTCTGGACCATCCTCGGAATTGTTCTTGGCATACCCACGTATGGATTCTGGGTCTGATGCCAAGTGACTTCGCCCGGATTATACCAACTGCGACCTGGAATGACAGGCTTGTGTCGCCGGGAAGATGGGAAAGCGGGAAGATGGGAAAGGCGAAAGAATACAATGATAAACTGCAAACGGTATTAGACAGGGTCACCCAAGCCGACTTCATCTAACGTCCTGAAGATCGTCTCCAGGTCGGTGGCATTCTGAGTTGTCACCCGGACATCTTGGTGCGAGATGCC
>JAJRTO010000299.1 GCA_024278235.1 Candidatus Poribacteria bacterium
CGCAGGATCTGAGATTGCTTATCCCACAGGCTGAGAGTGCCACGGTACATGCCGAGCTTGTCCGCCAGGATCCGCATGATCTGTTGGAACAGTTTTTCGAGATCAAGGGTAGATCCCGCGGCATCGCTGATGTCGAAGAGGGCCGATAGCTCCAACACGCGGTTTTCCAGGTCAGCGTGCGAGGCATCCAGTTTTGCCAGACTGTTGTCCATGCGCTCCCTGGCCCGTTTCAGCGATTGAATCGTGCGGAGAATGAACAAGCCTACAAATGGAAAAAGCGTGATCGCGGCGAAAAAGACGGGCGGATGGATAAAAACGAGCGCATCCAGCAGGTTCGCCAGAGAGGTCAGAAGCAGGAGGAGATATTGCCCCATCTTTCCAGCATAGAGACCTGATAGGATCAACACTCCATAGTACACGTGGGGAAGAACGAGAGATGCATCAGAGGCATTGACAGCGTACACGTAGGCATTGAGAGAGAGGACCAGCGTGACGAGGAAGAACGTCGTTATCTGTTTGGGTGGGGTTCGATCGGACATCGTTCAACATCTTCAATGTAACGTTTCATGATCGATTCGAGCTGTCCATAGCGATCGATGAAATTGGTTTCACGACGCAATGACCTGACGTTGGGAAAGGAGGCGAGGAACCACCCCACATGCTTTCGCATTTCCAGCATGGCTGTGTGCTCTCCTTTGAAATGACACAGCATCCGTGCAAAACGCAGCATCAGTTGAATCCGCTCTTCAAGGGTTGGTTCCGGTGGCAGCGGCTGACCGGCAAGCAGGGCACGAGTTCTGGAGAAAATCCAGGGGTTCCCCGTGGCGGCACGCCCAATCATCACGCCATCACAGTGGGTTGTCTGAAGCATTTTCAACGCATCCTGGGGAGTAAGGATATCACCGTTGCCGATAACGGGAATCTGGACGTGCTCCTTGACGGTGCGAATGAGGTTCCAATCGGCCTCTCCTTCAAAACGCTGCTCACGAGTACGCGGATGGAGCGTAAGGGCAGATGCGCCACTGTCCTGGATCGTGCGTGCAACCTCCGTCGCGTTGATGCTGTCTTTGTCCCATCCGGATCGAATTTTGACTGTCACAGGCTTCGAGACGGCATCCACGACATGGCGAACGATCTGCGCAAGTTTTTCAGGCTCACGCATCAATGCAGCACCGGATCCATTCGACACGATCTTGCGCGCGGGGCATCCCACGTTGATATCGATCAATTCACAGCGTGGTTCCAATCCGGCGGCCGCCTCAGCCATCGCAATCGGATCCGAACCCACAATCTGGATAGCAGTAGGGCGTTCCGCCTCCAGGGTTGTTGCCAGCCGATCCGATTTCCGATTCTGTGCGAGCCATCCCCGCGCACTGATCATCTCCGTGTAGGTCACGGCGGCGCCATGTTCCTTCGCAAGCAGGCGAAAAGGAAGGTTGGTGATACCAGCCATCGGCGCCAAGAGAAGCGGAGTGTCTATCTCCAGTTCTCCGATCTTCATTCGTCACTTTCCTGTCCATTGCTCGCGACCATCTGCAGGACTTCCAGTGCCTTGAGGTAATTCATGGCTGCACGGATCTGCGGATCGTACTCATAGTCATCACTGGGATCCGGAGTCTCCGTTGCGATAGCAAGTTTTACAAGCATATTATTCAGGACGATCTGCTCGTCAGCGAGCGAACTCACAAAATCACGGAAGTCCTGTAAAATCTCATTTCTTACCGTAATCTCCTGACGTTCCCGGGTCTCCTCAGCTTCTTTTAGTGTCTTCAGGAAACCTTCCTCACGCTCCTTGACAAAACTCTGGAAACTGTCCAGCGCACGAAGTTTGCGCCACATACGTAACTCAGCACTGCTCAATCCTTGCTGTTCCACATCCGGGGCAATGCCGACTTCATGGATGTCAACATCATCCGGCGTGTAGTAATGAGCAACAGTGAGCTTAACAGCGGAACCTTCCACAACACCTTCGGTGAGTTGGAATATGGTCTGCACTGAGGCTTTGCCAAAGGTGCGTTCGCCCATGATCAATCCACGTCGATGGGCTTTGATGGCACCAGCCACGATCTCAGAACCACTGGCACTCCCTCGGTTTACCAACACGACCAATGGATAGTGAGGCTGAGTCGATCCAGCGGGGACACGATATTCATCACCTTTTTGACGGCCTTTGGTGTAAACGATCAACTGGCCTTCATCGAGAAAGTCACTCGCGACTTCTACGGCGGATCTGAGCAACCCTCCGGGATTCGAGCGAAGATCCAGAATAACACCCTTGATCTGCTTCTGCTGGAATTCGGCGAAAGCTTTGTCCAGATCTGCCCCGGTCGTTTCGAGGAATTGAGTGATTCGGATATAGCCGGCCGTCTCCTCCAGAACGGCGTACCGGACGCTCTGAATTTGGATGATGTCCCGAATGATCTTGATGCGGATCGGTTCGGTTTCACCTTCTCGAATGATGGTAAAATTCACCTCGGTACCCGGTTCTCCACGTAGACGATTGGCTGCATCATCCACAGCCATGCCAACGGTTGATTCTCCCTCGATGCTACTGATCACGTCTCCTGCGATGATACCGGCCCGATGAGTAGGAGTCCCATCGATAGGTGAGATAACGGTGAGTCGTCCTTTGCGGATCCCGATGACCATACCGACTCCGCCAAAGGTGCCCCGATTATCCATACGGAATTTCTTATTGGTCTCTGGGTCCAGAAATTGGCTATAGGGATCCAGGGCAAACAGCATCCCTCTAATGGCTCCATAAAAGAGTTCCTTACTATCAGGGGGTTCGAGATGGACCTTTTCGATTTGAGCCACGACTTCTGCAAGGAGAGCGAATTGCTGGAATATCTCATCGTTCGGCGGCGTATCGGGGTAAACGAGAGAACACAAACCGAATATCAATAAAACAGCGGTGCCAATCAGGAATCTGTGATGACGCATCTAATCTGCCTTTCGTTTAAGCCACTTTTGAGTGTCCAAAGGTGTCTGGCTTTTCCAAAGCTCGAAGTAGAGAATCGGGCCGATCAGGGAACCTGTCTCACCGACTTTGGCAATCACTTGACCTTGTGTGACCGAGGTGCCTTTGTCGACAAGCGTTTCAGATACGTGGGCATAGATCGAGAAATAGGCATCGCCATGATCGAGGATCATCACATTTCCAAAACCAAGTACCCAATCCACTTGCCGGACCACACCGTCCGCAACGGCACGGATGTCAGTGCCTGCTGGGGCACGAATCGTAATTCCCTGAGAAGCTTTGTTCAAATTCGCGATCTGACGACCTACGACAGGCCACGGTAGTTTCCCGAGATCCCCGGGTGAGATCCCTCGTTCCCGGGCTCCGGAAGCATTCGATGTCTCTGAGGAAAGCTGCCCAAGTCGCTGCTCGAGTTTCCCAATCTGTTCTTCCAACTCACGGATCGCTTTATCGTACTGTTCCTTGTCCTGCCGACATCGTTCGAGCAGTTGCCGTCGCTGTTCTCGCTTGCGCGCGATCTCCTCTTTGCTCCGCCGGACTGTCTGACTTGCGACATGGAGTTTTTGGCGTTGCTCAGTCAATTGCCGTTGTCGCCGCTGCTTCGACGCGTGTTGACGCACGATCTCGTCGATGAGTCTCTGATCCGCTGCCATAATAGAGCGCAAATACTGATAGCGGTTGATCGACTGAGAAAGACCTCCTGAATTCAACAGGAGGTTCACCATGTGGAAGGCTCTGCCCTGATACCTGAGCTTGTATATTCCACGAATGCGATTGGCCGCCCTACGATTGTATCGTTCGTTTGCTTCATTCAATGCGAGTATCTCGTTATATAGCTTTTCTAACTGAGTTTGATTGCTGGCCATCTCAGCTTCATAATTCCTGAGTTTCTTCTGTTCCTCCGCAAGCGCCTGGTCCAGTTTCTGAAGCTCACGCAACAAGCTTTCCTCTTGCAAGGAAACCTTCTGCAACTCGGTTTCCAGGGTTTCTTTCTGAGTCAGTCTTTCAGCCTTCTGACGCTGCCAGTCGGCAGGCAACTCGATGGCGATTCCGAGTGGTGATATTGCCAGGAGGATCAGCAGCCAGCCTATGAACCCTCGGTACAAGGTGTCGTCCTCCAGTAAGACCGATACTTTTCAAGAGCGACACAGATCGCTTCGATGTTTTCGAGGGGGACATCGGGAGCACATTCGGCCGTCAGCCAGAGTCCACCTTCAGGAGAACCAAGTTTTTCAACGACTTCCTGAATGTGAAGATCGATCTCTTTCGGCGTACAGAATGGGAACAGTTGGCGATCCAGATCCAGATTGACACATACTTTGCCCTTGCATACTTCGACCAGGTTGTCCAACCCATTTGCACGGATCTGCGGGTTGATCACATTCACACCGCATTCGATCAGATCAGGGATGATTTCCACGATGTGCCCATCCGTATGCATGTAGATCGAGTGGCCTTCCTCATGGCAGCGCCCATAGATCTTTGCATAGCAGGGCTTCAGATATTTGCGCCACTTTTCAGGGCTCATGGGAAGACTCGTTTGCATTCCCAGATCATCGCCGAATCCGATGAGTCTCTGGGTATGTTTCTGAAGAAGTACTTCCAGGTTCTTCAGATTGTATTCCAGGACGGTATCGATGAGCATCTGAAGTTCCGGTGGTTCTTCAGCGAAATCCAGCATGAGTTCTTCGAATCCTCGCAGATCACTCAGTCGAAGGTACATAAATCCATGGGGGAAATTACCATCGATGATGTCCGGAGCTTTCAGTGAGTGAACGGCCTGTCGGGTCGGGACGGGATGATGGGTTACCATCGCTTCCATACCGTGGGCGATATTGCGCCAAACACATCCCCATCTGTCTGTGTGGTTCCCCATCACGTAAGTTCCACCGACCGCGTCATAGTTCCGCTCCCCTTTCCCATGTTTTCCAAAGATAGCAGGATGCCGGGCAACAAGTTCATCCAGTTCTTCTCGGTATTTGATCCACGTTGCTGGTAAAAGAGAAACAGAGACGGGGATATATTCGGGATAGTCAAAATCCATTGCCTTCATACGGTCATCTGTTGCCATCGTTTTCTCCGATTTTAAGAAAGTACTCCAGTTCTCTCTGGAGCTTTACTGTCCATATTGGAGGGGAAGTCTAATGCAAAAAACAGCACCTCCGTTGTCAGCATTCGCAGCCTCTATACTGCATCCATGTCCCTGCACAACACGTTGCACGATTGCGAGCCCCATGCCGGTCCCATTGTCCTTGTTGGAGTAGAAAGGCTCGAACAGTCGTGGAATTTGCCCCTGATCGAGTCATTTTCCTGTGTCAGCAAAGGAAATGCAAAAATTCTCCGGCTCATCTTCCACCCAGGTCGAAATTGCCAGTTTGCCTTCCCCGGACATCGCTTCGATAGCATTCCTTGCCAGGTTCAAAAATGCCTGACGGAACTGTCCCGGGTCTACTGGTAACGTATCGACACCTGCGCTCAGGTCCAGTTCTGTCTCAATTTCACTCGGTATGCCCGGGCGAATCAACTGGACAATCTCCGTGATGAGTTCATGGATGTTCGTATCCACAATTCTTGGAGCACTCATCCGAGCATACTGAAGATAAGTATTCAGGATCTGATTCACGCGTTTGGCTTCTAACTTCACAATGCGAAGTAACTCTTTGTCCTCAGCTTCGAGTTCTTCGGCGCCCTGGAGCATCTCAGCCGCCGATTCGATAGCGGACAGGGGATTCCGGATTTCATGCGAAATGATAGAAGCCAACTCGGCGACGGTCGTAAGACGTTCCGCATGCGCTACCAAGCCTTCTCTCGCGGTGCGTTCCCGCCTCTCAGCCAGGAAGAGGAGGCTGTGCCCAATCGCCAATGAAACGTGATCTGAGATAGTCGACAGGATCTCATCATGAAAGGGGGCATAGTGGTTCAAGGGGATATTGACACACCAGACGCCCACGGACTCACCGTTATGGATGAGCGGCAGGGCGATGCGCATATCTTCGCCATCTTTCCATGAGATCCCTTTTTGCTGGTCAAACACCTGCCGTAGTTCGGGTGGGGAACCCTTCTGTCCGTCATGATCGACGGCCATCACAGACAGATCCGGTGCGAAGATATAACAGCCGTGATCACCACTGTTCCATACGCAGAGCATCAACTTGTTGAGCGGCAGTACCTTTTTCAACTGACCTATCACAGTCTTACCGATCTCTTGAATGTCGAGGCTGCTCCCAAATGTTTTCGTGAGCTGCAGAGCGTTGAGCTGGTTGATCGTCTCATGAAGCTCCTGTTTTATTCTCTCGAATTCTCTTTGCTTTGTCTCATTCAGGATGATCTCCACAGCTCCTCGGCGTCCATCCGGGTTGGTGATAGGTGCTGATTGAAGACGCAAGCGTTTATCAGGATAGTCCCTGATGTAGTCAAGTCCCGGTATTCCTTCATGGATCACGCGATGGACCGTACATGGATATTCTAGTCCGGCTTCGGGACAAGGCACCGGGATATCCTCGATGAATTCATAGCACTTTCTGCTTTTGCCGTTGTCGATCTTCTCGTTGGTGAAGACGATGTTGTAGTCCTCATCATAAACCATGATTGTCTCAGGAAGGCTATGGAGGATGGTACTGAACCAATCCCGCTGAGCCCGCAATTCACGTTCAAAACGTCTCCTGGCCGTAATATCACGGGCGATTCCGATACGTCCCACCGGCAGTCCCCTTCGGTAGATCGTCTTCGTGCGGATTTCAACGGAGACCATACGCCCCTCTTTGGTGAGCATATCGAGTCGATATGAGGAAAACGGTTCCTCAGCATTCATAGCTCGGCGAAAATGATCCAGGGCCTTCAAGGTGCTCGATTCTGTCAGAACCTCCCTGAAATGGTGCCCGATCAATTCACGCTCACCATAGCCGAGAATCTCTACAGCAGCCTTGTTGTAAAATGTGAACTGTCCCCGGTCATCTATCATGTAGATCATGTCGGTAACATTCTCAATGACGTGGCGATACTGCTGCTCCGATTCCTTT
The DNA here is from genome assembly GCA_024278235.1 of Candidatus Poribacteria bacterium. Taxonomy (GTDB): domain Bacteria; phylum Poribacteria; class WGA-4E; order JAJRTO01; family JAJRTO01; genus JAJRTO01. The sequence goes on from JAJRTO010000299.1 coordinate 7,000, forward strand.
CTGGCTTTTTGCTCGATAGCCATGTAGTCACGGAGAGTTCGCATCATATGATCCTGAACTTCTTGCTCCAGCAAACGGATCATCTCAGCGAGAGATTCCTTCATCCCTTTATAATCGTACAACAGGACTTCTACCATGCTTCGTTGGAACACTAAATGCGACTCGCACATCATATCACATGATATTCCCTGCTGAAATCCTTCTCGCGCCCAATCCAGCAGTCGATCATGATAGTCTGAGCTGTTCGCTTTGAGATGATCCAGAAAATGTGGCCATACCTCACCATACATCATCTGGCGATACTTCTCCTGAGAATCAGCAGGTGTCGCCTCTTGATCCGCCGGGTTCTGGAATAATGTGTTCATCCAACGGGATATGACAGCGTCCTTATGTTCTGTTAGAAAATCCACAAGTTCCCTGATAATCGCCTCCATTACAAATCCCTTCCATGAAAAATAAACAAGTCGATGATCATGCATCACACTCCACGCACGCTCTATGTACATACCATTTACAGGATGGAGCGATAATCCTCACAGGCGATTTCTTTCAGCAGATCCGCGATGCATAGATACGATCCACCAGTTCCATTGTTTTTACCGCATCTGCAAAGCAAGTATTCGGCTCACACCCCTGGCCGATACAGTCGATGAAATGTCGGTTTTCAAAATAGAAGCCGTAAGATTTATGGCGGAGATCACTTCCCGCCGCTTCCTGAGCCGTGATGGTACGCCCTGCTTCCTGATTCCCGTGATAAACATGAGCGCAGTCATCCCCATCCACAAACGCAGAAATCCCTTTTGCGTGCATCTCGAAAGTATGCACACGTCTGCCCACCATCCAGTTCGTCACCAAAAAACCCGTAGCACCATTCTCAAATTCGATCAGAGCATTGAAACTATTTTCAAATGTCGATTCATAAGCGTGAATCGTACTCGCGAGGGCCCGCACTTCCCCTCCCATCCAGCGGAGTGTATCCACTGCATGGATCGCATCACAGGTCAAGATGTCGATGGCACCGTTATAGTAGCGTCCGCCCGTATGATATTTGAGAAAGGTCGCCGTACATTGAATGATCGGCCCTTGCTCCTCAACCAGTGATTTGGATTGGGCGAGCAGTGGTATGAATCTCCGGTTGAAGCCACACATCGTGAGGCAACCGTTTTTGGCAGCCAATTCTGCAAAGCTCGCTGTCTGGTAGGTGGTCAGGCCGGGCGGTTTTTCAATAAACACATGCTTCTTCGCCTGTAAACAATGGATGACAATATCGAACAAGTGATGGGGGGGCATGATCACATAGACGGCATCCAGATCAACCTGTTCGAGCATCTGGCGGTAGTTGGTATAACGTCTATCCACTTGATACTTGTCAGCCGTGGCATTCAGGTGTTGCTCGTTGAGGTCACAGATAGCTACAATCTGAGCATCCTCAAACTCCGCAAGAGAAGGGTAATGCATCGCATTCGCGAGACTTCCAGCACCAATAAAACCGATTCGGATGGGCTTCATGTTATCTTTCCCTTCGCTGACCGCACTCGATGTGCGGGAATCAGCAGTGCGAAAATAGTTGTCGTCAACGGTATCAGAGGTAACCATTGGACAGCGGTTTCAATCCCCACGAGTTCGGCAGTCTTTCCGACGAGAATGTTCAGTAGGCCCCCGACTCCCCATCCCAGGCCCATCATCAAACTTGAGGCCATACTCGCATTTTCCGGCAGCATTTGCTGTCCGAGGATGATGTTGACGGGCAGCGAACTTGCCAGAATAAAGCCCCCGATGAAAAGGAACATACCGAACAGCCAGCCTACATTCTGGGGAGCCAAGTAAAGAAACGGTGCGGAGCATACGAGCGAGATGACGAGCAGATGCTTGCGGCTCATGTGATCCGAGAGAGTGCCTCCTATAAATGCTCCAGCGGCACTTGCCAGGAGGAATATCGACACCATCCCATCGTTACCAATACCGGAGATTCCTCTCTCTTCCAGGAAAAGTGGCAGAAAGGATACATAAGCGATACTGGTACATGCACGGAATACCACAATGAGAAAGAGCAACGCCAGTGGTCCGGCATTTGGAGCCAGAGCCTCAAGCAGGGCCGGTCGCTTACGCTGAACCTCCGGAAATTCCAAAGCCTTCTGTTGGAATAACATCCAGTAAAGACTCAACGTCATCAAGAGCCCCGGAAAAACGGCCCAATGAGTGCGAGCCAATCCAAGCCGACCTATGAACAGCGGGCCACAAGCGTATCCCACGGTTCCCCCTACCGTGAAAATAGACATGGCCAGCCCCTTATAATGCTCATGAACCCGCCCTGCCGCCGCAGCCGCTTGCGGGTGATAGGCTGCGATGCCGCATCCTCCCAGAAACAGTAACACCAAGAGCACCGTGAAGTTCGGTGCCATCCCTATCGCACTGATAAAGATAGCAGCAACAGCAGGAGCAATCACAATCCAGATCGGCTTCCCCAACCGATCTGCCAGGTATCCGAACGCGACCTGGGTAAGCGAGGTACCGATCCCTAAGACGGCTACCAGGATACCAACATCAACCTCTGTGAGAGATAGCTTTTGGACAAGCGCAGGGAGAAGTGGAGAATAAGCACTTCCATATGCATCGGTGATGCCATGACCCGATGCAAGAATACCAATCTGAGTTTTCCAATGTTTGTTCATAGAGTCACATGTTTGATTTTCTTCCGCCTATTATACACCTTGTTCAAGTGATAGGCAATCCAAAAAAGGAAACCCATAATATTAACATGCTGATCATAGAAGCGAAACAATTACTAACATCTATGTGATGGATGTGAAAGTAGGGTGTGTTATACTTTTGTGAAAATAGTCGCGATCGGAAGAGGAGGACAAAAACTATGTGGCTACGCATCGCTTGGTTGTTTGTGTTTGCTCTGGCGAGCGTTGGCAATGCTTCCCCAAAGACTGAGGGGATCAAGATCCTGACGGACGAAAAGCGGATCGAGCTGGCAGGAAGTGTCTCGACGGAGTTGGAACGTTATCGAGATGAACTCAAAGGCTCGATCGAGTATCTCGCGTGTTGCGAGGCCGGCAAGGCATATGAGAGTCTGATCGTGCTCAAAGCAGATCCACAGGCTATCTATGATGCCCTTGTGAAACTTGGTTCCAAACCCGGAGAACCCGCCTATGACGATGAAGAAGGGAAGCACGTGCTCCCAAAAGGGGATCCCATCCGACTCTGGGTGCGTTGGCAAGCCGGGGGCAAGACGAAAGAGGTTCGCGCAGAATCCCTGGTACTGCGCAGAAAGACAGGGAAACCTCTGAAGAAGATGGACTGGATATTCACCGGTTCACGATTGACCTGGCCCCTTGATGAAGATAGCGAGGAACAGATACTGGAGGCCACGCTGCTCAAAAACATCGTTGCACTTCACCATGCGGATCCCAGCGTTCTCATACAGAATCCTCTCGCTGAAGCCGCGGAGGACAATCTGTACGAGAAGAATGCGAAACTCCTCCCCCCTCCTGGGACCCCCGTCACCCTGATCATGCAGATCCAGCCGAAGAAGGAGAAACAGGATGCCAGATAGCTTAAAATGCAGTTTTTTCTCACTCCTGCACAGCTCGAACCTTTTGTCATTCCCCAGGCATCAATCCGCAAGGCACCATAGGCTGCTCGCCTGTGTGTCCATGACGCTCCTATTGCTATTGGTCACCCAGTTTCCCACCGATGCATTTATCACCCGGGAATACACCCTTCAGGAGGTGCTGGAGGCCTGCACGAACATCGTGCGAGGGACGATCACATCGGTAGATACAAAGCGACTTCGCGCAAAGGTGCGAGTGGATGAAAACATCAAGGGCAAAACCCAGTTCAAAGAGATCAAAATCAACATCGCTGTGGGACAGCAAAAGTTTCCGCAACAACTGATCCAGAAGTTCAGAGTAAATGCACCGATCCTGATCTTCTATGCGCGCAAGGGGCCGAAAATCGAGAGCGTTGGACATACGGCTGAGACGTGGTTCCAGACCTTTGCCGATGCTCAATCCGATCTCTCCAAAACCTGGTGGAACTTTACCCATATCGAGATCTATATGCATCGCACGTACGCGGGGGATACCCCCGGCCTCGAACGGCTGGTGCGCGATACATTATCGGGCAAATCGTGGCCGGGTGTTCCCAAAGGTGCGGTGCGTGTGTTGGCCTTGACGGGCAACGGTGCTCCGCCGATCCAGGGACAGGTGACCATCCAGGGTCTCACAGCGACAGCCGAATTCCTGGCATTACGCAAAACGCGCTCGGTTGGCAAGATACCTGTCGCTTACCAACCGACCAGAGACCGCAACTTGCCCAATCTGGAAAAAGCGCATATCCTCTGGCTGGGACAACGAGAACTCGGTATTAACGGTAAGAACCTGCTTCCCAGTAAGACAGAGCAGCGGATCCGAAACTTCGTGCGGAGCGGAGGGGTCGCCATCATCACAGGACAGGACAGCGATGTAGGCAAACCCTGTGGTACCGGTTGGCTGTCTGAGAAGCTCACAGGCGTGGAGCGGAACAGTTGGCGCGATTTCAAGGTGATGTCCGCAGGGAAATCGCTTTTTCAGAAACCGAATGCAATTCAATCCGGACAACTGAGCCTGGATGACACATGGGTCGGCTGGAACAAAAAGTTCAACATCCTCGCTACCAGTCCGGACGGTAAGGATATCGTCGTTGCAGCACTCCCTTATGGCAACGGACTTTATCTGATCACGGCACTTTATAATAGAGACGAAACTCAGGTCAAGCAGAACGCACCTTTGATTCAAAACCTCATCCACTACACGGTGAACTGGATTCGGAAGCATGGCGACCGTTCCATCGGGAGTTGATCGGATGCGCGTCTTACTCCTTGTCTGTGCGTGGTGGTTCATCAGCCGGCCTGCGGAGGCCGTGGTTCCACAGTTATTTGGCCCGCTACAGGCGTTGCTCTCGGTGATGCCTCAGATATTGCTCTTCCTCCTTGCTGGTGCCACAGCCTTACTGAAATTCCAGACCTGGAAACGATGGACCATTCGGCTCTATCATGGTGCCAGTGACCATCGTTGGCTCACGCTGATCGTGTGCATAGCCCTGGTCGGTGGAATCACATTGGCGCTGCAACTGGGTGGGGCTTCCACTTCATCTCAGCCTGACGCCCCCCAGGATATCATTGACTGGGCTGCCTTCCGAGGAAATATGGCACGCACCGGTCATCTGGACGATCTGCCGGGGCCGCGAACGGCTCAGATCCTCTGGAGCTTTGATGCTCTCAGCAACGTTGCGGATTTTTCTTCGTCACCGGCGGTCATCGGCAATCGGCTGTTCATCGGATGTGCGGAGGCATCTATATTCTCCAGCGGGGGTCGCGTTTATTGTCTTGACACCACGACGGGTAACCTCATATGGGACTATGAAACACCGCGTCCGATTTTCTCATCTCCGGTGGTCGCAGATGGCAAAGTCTACATCGGCGAGGGGCTTCATACGGATATGGATGCTCATCTCTACTGTCTGGCCGCCGCCGATGGAACGTTCCTCTGGAGTCTGCCAACCAATAGTCATGTGGAATCGAGCCCCTGTGTCGTAGACGGAAAACTGTTTGTCGGTGCGGGGGACGATGGGATCTATGCCATCGATGCGGATACAGGCGATACCATCTGGCAGCACGTCACGCAGAACTTCCACGTGGATGCCTCTCCTGCCGTGTGGAAAGATCGGGTCTATATTGGCACAGGTTACGATGAACCGGCGATCTATTGCCTGGACGCCGAAAATGGCGAGGAGATCTGGAGCCAGCCGGTAGAACTTTCGGCGTGGGGAACTCCCGCTATCTGGAAAGGCTTTCTCTATATTGGTCTCGGCAATGGGAACTATATCGAACCGGCAGAAACGCCCCACGGACAGGTGATCTGCCTGGACGCTGAGACGGGGAAGATCCAGTGGAAGCGTGATATGGATGCGACCGTCCTGGCATCTGTTGCTGTCCAAGATGGTGTGGTGTATGCCGGTGCACGTGACGGCTCCCTGTTCGCCCTGCGAGCCAGCGACGGAGAAATCCTCTGGCAGAGCGAGTTGGATGCAAGCATATTTTCCGCGCCTGCTGTGGACAAAACGTTGTGTTATGCGATCACACGATCCGGAAGGCTACATGCCGTTGCTCTCGATTCGGGGAACACACTCTGGAGTTTTGACATGCAGGGAGAGCGCGTCCTCTCCTCCCCTGCCATCGCTTCTGGCAACCTCTACGTCGGACTGGATCAAGGCAAGGTGATGGCCGTTGGGGAACGATGACCCGAGCCTCGACCGGCAACTCCCAACTGGCGATTCCCGACTAATCATTGAAATGCATCCCGCCCATGTGCTATCATACTGCGCACAGCGAGTATAGTCCCTCCTGCGGAGGAAGATCACGATGCAATGTATGAAATGGACATTGGCGGGATGTCTGCTGGGGTGTTTGCTGACGGCAACTGCGTTTGCTTGTCAATACAACGTCCGTGACGTGGGCTTTACGACCATTGGCACGACGCCTTACCGTCTCTACTACTATGTGCGGAACGACACCCCGGAAGATCTCAACATCACATTCCAACAGACAGCCGCTGCGACGTTCATCGATACAAACATCGAGGTCGAGACCATCCTCGCAGATCGGGACGTCGATCACCCTGCAATGGAGTATCTCAGATTCTGGGAGATCACATCATTTCCCAGTGCTATCCTGATCGCTCCCGGAGGGCGATCCCTGGTCATCCCCATCGCTTCACCCAATCAGCCTTTCAAGCGAACGGTATGGAAGGCTCTCGAAGGGATTGTCGCCTCACCCAAGAGGAAAGATCTGCTCGATCATCTGGTGGACGCCTA
>JAJRTO010000300.1 GCA_024278235.1 Candidatus Poribacteria bacterium
CGGACGGGTGAGCCGTGGCTGGACCACGGTCAAACTCCATCCCTTCCCCTATTACATCGGCCTGAAATCGGATACCCGTCGGATAACACCCGGCAAGCCCATTGGAATCAAAGGGGTTACAGTCGACTATCGTGGAGAACTGAAGAAGGGACCTCGGACTCTCTCCTATCAGTTGTATGAGATTCGCCACGACTACGTTCGCACATGGGATCCCCAGAACAACCGGTTCTCTTGGGAATACACGCAGCAGCGTTACCCGATGGATGCAGGAGGCGATGTTCAGGTTACGGACGGGAAGTTTGAACTGAGTGTCCGTCCCACAACCTATTGGTATGATTATCTTGTCGAAGTGCGCGATCCGGACAGCGATTCACTCGGAGAACTGATGATCCGGGGTTGGAGTTGGTATGGCGATGGAGATCGACCGGAATCACCAGAGGTTCTGGATATCCAGGTTCAGAAGAAAGAGAACGGGAATCTGTCGGGAGGTCCGCCCAATAGGGACTACGATTATGGTGAGAGGATCGAAGCAAGCGTTCTCCTCCCCTTTGAGGGACGCATCCTCTGGACGCTCGAACTGGATGAAGTGCTCCGACATGAATGGCAGGATGCCACAGGGGAGACCGCGCAATTCTCCTTCGTGATTCCGCAGGGAGTTACCACCGTTTATGCGTCCGCGCTCTTGATCCGTAGCGATGAACAGTACCTGGTCCGACGGGCCTTCGGTGTACGGCAGGTCAAGGTACGTCCTGCAAAACATCGTATTCCATTGACCGTCCGTGTGCCGGAGAAAATCCGTCCGGGTACCGATCTGGATGTGTTTATCAAGGGAAGTGGTCCCATGAAAGCTACGGTGGCCATCGTGGATGAGGGGATCCTGCAGATCACACGGTTCCGGACGCCTGACGTGTATGAGGGGATCTTCCGGGATCAGGCGCTTGGCATCCGTACCTCTGAGACGCTCGGCTGGATCATCAACAAAGCGATGTTCAAACCTGGTGGCAGTGAGGAGGGAGCCCTCGACATGGAGATGCCGTCACTCATCCGTCTCGTCGCTTACTGGAGCGGCATCGTGGAAAGTGATGCCGACGGCAAAATCCACGTCCGGTTTCCCGTTCCCCAATATCTGGGCAGGCTACGAGTGATGGTATCGGTAGTGGACGAAATGCGGATGGCTTCGGCAGAGCAGTCTGTGACGGTTACCACAGAGGTCATCGTGCTCCCTACACCGCCTCGATTTGTGTATGCCGGCGATCAGGCTGAATTCCCCATAGCACTGAAAAACAGCACGGACCAGCCACAGCAGGTGAAGCTGAACGTTCGTGTGGATAGTCAGGCTTCTCCCGCCGAAACACAGGCGGATGAGAAGATGGGCGAGCAAAAAGGCGAATCGCGCATATCACGTATCCAACTGAAACCAAATGGCTCACAGATAGTGTGGACTCCCCTGCAAGTGAACCGATTGTCAGGGATTGTCAGCATCCATCTCGATGCCGATTGGGGAAGTGATCGATTCTCCGATGTTCTTCAACTCCCTATCCTGCCGAACCGTCCATTCGATACGGATGTACAGTATATCGGCCTTCAGACGGGTACAGTGGATCTCCTTCCGGCCGTCACGGGTTGGTTGCCGGAGTATCAGAAAACCCGCATCACGCTGACCACGACGCCCGGACTCGCACAACTTCATCACATCAAGCACCTGGTGCGCTATCCTTATGGCTGCGTGGAGCAGACATCCTCATCGTTGCTTCCGCTCATTCGCCTCAAGCCGATCCTTGAGATCGCGGCCCCCGATGCAGTGCCGGAAGGCGAATTGATCAACATGATCCAGTCGGGGATTGCAAGGTTGATATCGATGCAGACTCCTGGCGGAGGATTCTCCTTCTGGCCCGGAGGCCGGGATCCCGTGAAATGGGCGTCCATCTATGCCACTTTTGTTCTGTTGGAAGCGAAGGATGCTGGCTATATCGTCCCGGAGTCAACGCTGGAGTTGGCATTCAACTATATCGAACGCTACGCACGCGCTGAAGCGTTTGGATATTTCGTGCTGGCGCGAGGCGGTCGTTTGCGTTCTTCCGATCTGGATGAGATATTTGACCTGAAAACAAAGTTGCTGACATCAGAGGCCCGGCTCTTCTTTGCGGGGGCTCTGTTCCTCAGCGGTCGACGCACATCTGCTGAGATGGTTCTGACGGAAGCATTGAAGACATATATTCCCACGAAAACCCGTCAACTTAGCGGTAACTTCTATTCGCCGCTCCGCAATCATGCGGTTCGGCTGTATATCCGTGAACTGATCCACCCAAGCTCTGCCGATAACGAACCAGACACGGTCTCCCTGATCAAGATGCTCGAAATGAAGAGCTACTACTACTCCACGCAGCAACTGGCATGGGCAATGCTCGCACTGGGAACACGGATCCAAAACACCACCTACGCTGAGAATTATACGGCCGTGCTTATCATCGATGGCAAAGCTCAAGACCCCCGGGAGGCCAAATATGGCAAGTTCTGGTTCCTCAAATCGGCCTCCGCGCTTGCACAATTGCAATTGCAGGTACAGAGCGATGGAGTCCTCTACGCGCTGGTTGAGAATGCTGGTTTCCGTGAGGCTGCTCGATACGATGCCATTCAAGAGAACGGTCTCACGGTACGGAAACGAATCCTCGATGAGGAAGGTAATGTCCCGGAGGAATTTCAGCAACGTGATCTTTACTTCGTCGAGATCACCGTGATGAACGGGCGTTCCGAACCCCTTCACAATGTGGCCATCGAGGATTTTGTCCCCGCTGGATTCGAGATCGAGAACCCGCGACTCCCAGGGACCGCCGACCGGCAGTTCCTCAAGAGAAGTTCGCTGTTCAACCCGGAGTATGTGGATTACCGGGATGAGCGTGTCCAGGCATTTGGTTATGTCCCCATCGGAGAGACAACCTACTTTTACATGCTTCGTGCCGTGACACCGGGCGTATTCGTCCTGCCACCTGTGAGGACTGAGGTGATGTATGATCCGGGGATCCGGGCTGCAAGTGGCGCCAGTTCCATTACTATCACACGTTACTCCGACTGATGTTTTTGGATCAAACAGGCAATCCTTGCGGCTGCCTGTTAGAATTCCCGGAGGATGACGTATGCATCGAAGAAAGGGAAGCAAGATGAGGAGGAGAATTCTTCTCGCTTGTTTGTCTCTCTGCCTCCTCACCCTGTTGACAGCGTTTCTTGTCCCTTTGCCAGAAACGTTGTCTCCTTCGACATCCCGAGTGATACGCTTCCGCGATGGCTCCATCATGCGCGTCTATCTTACGGCGGACGAGAAATGGCGTATCTGGACACCGTTGGAGGAGATCGAGCCATTGCTGATTGAGGCGACGATTGCTTATGAGGATCGTTATTTTCGCTACCACCCCGGGGTAAATCTTCTCGCAATTGTGCGAGCGATGGCACAAAACCTACGTGCACGGAGGATTCTCTCAGGCGGCTCCACGCTTACGATGCAGCTTGCGCGCCTCGTTGAGCCCAAACCGCGAACCGTCACCGCCAAATTGCATGAGATGTTCCGGGCTTTTCAGTATGAGCTGCGTCTCGGCAAACATCGTATCCTGGAGTTCTACCTGAACCGAACGCCCTATGGCGGAAACTATGAGGGGGTGACTGCCGCATCGCTCGCCTATTTCGGCAGGACTCCCAACGAACTCTCTCCCGCTGAAGTGGCCTACCTGGTAAGTTTACCACAAGCTCCTGCGTCGCGTCAGCCAAGTGTCAGGAACTACCAACGAGCACTGGTAGCTCGCAATCGGGTGCTTGCCCGGATGCAGGCACATAAGCTGATGGACGTCAAAGAACTTGAAATCGCTCTGGAGAACTCGATCCCAACTCGAGTACAAAGGTTCCCTGCATCTGCACCGCACGCTGCGGATTACATCCGCTTACGTGATCCGGACGAGGTTGACACTCGGACGACGCTCGATCCACATCTCCAGCAGATTGCAGAAGGTTTCGCCAGTGCGCATGCCACAAGGCTCCGGGATCTGGGTGCATACAACGCCAGTATCGTTGTGATGGACAATTCGACCCGTGAGGTCCGGGCGCTGGTCGGGTCGCTCGATTACTGGGATGACGCCCATGGCGGACAGATCCTCGGCTTCGCCATCCCCCGCTCTCCTGGTTCGACTCTGAAACCCTTTCTCTATGCACTGGCTCTTCAGGAGGGAGTGATGACCCCGGCCACTCTGCTGGAGGATGTGCCCTCAGGATTTAGTGGCTTCCGTCCTGCGAATTTCAGCGGAACCTATCGAGGGTTGGTAACCGCAGAGTTTGCTCTATCCCATTCCCTCAATTATCCATTTGTGAAACTACTTCAAGAGACGGGCTACCGGAAGTTCCTGAGTCTGCTCGATGCTGCTGACCTGCGGACGAACCGTAGCAGGGAATATGGCCTAACGGTGATCACCGGCGGCATGGAAGTCTCTCTACTCGATTTGACGAACGCCTACGTCACTCTGGCGCGTGGCGGGATGCATGGAGTACCGCGCCTGGTTGTGCCAGAACACAACACATCCCATTCACTGCTCAACCCGGGTGCGGTCTCACTTACGCTCCGCGCTCTCTCACTGCGTGACCGCCCTGATGCCCCTCAGGGTAAAAATCTTACGAATCCAAAGGCTGAAATCTATTGGAAGACGGGGACATCGTGGGGACGGCGGGATGCATGGAGCATCGGATTTACCCCGGATTATACGGTTGGTATCTGGGTCGGGAACTTCTCCGCTGAGGGGGCAGATAGCATCGTTGGAGCACAGGCGGCAGGGCCCATCTTATTTGACATCCTGACGGCCCTGGGATCCCAATCGCAGCGGATTCCGATGGAGACTGACTACCTCATGCAGGTCCCCGTATGCGCACTTTCCGGCATGCCGGTTTCTGAACGTTGTCCAGAAACCAAGACGGTGTGGGCCGTTCGGGATCGGGTTCCCATCAAGAAATGCACCTTTCATCGAGCTTTCCTGGTCGAGAAGAAAACCGGTCGGCGTGCTCAACCGTGGAAACACTACGCAACCGGAGAGGTGGAGCAGCGCGTATTTACCGTGTATCCTCCCCTTGCAGCAGCGATCATGGGGCTGGAGGCGAGTGGCTCTCCTGAACATGGTGGTCATGCAGCGGATACACAGTTGCGCCTCGCACGCCCAACGGATGGCATGCGCTACCTTGCCACCGCAGGGATACGTCGCTCCGGTCGGATCCCTTTGCAGGCGTGGACCGATACCACAGACGGACGTATCTTCTGGTTCATCAATGATCGCTTTCTGGCGCAGAATCGATCCGGGGAAACCTACTTCCTCACCCCTGAGACGGGTCGTCTGCGCATCGTCGCGGTGGATAGTGCGGGGAACACTATCCGAGCCCGAGTCACGGTGCAGCAGATGTGATCCCTCTGAATATCGCAACGTACGGAGAGGCAAAACGAATGCACCAGCGTGGTTACATCCATTTTGGAATGCCTTGACGATAGTCATACTGCATGCTATACTCCTTGAGGGTTCAGTAGGTAACACTTTTGTAAACAGGTACCGAAATCACAGAAGAGGGGAAGAGGGGAAGAGGGGAAG
>JAJRTO010000301.1 GCA_024278235.1 Candidatus Poribacteria bacterium
CCGGGTCTGGCTGTTTCGTCCAGAGCAGCCCATCATTGCTGGTGGCATAGCCTATCCGGAGACGCTCGCCATCATAGCCCGTGTACCACAGCTTGTATTGCGTGCCGTCGAACAACACGCTGGAACTGCCCACACCCTCTGCGTCCCAGGAGCCGGGTGCGCCAGTATCGAGCACCGGGTCTGGCTGTTTCGTCCAGAGCAGCCCATCATTGCTGGTGGCATAGCCTATCCGGAGACGCTCGCCATCATAGCCCGTGTACCACAGCTTGTATTGCGTGCCGTCGAACAACACACACGGCCGGGAGACGTAGATGCTATCCCATGCATCGCCAGGGCCGTCGTTCAGCACGGGGTTACCGGGATACACATCCCATTCCACCCCATCCTGGCTGCGTGCATAACCGATGTTCCACTGAACGCCATTGTGTCCCGCATACCACAGTTGGTAACGAACCCCATCGTAGAGCACCGAGGGCTGGGATACGTGGAGCGCGTCCCAACTCCCCGGAGTTCCGTAGTCCAGCACAGGATTCGCGGGATACTTCTGCCAATCCATCTGAGCGAACGCAACGCCCGTCACCAGGAGAAGCACGGTAGCTATCAACAAGATTCTTTTTCTCATCGGAATATTCCTTTCTGCCGCCTATGGCTTGGCGGATGGTCAATGGCCTATGGCGTAGAGCACAGGATGCGGCTCTTGCCATCCGCTATACGCCATCCACCAAAACCATTCCCTACTTGCGGATGACCATCTTCCGTGTGGCTGTGAAGTCTCCTGCTTTGAGCACGTAGAAGTAGACGCCACTCGCAACGCGTTCCCCCAGTCGAGTACGTCCATCCCAGTAACCAGCTTTATCCTTGTGGACATAGCGACCTCGTGGTTGCTTGCCGAGCTTCAGCGTGCGAACCAACCGGCCAGTGCTGTTGTAGATGTCAATGCTGACATCGGCTTCCTTCACCAGCTCATACGGAATCCAGGTATCTGGATTGAACGGATTGGGATAGCTAGGCAGTAGCACTGTCTCCTTGATAAAGGGCAGCACGGTCACAGTGAAGGGCTCGCTGCTCAGTTCTGCTCCCGTGACGTAGTGGACCGTCATCTGGTAGGTGTAGGTGGATTCCTCGAGGACGGAAGTGTCGGTGTATTCGTAGTAGCCTGTTTGCGCGTTGGCTCCCGTTGGAACGTTAGAACGTTGGAACGTTGAACGTTCAACCTGCAACGTGGAACCTTCCAACCGCGCCACTACCGAACCGTCGCGGGTGATGCTGTACCCGCTGACAAATGCACTCTCCTCAGCCCGCCACCGCACGGTCACCTGTCGTTCGCCTGCTACCACCTGCACATCGGCGGGCGGCGCCATGGCGAAGCGTTCAGCACGGATTTCGAGTGGGATTTCGGTGATGCGTTGCGTCGCTGCGAATTTCAGTGATGTCACATCCCGCATGTCGATCCAGGCTTCGCCAGTTGCAGGTTGTGAGTTACGAGTTGACGAGTTGACGGGTTCCGCACTCCGCACTCCGCTCTCCGCTCTCCGAATCCGGAACATCGTGTCCTCCGGCATCAGCTCAACCGCATCTTCCCACGAGAGTGTCATCGTCGCGTCGGACTGGTCGGTGTAGAGCGTGAGTTGCCAGGTGCGCGATTCCCCGGGTTCCATCGTGGCCTGGAAGTCGCTGTTGTAGAGCCCGGCGGATTCATCCCAATTTGCATGCTCGAAGTAGGCTGCCACCGTCTTGCTCAGCATCGGCGGTTCGCTCTGGTCTAGTCCGTCCGGGCCGGCCGTTGCCTTCGGATGTGTACCCAGGAGGGTCGTCAGGTCCGAAGCGGATGCGGATGCGAGCTTGAGCGACAGTCGGAAGCCCTCTTCCCACTCCGCGCTCTGCACTCCGGAATCCGCAATCCGAGTGGGAGCCATTGGCGGTCTGAGATATTCCGGCACAGGAGGTTGGAACGAGCCCAGGCCGGGCGGTACGGGAATGGTAAGCATCACGTTGTCCTGCCTTGTCTTGATCCAGTAACCTTCCCACGGCTGTAATGGATCACCACTCACTATCGATTGGTAACTGTCCGACAGAGGCATCCCGCTCAGGAAGTTCGCACTCCTGGTGATGATGTTCCAGCGGTAAAGCGTGTCTTCCGCCACTCGGATGTACTCATCGTCCGGACCGGGCGTTCCTGCCACATCGTCAAATGGTAAGCCGTTCAACAGCAGGTCAGAGACGTTCACGGGCAGTGAGAAGGGATTCCCGATGGCGTGCCAGCCACGGTCTTCCAGCGCGATCGTGACGTCGTTGTAGTTCGACGTGCCACCCACATCCACCTCGACATCCTTCGCGAGGCGAGTGAAGTAGCCGTATGCGGTCTGCAGGCTGACTTCGCCAAGGTCGTAGGGGTAGACCTTGTACCCTCCCGGATCCGTCTCATACTGGAAGAGCTGGAACGGGTCAATGTCATCTCCAAGATTCACAAAAGGTTCGGCGCGTTGCGGCGTGATCGGAACGGAGAAGAACCTCCAGCCGGAGGTGCCCACCTCGAACGTCCCGGCGGCAAAGCCGACCTTCTGCGCATCGAGTCGGAAGTAGCGTGAGCGTTCGCCTTGATTGGTATACGTGTAAGCGACCACAGGTTCCGTCAGGCCCGTCTGCTGGTTCATCGCCAGGGTCGGGTCGAGCGTGACACTGTTGCTCATCCCTCCGTTCCGGTCGAACTCCACCAGACGGATGATCTGGTATTGCCGCGTTGTCTTGGCCAGGCCCAGAGATGGTTGCCAGGAGAGCGTGACGGTAGAACCGATCCCCGCATTGTCAACGACGAAGAACCAGTGGTGTGCAAGCCGTCCGTCAGCCGGGCGGATGTCGCGGTCGAACTCCACCTTGTCACGATTGAGGAAGCTCATGCGCATCTGCGATGCCAGTGCGGGCACGGCACGTACATCCTTCTCATCTTCAGCGTCTATCGCGCCGTATGCCACAGCGGCGATGTTGTTCCCATCCGTGTTGTCGCCATCGGTCGCACTGAAGACCATGGACCAGGTCGGCTCGAAGGGTGCATCGGTGGTACGGAAGGTCCACATGAAGGCGTTGTCGAGTGGATTGCCTGCGAGGTCATGCACGCCTCGCTCCTCGAAGTTGCCATCCTGGTCGTTGTCCACATCCGTCTTGACCTCGACGCGATAGAAGCCATTGGGCCGGAATGGGACGATAGGTACGAACACGGTCTTGCGCAACGCAGGACTGTAGGAGACGTAGCCCGATACCTTGCTGTTGTTGTCCAGCAGATCCATCACATAGAAGGTGCGATCATCGAAGTCCGTGGCGCGCATGTCATCGGTGAATGTCACGCTCAGTTCGCCACGATAGATACGTTCGCTCTCCCGTGCCTGATAGTCGGGGATGCAGTTGAGGACCGACGGCTTGGCGTCGTCCACCAGGAACAGTACGAACGGTGGGTCGATGTCGGTGTTCGGGTTGGTGGCCTTGTCCGTCGCGATGGCCCGGAGCGCGTATTCTCCGACGCCGAGTTGTCGGATGGCCCCTTCTGCCCACTGGAACGTGAACTCACGCCGGGGCGGTCTGCGGTTGAGCCGGTCGAACACGGTCACAGCCGTGTTCGTTCCGCCATCTTCCCAGAGCATCCCGGAGAGGTTGTACCAGGGTTCCCACACGCCGTCAGGTTGCCTGGAGCGGATCTGGAGTTGAATGGTGTTCAGATCCGTGTCTTCCGAGAGTGTCTTGATCTTGAAAGGTTGATCGCCGGGGAAGAACACGGGGCTGATGCGTTCACCAGAGTATGGCGCGGTGATCACCGCACGAGGGGCGCGCATGTCAGCGAACGTGGGTGTCAGGTTGAGCAGGCGAGCGATCTGCCGGTCCGCCACCTCCTGAACCATGATATCCACTTCATACGCCTTCTCCGCCGTGTTGTCCCTGTCCTTCTCTGGCGGATACAGCGAGAGGACGATGGTCGCCGATCTCATATCCTGATTGAGGCTCACGATGTAAGGTTCATGCGTTCCATTGAACTGAACCGTCAGACTATCGGCGTTATCGGGTTGAGGAGCGTAAAGCGCGAAGTCTATCGTCTGGAGAGTTCTCCCCTCCACATCCCTTGCGCCCTGGTAGTACCGCGCACCGGTGTATGTTACCTTGATGGTGTAATGCCCGCCTTCGTGGTAATCGAACGTCTCACCCGGTTGCTCTACCAATTCCAGTGTGATGTCAACAGCCTTGCTCGTCCCCGCTTCCCAGGGGTCGGAGGTGTAGCTCCCCGGCGATTGGATGAACATCGGGGTTCCCCACCTCAGGTCTTCGTAGACGTGGGTGGCAAACTGATCACCGACATCATCGTCGTTGAGCACGAATCCGACGGTCTGCTCGACCTGCTGGCCGCTCTGCACCGAATTGGTGAGCCGATCCTCCTTGCCGACGAAGTCTCCCCCGCCGATCTCAAATCGCACGCTCACCGGTATGGGAACGAATGAGGGAGGAGGCATGGTGTAGGCGAAGGTGGAACCGAGCTTGGCCCTGTCGTAGTAGAATGAGGAGACCGTGTAGGTGGCGAAGTTCCCCTCAGAGACAGAGCGGGAGTACTCAAAGGTAGGACCGCCGCTGAAGAGCAGCGTTTCGTATCCGATATTCGTCAGCCCTTCGCCTTCCTTGAATGCCTCGAAGGGATCTCCTCCCTTTGCGTTGATACTGTCTCTAATCGTCTGAAGTTCAGATAGATAGGCCTGCTCCTCGGGCGTCAGAGAACTCTTGGCCTCCAGCATCGCGATCTTGGCCGCATTGTCCACATAGTATTTGTTCCAGCGGTATGCCAGATTGTAGTTGAGTAACTGTTGCCAGGTAGCTCTGGAACTCTCCAGTGTCTTGCGCTCATCCGAACCTTCTGCAAGGGATTCAATGCTGACGGTCAGATCGGAGACAATCTGCTCAATGTCCCGAACGGTGTACATGTATTGGTTTTCTTCATTGCGCTCAACCGTATAGGTCTTGACTTCCGTGGAACTGTCGTCCCAGGTACTGGTTGCGTCGTTCCACAGGATGCCAAAGCGATAGTGGTCTCGGAGAAGTAACGTCCAGCCTTCGCCGATGTAGATGTCCCCCTTGCCGGGGCCGACGAGATCGGGCACCGTATCTCCTGAGGGCGTTTGCATCCGCTGTCGCGGACGCACCTCATACTGGATCTGTGGGGTGATGTAACCGTTGGAGTCTGGCCCCTCTTTCAATATGGCGGCATCCTTGAAGGCAAACGCCAGCGAGAGTGGGTAGGACGCTATCGCTGCCGCTGGCCCTGCCCACTTGGCGAGCTTCATGGAGAGCCGAGGTAACACTACCCTGGCCAGTGCACCGATGGCCATCTTGCCGCCGACGATGCCAAATCTCATCCCCACGTTGATCATGTAGTTGTCGGCTGCTGAGTCGTAGTCGTCATCAAACGCGGATTTCGAACCCCGTGTATCTAGCAGGCCGCTCCTACCGAGGTCTATGTCACCATCGTCATACCCTTCGATGTCTCGGTTACTCCACGGTGCGGGATACACAGGTATGGTTCCTGAGTCCCCACCCGGATCCGGGTAGCTGATGGTCATGTTCTGGATAGCCCCCCGGATCACCGCGGAATCATCGAGGTAGGAATAGCTGCCATCTCCCGGTGGGTCATGCAGCACGGTGTAGTTCACGTTCGGGATAGCGATGATCTGCTCGGCAGCGCCCTTCGGCAGGTCTCCCAGAATCTTGACACCTGTCTCCAGCAGGTCACTCTCTTCATACCCCGCCTTGCTGGCCTTGAAGGTGATGGTCTTCTCCCCGGAAACCGGGTTCTGGTTCTGATCGAACTCCAGCTTGGGTAGGCCGCCGACAACCCTGACATCCACTTCCGACTCATCGTTTGAGGTGAGAATATCCCTCTCTGTAGGTGGATCGGGTGTCATCTGGCTGATCTCGTCGGACACGGTCAGGATGTATCCGGTCACAGGCTGGCCATTCGCCGTGGCTTTGATCGTATAGACGTGGGGAATGGGATCGGGCGGGTAGTAGTAGAGGTAGCCCTCCGGGATATTGTCCTCGTCGATCCCGTGATCCGCCATGAACTGAGCGATCTCGTCATCCTCCAGGAGTTGATTCCAGAGTTCGTGCGGAATAAGCGCGGGCGGAAGCGATGTGATCTCAAGCTCAATCTTCACTGGGATGGTCATGCTCATGGAGCGATCTCCACCTGTGAGATCGATCTCTTCGCTCTCCGGACTTGCGCCCTCGACGGTCACGGTGTAGACGCCGGGGTTCATTTTGACGGCAATCTTGCCATCTTCATCCACAGGGACATCAGATGCCTGTCCGTTGTCGCCGCTCACGGTGACGGTGATGGGGGCGCCTGCGTTCGAGTAGTTGTCCGGGTAGTGCGTGATAGCGTTTTCACCAGAGTCCACCACGAACACGCTGAGTTCGTACGTCTTGTAGTCCACGAAATCAATGTCTGTACGGGCATCCTCAATGGTGATGAGACCGGCGTTGCTATCGTAGCCCGGAGGAGGTGTATGCACCGTATCATTCGGATGCGTTCCCGCCAGACGGATGTCGTGCAGATATTTCTCTGCCAGGAACAGGTACTTCCCGGCGAAGAGCGGCATGCTGTAGTTCGTGCCCGTTGCAGAGAGCGACCTGGTGCTCAAGAGCGCCTCAATATCGCTGGTGGAACCCACAGGCTGGGCCTTTATCTTCACACCCTCCACCAGCACATCCTGCCCGTTCTTCTGGATGCTGTAGACAACCCGGCCTCCGACGGGATAGACGCTCAGATCCACGAAGTCGATCGCGAGTTGATTGGGGCCGTCCAGCGTCAGTTCCGTTGCCAGCACACGCTTCTCGAACTCGTGCGCGCTGTCACCTTCGCCCTTATTGGCGATGATGCGATAGTTCCCCAGGGGGAGATGCTCAAACGCATAGTAGCCGTTCGGATCGCTCACGGTCTGGAGACTACCATTAGCCGTCGTATGGATCCTGTCGTCGGCGTCTGCCATGCGCGCCAGTGCGTTTCGACTTACATGGCTGGAGGTAAGCGTCAACGTCACTTCCCGGACAGGTGTACGCAAGTCGGCTGCACGCACATACCCCGCGATGGTACCGTCGATCACTTCCACCTGCGTCGAGGCGATCAAACTCCATTTGCCATACTCGGACCGTACTCTCAGATCGGCCGGGTATGTATCCGCCCTTGCATACGCATGTCCCGGATTGTATCGGCCGGCGTCGAATCCACCGGTGCTCAGAGTGTAGGCCGGAACGAGCGCCTTTGTGCCACCGGTGGGTGTCCAGGAGAATTTCAGTGCCGCATCCCCCAGACGTTCGAAGTAGGATAACTCGATGGGGTAGTTGCCCGGTTCTGCAAATGTATGGCTGCCCGTTGTTTCTGCAATTGCGCGCTGATTGGGATCTTCCGCAACGATCGCATCATCGATCTTGAGCCGGAAGCCCTCATCCGAGGTGACGTGGAACTCGTAGGTCCCCGCTGTCTCGATCTGGATGAACCCTGTGAACCGTGCGAGGAAGTAGTTCGAGACGCCTGTTTCCTCCCCTGCCCGGTCTCTGTGCCGGAAATCACCTGAGGTACTTGGGAAATCAATCGTGCCGTAACTCCTCGTGAGCGTCGGGTCTGTTTTGTTATCACTGAGGTAGTTCTCAACGATGTCCAGGTTGAGCGTGCTCTGGTCAGCGAGATCCGTGGGATACTCATAGAACCTGCCGACGACCCCTTGCTGGTCTGCGTTGGGATCGTTGAACGTCCACTCCCAGTCCACGATATGCCCAATGTCGGCGGCTTCGACATAGTCGGGGGAGTTGCCTTCGAAGGGAACCGGCGAGTAATTCCCTCCTGCGATACCGCCCCGGTAGGGACCTCCCGGCAACGCGGTCGGTTTGCCGGATTCAATGATCACTTCTGCTATCTGCGTATCTCGTAGTTCCAACCCCTCGGATGTATTCACCCGTACCGAGAACTTCACGGGATAGGTTCCGTCCTGTGCCCACTCGAATTCTGCGCGACCGTTGCCGTCCGTGGCGATCTGCTGGTCGGATACCGGTTCTCCATTGCGGTACCACTGCGGGTTTCTCACCCGGTGATAGTTATTCAGCCCTCCGGTTCGAGCACCGAACCCGAAAAGATGCCCTGTCATCCGATCCTGGTAGTTCGCACTATCGTCATACTGGAGTTTGAGGATGCCATCCAGATAGATGTCGAAGTTCCCCTGAGCGAAGTCCACCTGGAAGGAGCGCCACTGGCTGTTGTCAATTCCACCTTCGACAACTGTAGCGAGCCGTGTTCCATCATAGATGAGTTGGATCTCGCCATTGCTGTTGTATTCATCGTAGGCGATAGAGTAATTGCCCTTTGCCGTGCCTTCGCCGGGGGGCGTATCGTCGGCCCAGACGTAGATGTAGAAGGCATCAGCGCCGCTGCCACCGCCTGACCAGAATTCCCCGGTCACGCTCCAGGTATCCCCAAGTTGCAGGTCGGTATACTCCAACTGCCCGCTTCTACTACCCACGTTGGGCGTCAACTCGACATAGTCCGGGGTCTGTACGGCGGCATTCTTGAGCACTGGCACATTGACCTGCCATTGGTACTCGAACGTCGCGCCCGGGTAGCTGTTCTTGTCCACGAAGCCCTGTAGTCGAACCGAGGTGTTGGGTCTGCCTGTGTAGGTACCACGCGGGTCAGCCTGCAACGCCTGGTAGACCCTCAAGTCAAAGAGCTTCTCATCGCTTTCGACCCCGTAGTTGGTCACCGCCTTGCATCGGATACGTCCGCTCAGATTCGAGGTGCCCCACGTGTAGGAGACAGCCTGGCCGGGCCATTGCGTCAACTCCACTGTTTCTCCCTGGTCGTCGAGATACCAGAGGTACTTCGCAATGTTCTCCGTTGATTCATCATTCTGGGAACTGACGTTTCCATCCGCCATGAACCGCACCGGCTCGCCGGTGACCCCCGCATACCGGCTGCCATACCACGACACATCCCCCGCGTCAATCGCGGATTGGGGCGGGGTCTCCTCGACCGTCGGACGCGCCCAGGCGCGCACGCTGATCTTGATGGGGTCCGACTCCACCTCAATGCCATGCGCTTCCTCAACGGACTTGCAGTAGATATCGTACCCGCCGGGATCGGGGAAGTTGTTTCCGTCGTAGTTCTTGACACGACCGGTTGTCTGGCTATAGGTTGTTGGGGTCGCTCCCGCCGCAACCTTCGCCCATCGGTAGGCAACCACCTGTGCATAGGGATTGAACTTCTGCTCGTTCCCTACTTCAAAGCTCACAGGGCTCGCCAGGGCGATGTTCACACGGTTGTTGAGGGGGCTTACTTCGGGAGAGAGGTACTCAAACCGGTTTGTGCGGTAGACGTTTATGTGAGCATTCAGCGGTTGATCTTGTACCCGGCCTCCATTCACCCGGTCCCCTCGGAGGGTGAGTCCTGCATCGTAGTGCCCGGGATTCAGCGTAACCCCTTCGGCCCAGACGTCCACCGTTTTTGTCTGGCCGCTACTCAACGTGCCGGAGGTCTCCGAGAGTTTCAGCCAGGTCGCGCTGGTTGGTTTGCTGATACTCCATCTGAGTACACTTCCGGACTCGCCGGTGTTCTGGAATGTGAATTGCTTCTTGCGAGCCTTGTTGTAGTTCGTGGTGGTGGAGTTCGTCTCCACATAGACATCCCCGATATTGGCGGATGACGAACTCGTGAGCGAGAAGATAGGCTTCTTCACCTGGAGATAGACATAGACCTCGTCAATGTCCACTTCGGCATCATCGTCGCCGGGCGCGCCGCCATCCCCATCGGGCGCGTCGATCGCGATGTGGATCTGGTACTTCTCACCGCCTGAAGAGGCGATATGGTAGCTGGGATCACCTGGATAGAGGCCGGGAGTCGTGACTTTTTTCCATTTGACGTTTCCATCACCCGTTGCCTGCAGGTTACCCCAGAAGTCAAAATTATTGTTCTCCCAGTCATAACATAGGAGATTGGGTGGCGCGTTCTCATTGCCGCCGTTCACGTCGGCGTAATCCACGTTGTCGTAGCTCACTTCAACGCGGAAGCTCACGATCTGCCGCTCATCATACAGTTCCGCGGGTATCTTGAAGTAATACTTCGCCCACGCGTCGGCGAGCCGGAATGATGTACCGTCAATAGTACGGGCCTCCCAGTCGCCGCTATGGGTTTCGTGAGAGAAGATATCCTTCCCCCATGCCTTCATCCGGTATTCCGTGTCCGAAATGTACTCGCCGCTCGTGATGATCGCGCCATGCACATCCTCAGCGAGTGCCTGGTTCCACTCAGCTCCGATGACTGCAGAGATGATGTATAACCCAACGATGAACAACCATCCTGACGTTGACCTTCTTCGTACCTTAGCCATGCCCGTCCTCCCGTTCAACTTATCGAAGTGCATTGTATGGTATGATGCCTTCTCCCACGCATACAGAGATCCCATGGATCACGTGAGCAAACAATCATAGTGACGGATGGATGAGCAGGCAAGATGCGTGCCAGGGAGTGGATGGCGCCGGTGCTTCGTAGCAGGCTGTGTGAAACGGTGGGGTTGTGAAGAATTCGCAGAAATTCGCAGACGGATCGCGAATCTTTACGAATTAAGGTGGTACCGGGCACCACGATGTCCACCCTGTCGCCTGAGGTGGCCCGTCCGGTACATTTTACGCAACAGATAGGATGCTCGGTGCAGATCGACATTGAGCAGATCACGGCATTCAGAGTTGTTGATGCTGCGATGACTTTGCAGGTGGTGCAGAATCCGTTCTTCATCGGTGTCGGGGGACATGGACAGGTTGGGAAGTGGCGCATCAGAGATTTGACCTGGAGAACCCGCCGGGATGAGGTTCAAGTGTTCGGGCTGAATCGCCGAGCCCTTGCTCTTGATGAGCGCGTGTTCGATGATATTCCTGAGTTCACGTACATTGCCGGGGAAGGGATAGCGACTCAGCTCTGAGAATGCTGCAGGACTCAGAACGGGGGTCTCAATCCCCATCTCAAACGCAAGCAGTCTGAGGAAATGCTGGATCAGCAGCGGAATGTCCCCGGGCCGCTCGCGGAGAGGAGGAACCGTTACGATGAATTGTGCGAGCCGAAAATAGAGATCCTGCCGTAACGTGCCTTGAGAGATTCGGGTTTGGAGTCCCTGGTTCGTTGCAGAGAGCACGCGCACATCCACATGCTTCTGTGCGGTGCTGCCGAGCGGACTGAAGCAGCCGTCTTCCAGCACGCGCAGCAGCTTCGCCTGAAGTTCAGGAGGCATATCGCCGATCTCGTCCAGAAAGAGCGTCCCCCCATCTGCCAATTCAAAGTAACCTCGCTGGGTATCCAGGGCGCCTGTAAACGCCCCCCGGACATGCCCGAACAGCATGGATTCCGCAAGCTCATGGGGGATCGCCGAGCAATTGATGGGTACGAATGGCCTTCGCGCTCGTGTGCCACCGAAGTGGATCGCACGTGCGATGAGTTCCTTGCCTGTGCCGCTCTCCCCGGTGATCAGCACGCTCACATTGTCCGTGTGCTGGAGTTGCCGTACATCCTCCAGGATGGCTGCGATGGTCTTGCTCTCTCCGATAAAACCCTGGATACCCCAACGTTCGGCCTCCTGTTGGGAAAGCTCCGCCAGTTGCTAATCCGCTCTGGCCAACTCCCGTTCCGCATGTTCACGTCTGGCGATTTCCTCCTGCAACTCACGGTTCTTGTGCAGTAGCAGCCTCGCCAGTCGATGGATCTTGAGATGATTCTCAACACGGACGAGCACTTCCGCTTCCCTGAATGGGCGTGTGATATAATCCACACCCCCGACATGAAATCCCTGCACGACGCTTTCTGTATCTTCTTTCGCTGTGATGAATATTACAGGGATATCCCTCGTGCTCCTGTCCTGCTTCAGCCGGCGGCAGACCTCAAAGCCGTCCATGCCTGGCATCATCACATCCAACAGGATGAGATCCGGGATCGTCCGTTGCGTGATGCTCAGTGCCGTTTTACCATTGGACGCTATCAGGATATTATAGCCCTCCGGCTCTAGCGCATCTCGTAATACCCTGAGATTCGCCGCCACGTCATCCACGATCAGTACCTGGGGCTGCTGTTCATCCGTCGGGTTTTCGTTCACTGTGAATTGCTCCTAGTAGGTCGAGTATCTGTTCCATATCGAGGTTACGACTCAATTCGCCGAGGTGTTCGGCTAACCGGGCTCCGGCTTCGCCCGATTCCCTGAGTTCCGGCAGGGATTTCTCCAGTTCCGTGACACGGCCCAACTCGGCGGACTCCCACAAGCGTTGCAGGAGGGGCTCGGGTAGAACCAGTGTCGA
Source organism: Candidatus Poribacteria bacterium (assembly GCA_024278235.1). Classification (GTDB taxonomy): domain Bacteria; phylum Poribacteria; class WGA-4E; order JAJRTO01; family JAJRTO01; genus JAJRTO01. Next base: position 12,355 of record JAJRTO010000301.1, read on the forward strand.
GAAGTCGAGTGATAAATCGCTGTCCTCGTCCATCTCATACTCAATATGCAAGAGTTGCGCCAGGCATTCATAGACTTCCTCTGATCGCACCGGCTTGGCGAGGAAATCATCGAACCCGGCTTCGCGATACTCCTCGCGCTGGTGAATCATCGCCGACGCAGAGACTGCGACCAGTTTGGGAGGAGAGTAGTTGGCATCTGCCTCCTTCCTTGCCAGGACTTCGTGCACAACCCGGAATCCATCCATCACCGGCATGCGGATGTCCAGAAACACGATGTCGGGGCGATCTTCGAGGATGATCTCCAGCGCGTCGCCTCCGTCCGATGCGGTTTGCACACAAACCCCAATATCCAACAGCATCTGGGCCAGGATATCGCGGTTTTCCGGCACATCGTCGGCGACCAATGCCTTCACGTGAGTCCCTTCGGTCAGGCATACTACGTCGTGGCCTGAATCCACGACGTGTCCCGGGGCGGCTTGAGGCAATGCCAGACTGAAGAAAAAACGGGAACCTTTGCCCACCTCCGATTCGACATGGAGTAAGCCTCCCATGAGTGTCACGTACCTTTGGGCAATCGCGAGGCCAAGTCCCGTGCCACCTGCCTGGAAACCGCTCTCCCCCTGTTGGAATGGTGCGAAGATGGCCGTCTGCTCCTCTGCCGGGATGCCGATGCCCGTGTCGAGGACTTCGAAGTAGAATGTGGAGGACGGAAAGCGGAAGGCGGAATCGCACTTCGCACTGCGGACTTCGTGATTCGTAATTCGTAAGATGACTTCGCCTGAGTCGGTGAACTTGACTGCATTGGCGAGCAGGTTCAACAGCACCTGGCGGAGTTTGCCCTCGTCGCCATGCACGAGCACCGGGTGCTGGGTGCTGAGTGCTGAGTGTTCACGATCCGCACTCAGCAATCTGAAATCCGCAATCCACTTGAGTTGCTTATGCTGGCAGCGCAACTCAAACATGACCGAAAGCCCTTTGATCAGTTGGGTCAAGTCGAAGTCTGATGCGTGCAATTCGAGCCGCCCAGCCTCGATCTTGGAGATGTCGAGCACATCATTGATGAGCGCCAGCAGATGATTCCCGCTTTCTTCGATGGTCTCAACAGCAGACCGCTGTTTCACCGGCAGATCGGAGTCACGTTGCAGGAGTTGAGCGTATCCCAAGACGGCATTCAAGGGGGTACGGATCTCATGGCTCATGTTCGCCAGAAAGACGCTCTTCGCCTGATTGGCCAGTTCTGCTGCCTCTCGTGCAGATTCAGCTTTTTCCTTGGCTGCCTGAAGCTGGATGTTCTTCTCGCGCTCCTGTTCCAACAATTGGACGCGCAGTCGTTGGGATTCGCGCCGGTGAATGTATGTTCGGTGTCCCAGGACAATGGCGATGATCAGTAATGCCAGGATCCCTGTTCCGGAGGGGATAACGAGCCAGCCATTGAGATACCAGGGCGGAACGACCTTCAGCATGATGCTTGCAGGTTGGGAGTAATCAAGATCCCTGTTTATCGTCTCAACCTCGAACAGATAGGTACCGGAGCTTCCGGGGGTCCAGTCATAGGTCGTTGAACGAGTCATGCTGAACGACGCACGTCCCCCTTCCCGGTTGGCCATGGGTCGCCCGTTGTTCATCTGACGAATCCGGATCCGATACTGCTGCTTTTCCGGGGATGTGTGGAAGTCAATCGCCCGATAGGTAAGGCTCACCCGTCTTCCCCGGGTGATGTTGGGAGCCGGACTGAGATCGCTGAACTCACGATCCGTTTGCACTGACACGAGGCGTACCCTGGGAGAGTATGAGTTGCGCCGGTATCGGGTCGCTCCATCGTCGGTCCCAAACCAGAGATCTCCCGCGCCATCTTCGTAAATAGAACGGATCGCATTGCTGAGCAGTCCATCGCGTGTGTCCAGCGAGGACCATGCCACACCATCATAGATTGCCACTCCGCCCGAATTCGTTCCCAGCCAGAGTTTGCCATCGGCGTCCTCGTGAATCGCCGTCACATAGTCATCCACGAGGCCATCTTTCCTCGTCAGATTGAGAAAGTGCTCACCGTCATATCGCGAAAGTCCCCTGGTCGTGCCAAACCAGAACACACCATCGGTGGTCTGACAGATCGTGTTCACACTGTTGTCTGCCAGACCGTCTTCGGTGGTCAGATAGTCAAATCTCTCCCCATCGAATCGGATCACCCCGGCGGACTGTGAACCAAGCCAGAGGAGACCTGTGGGATCCTGGTAGATCGCCTTGATGTGAGTGTCTCGTAGCCCGTCCCTTTCGGTCCAATTCCGAAAGGTGAACGTGTGTGTGTCGAGCTGTGAGAGAGCACGGGCTCTCGCGCCGATCCAGAGCTTCCCGTCAGGAGAACCACGGATCACGTTGACGTTCATGTACGCCAAACCTTCTTCATCAGTAAAGACTCGGAAATGTTCGCCGTCATAGCGGACAATCCCACCTCCCCTCAGAGCGAACCAGAGGCAACCCTCCGGGCTTTGTTGGTAGATGTCATAGACATTGTACTGCGGGAGCCCGGATTGAACGGTGACGTTGACGAATTCTTCGCCATCATAGCGGAAGGCTCCGTTGTCTGCGCCAAACCACAATTCCCCCTCCGCTGTCTCTGTGATGGCAGATACCCACGTGGACAAGCCGTCCTGAGACGTGAAACCAGCGAAGCTCCCGCTATCATAACAGGAGACTCCTCCATTGCGTGTCCCAAACCACAGTAGACCGTCCGGGTCATGATAGACAACCTCAACCTTGTTATTGGTCAGTCCATCCTGCTCAGTAAACAACACCCATCCTTCTCTGTCGTACCGGCAGACCCCACCGCGATTCCCTGCAAACCAGAGGGTTCCATCCGCATCCTCAGCGATAGCGTTGACCTTCGAATTGGGCAGACCATCCTCAACGGTGAAGTGTATGAACTGTTCCCCGTCATACGCGGACACTCCACCCAGCGTGCCAATCCAGAGGACACCCCTGCCATCGTAGTGGAGCGAGATGACAGCGTTACTCGACAGGCCGCTGAAGGCGGTGAAATTGATAAACTGCTTCCCATCGTAACGGGACAGTCCTTCCTCTGTACCAATCCAGAGGGTTCCATCCGGCTCGATACAGAGCGCGCTGATCCTGTCTGAGGGCAGGCCATCTGTCCGGGTGAAGTTGGTAAACCCTTGTCCATCATAGCGCGACAAGCCGCCTTCTGTACCGATCCACAACGTGCCGTGTGGACCCTGATGAAGCGCGCGGATTTGATCATCGGGCAGACCATTGGCCTGAGTAAAACTCCTGAATGCGTGCCCATCGTAGCGGGAGAGACCTCCGCCATCCGTTCCGAACCATAGGGTTCCATCCGGGGTGGCCTCGATCGCCCGAATAACATTCGATGCCAGGCCATCTTCGCTTGTGAAGTTCACAAAGATCTTGCCGTCATATCGCGAGACGCCGCCATCTGTCCCGAACCACAGAAAGCCTGCTGCATCTTTGGCAATCGCATAGACTCGATTGCCGGCTAACCCATCCAGGTAGGTGTACGTTCGCCAGATGCCCTTCTTGAAGGGGGCAAAGCGGAGGTCGATGTCGGTGAGTGTCTGACCCGGTTGAACGTGCAGGGCTTTGCCCTGTTGCGGATGGCGGATGGCGGATGGCGGATAGTCTATGGTTTCCTGGCCTGCCGGCTTTCCTGCCTGCTCGCCTTCCCCCCTTCCCGTCTTCTCCTCCCCATAGTACACATACCGGTTGCCCACATAGCATCGCACCCGATAGGCTCCCGGCTTCAGGTTGATGAAGCGATACCGGCCACTTCCATCACTGAGGGCAGAGGCAACCACCCTGGTCCGGGGAACTTCGCCTCGTAATCCGGAATCCTGCACTTGCTCCGCCTGTACGAGCACCCCTTCGTGCAGGCTATTGTCGTAGGCCAGGAGTGTGCCCGAGATGCTTACGGAGGGCCTTAATCTCAGATCCAGCGAGCGGTGTTCGCCCGGCTCGATGTGGATTCCCTGCTGCCAATTCCCCGTCTCATCCCGGGTTGCAGATAGATCCCCGGGCTGCGAAGGCGGATAGAACACCAAGCGATAGTGACCGTTTTTATCGGTGCGAGTTTGCAGGATCAAGTTTCCCCTCACCTCCAACTGTACGCTGGCTTCTGCGAGTGGAAGGGCCTGCTCATTGGTGACAATGCCCGAGAGGATAGCCGGACGTTTGAGCCTCTCGGACGAGGGGAGTTCAGCTTGCGCGCACCGGGCATCGCCGTACAGAACGCCGTGGAAGCCACGCGGGGAGGAATCGCTCGCATCGCCTGCATCGAAGTTCCACAGCCCTACCAATCCCGGCTCGTTCCCCGTAAGCCTCCGGAACATCGTCGCACGGATCTGTTCGCCACGACGCCTGGTGGACCAGATCCGAACCTCGTCGATTTCCCCCTTGAAGTCCTCATTATCGCGCCAATTGGGTTTGCCAAGATAGCCCCATTCGCCTCGGCTGACGGTTGCAAAACTCCCGGAGAACTCCCGCTCTCCCACAAGGACTCCGTTCAGGTAGAGTTTCATCCCGCCCTCACCTGAGACCGCCGCGATGTGCACCCACTCGTTCCGTCGCAGTATGTCGGGCACTCGAATGATATACAATTTCAATTCATCGTAGATGAAAAATCGAAGTTCGGACCGGTTGGAATCACTATTGATGGCCAGGACCCGCCACTTTTCCCCGTTTCCCAGCCCGAAGGGTTGAGAGAAGTAGCCGAACTTTTTCCACTTCACCCACATCTCGATGGTAGCTTCATTCAGATCATTGAAGACCTCCGGTGGAAGTTCGGCATAGTCGCCCCGGCCATCCAATTGGAGGACTTGATTCGGAGAGACCGCTTGCAGCAAAGTATTGCTGATCAGACTGAGGAACAGAATGCAGGAGAGAAGCACAGAGGCACCGATACCTCCCATCTTGGCACAGACTATTTCCTACAGAGATTATACACACTCAGGGTAGGTGAATCAAGCGCGTATTACTGTTAGTACAGAATAGAATGCAGTTTAGAATGACAGACTCGCGTCTCCAGAGAAATGAGGCACTGGGGAAAGTGAGACAGTGCCCCAACGCTCATTTCCTGTGTGTGCCTGCCTGTACGTTGCACGCAGACAGGTGAAAGAGTGCAATGATAAACTGCAAACGGTATTATGCTATGACCAGAGGTAGAAAATGTGATAGAATCCGGGCGGAGGAATCTAAAAACGTACCATCATGAGGTCGTCGGGGATCGGCAGGACAGGCGTCGGCAGCACCCATTTGGGGCGTTTCTGCCGATGAGTATCTGGAAAAGGCTGACCCGTGGCCGCTCAACCCGGGTGGCGAACTCCTGCTAGGGCTGAAAATCGGGAACAGGCGAGCACTCGCCAACGTTGAGATGACGATAAGAGTACCCGGCATCGCCTTTGCTGAATGGGGGCCAGGAGACATGGGTATGTCCTTTGGCTATAGGAACACACCCCGACCATTTCCTCCTGAGATGATTGAAGCGAGAAATCGAGTGTTTGCCGCATGCAAAGTCGCCGGCGTTGCATTTCTAGAGGGCGCAACCCCGGAGACAGTGGGAGAGAAAATTGATGAGGGGGTACGTATTGTGGGCGGAGGGCAATCGGGTGAAATTGCGGCTGCAGGACGCGCCTACACCCACAGGACGATGTCTGTCTAAACGTTGTCCCCAGGAGCGTATAATCGAGTCAATGGATATGACTAAATTTTCACTTGAATCCTGAAGGGTAAGAAGATGAGAAATGTGCTCCACAAACGGATACCGCAACACACGGACTGGCTGGTGCATCCGTTCAGCCAACCAGCAGAATTGGGGCGATCAGAAGCCAAGAACCAAATCACGCTGACCAACGGCTTGATCCGCCGGACATTCCAAACCAAGCCAAACTTCGCCACCATCGATTATACCAACCTGAGCACTGATAGCGGTCTCATCCGAGGCGTTAAGCCAGAGGCCATCATCGAATTGGACGGTCGATGCTTTGAGATCGGTGGCCTGAAAGGGCAGCCGGACTATGCTTACCTCGATCCGGCGTGGCTCGATGAACTCACAGCAGATCCCGAGGCTTTCCAGTTCATCGGCTACAGTGTGGGAGAACCTCAACCACGCTATCCCTGGACTCCTAAACGTCACGCGACATTGGCATCGTGGCCTCCACGAGGTGTCACACTGACAGTGAACTTCGAACCGCCGGAGAACTTCAGGGACAGATACCAGGGATTGAGCGTCTCCATTCACTACGAAATATATGAGGGGATTCCCGTACTGGCGAAGTGGGTTCGCATCACCAACGGTAGTGTTCGTGAGGTCGTTGTCGATGGTATCGAGTGTGAGATCCTGGCGGTAAATGAGCAAGAGAAGCATCGGCTGCATGTGGAAAGTGATTATGTCTTCGCGGGGGTGGACACGACCCAATGGGGGCCGGATGCAGAGTATACAACGCAGATTGACTATCACTATCAGATGCCACTGCTGCTCACCAGCAAATATCCTCTCGGGCCAGGGGCACATCTTAAGCCGGAGGAACCGTTCGAGTCATTTCGGACCTTTGAACTGTTGCACGACAGCGATGACCGAGAGCGTCAGGGACTTGCACGGCGTCGTATGTATCGAACTCTTGCACCCCAGGTAACTGAAAATCCGATCCTCATGCATGTGAGGTCCTCTGATTCAGCATCTGTTCGGCAAGCTATCGATCAGTGCGCCGAGGTTGGCTTTGAAATGGTTATTCTCACGTTCTGGAGTGGATTCAATATCGAGAGTGAGGATCCCGACTACATTGCGAGCTTCAAGGCGGATGTGGAATATGCGCACGACAAGGGGATCGAGGTTGGAGGCTACACCTTGATGTGCGCTTCACGCGATGCAGGTGCGGACAACAACTGCATTTCACCTGAGACAGGCGAACCAGGCAGTAAGTTTGGACAGAGCGCTTGCCTTGCAGGTGCGTGGGCTGATGGGTATTTCCAGCGTGTCCTCCATTTCATGGATGCGACTGGTATGGATGTGATAGAGACAGATGGACCATACCATGGGGATGTTTGTACATCAACTCGTCACAAATACCACCACGGGCTCGCGGATTCGCAATGGGCACAGTGGCGTGCGTGCGTTCACTTCTACCACGAATGCCGCAAGCGTGGGATCTATATCAACTCCCCCGACCTGTATTACTTGAACGGCAGCAATAAATGCGGTATGGGTTATCGGGAGACGAATTTCAGCCTGCCACGCTGGAGACAGATCCTGATTGCCCGGCAGAATATCTATGACGGGACGTTCGAGAAGACTCCCAGCATGGGCTGGATGTTCGTGCCATTAGTGGAGTACCACGGCGGGGGCGCCGAAGCTACCCTCGAACCGTTGTGCGAACATCTGGAGGAGTATGAATGGCACCTCGCGCAGAACTTCGCAAGTGGCGTTCAAGCGTGTTATCGCGGCCCACGACTGTATGATACGGAGGAAACCAAGACCGTCGTCAAGAAATGGGTAGATTTCTACAGAAGATACCGTGCCATCCTGGATTCGGACATCATCCATCTACGCCGACCAGACGGCAGGGGAATCGATTGCATGATGCACGTCAATCCCCGGAACAAGGAACGTGCGCTTGCGATGATATATAATCCCACCCCAAGTGAGCAGAGCACAGTCCTGCGGCTTCCGCTTTACTACACGGGTCTTACGGACAAAGCGCGTATTCGTGAACGAGAGGGCATATCCGAAGAGTACACGCTCGACAGGGAATACAGTGTGGAGATCCCTGTGAGGATGGGCCCCAGATCGATAACCTATTTCGTTGTCGAAGAATAAAGAACTACAGATCTGATGGCAAGGAGGATTGGGGCGAAGACCATTTGCACATGGCCGATTGAATCAGCAAAGGTCACCCCAATCCTCCGGTGCACCCGTCATGAGAAATAGCGATTCAGTTACGAACCACTCTTGATCGAATGACCAATGGACTGAAGACCAAGCGATGTCTCAGATAGGTAGATCTTCAATCGTCGTTTCGCCTTCCTGAATCTCAGGCTTTTTCAGTTTCAAAAATGTCCCGAATAAAAATATCGCAAGCGGAATCGCCCCAAACACAATCGTTATGATATCAGGTATCAAGCGGACCTGTCCTAGAACCTGAACGGCAGTCTGATTGAAGAACGCCGCGCTCTTGGCATACCAGAAACCTTTTGAGTAGCTGGCTACCACCTGCATCATACCGATTGGAAAAAGTGTCGTGAGGCACATGAGCGCCAGTCCGATATTCAGACCATAGAACGACATCTTCACAAGAGACTCGTTCCAATGCGCTTCCTTCACCATACCGCGCCATGAGAACAGGATCAGGGCGACTGCAAGCATACCATAGGTTCCGAACAATGCTGCATGAGCATGGTTGGAAGTCAGATATGTGGCATGTTCGTAGTAGTTGATGATGGGCGTATTGATGATAAACCCGAAGACTCCAGCGCCCAAAAAGTTCCAGAAAGAGGATGCTGTGAGGAACATGAGCGGCCAACGATAGGGGTAATCTTCGCCGGCTTCATCGGCAGAACGATGTTCCATCCACGCTCTTACGACCAATAGAATCAAGGGGATTGGCTCCAATGACGAGAACACCGCGCCCAGGGCCAGCCAAAAGGACGGCATCCCAAACCAGAAATAATGGTGGGCCGTTCCGATGATGCCTCCGCCAAATGCCAAAATTGCGGTCAGATATGCAGCTCGTAGAGCTGATTCTTTGCTCACAAGCCCCACAACGGTCAGTAGCAATGCAATCGCAGCAGCCGCAAAGAATTCAAACATCCCTTCGACCCAAATATGCACGACAAACCAGCGCCAGTAATCTGCCATACTGAAGTGAGTCCCACGATTATAAAACAGTCCGAATCCGAAGAACAGTACAACGAGTATCGCACTGTATGTATAAAGGTGAGTCAATCCTCCCCAGCTTTTCTCCCTGGTCATACGCTCTTTCAGAGCCCGATAGGCAACGAATAGCCAGGCAAGTAAACCAGCAAAGAGCAGAATTTGCCACAGCCTCCCCAACTCCAGGTATTCCCATCCTTGATGGCCAAGCCAATACCACCAATCGCCTCCGAGCTTTCCTTTGAGCGATAGTGGTTCCCCAATGAGACTACCCAGGGCAACGGTAAGTACTGCCGCAAACAGAATGTCCACGAGTAACCCCTGCTTTTTGGGTTCTTTTCCGCCCACTATCGGTGCAAGATAAAGGGAAGAACCTATCCACGCAGTGGCTATCCAGAGGATGGCCAATTGTAGATGCCAGGTTTTTGCCCAACTATACGATACGAATTGGCCGACGAATTTCAGATAAAAGGTTCCCGGATGGACTGTATAATGAGCTAACAGCCCGCCTACAAGAATCTGAACGATAAATAGCAATCCCACGATGAGAAAGAATTTGGCAGCCTTTCTTTGACTGGGGGTTATCGGTGCACTCGCCAAAGCTGCTCCCAACTGCGGTATCTCCGGTTTCCCATAGAAGAAACGATACCTGTGGACGATGTATATGACCAGACCCAGCGTGGCCAACAGCGCCATGATCCCCACGATGCTCCAGGTCAATGCACTTGCTGGGGGACGATTCCCAACAGATTCATCAGCAGGCCAGTTATTGGTGTAAGTCATGTTGGTTCCCGGCCTGTTTGTGCCAGCAACCCAGGCAGTCCAGAAGAAGAAAACCGCCAGATCTTGTCTCTCCTGTGCTGTTCTGATCGTGCTCGGCAGGAACCCATAGTCAGGCTCCCCCTTGCCGAAAACGTCCTGCCAATACTTCTGAAGCTCGCTCAGCGCGTAATCTTGAGCAGCCGAGAGTTTCAGAACGCTTTTTTGCTGATCATAGGTGTTTGTCTTGATTTCTCGTATCACCGTCGCGTCAACGACACTCTTCTGTTCATAGTCCAAGTCATCGTATGGTGTTTGATACTTGGTACGGGAATAGTAATCCCTCATGTATCGCCCGATCAGATTGAGCGAGTGAGCGGCGAAATCCATGCCGCGCAGAGAACCATGCCCCCAGATACTACCGTGATCCATGAGCCCATACTTCTGATATACAGCTTGTCCCCGGTAAATCAGATCCTTATTCGCTATCTCCTCACCGGTTGGCGATATGACTTTCCCAAAGTATGGGGCAAGTTTGTTTGAACTGACACGCCCACCAATGAGAATCACCGCCATCGACACCACAAAAACCAACAAAGCTCCGTATTTGAGGCGATTGGAAACCATAGGTTACCTCCTTAATGGTGTTTGATTTGTTAAATGTTCTTATACTATCCCAGACAAAGGATTTCAAGACCTTGATGTCTTGTTTGTGATCACCCCCTATGACAGGACAGGATGCGCACATTATACTGCATACTGCGTGCAGTTCAAGTTTTTTCTCTACCAAGATCCCGGAGAAAATCATAGTCATTTGGCCATCAGAGATGAAGCGGCACATTTTCCATTGACGTATCAGTGTGCAAGATATACCATTACTTCAGAGCGTCGCTCTGGTGGCGTTATGCATCTCTTGAAAACCCCTATTTGACCCGCAAAAATTGCTGAGAAGGGGGCAGTATGGATTTGGATGAAATCCTTAGAGAATGGACCACGTTCAAGAAGGACACAGAAGCTGTTAGTAAATTGCTCAAAGGAGCCTCGCGTCTCGATAAGGATCGGATGCAGCATCTACCCGAACTGAACAAGCAGTTGACACAGTTGGATCGGCTTATCGAGCTGCTTCTTCAGAACACGGAACTTCTGGAAGCGGTACAAGATTGGACGAACCAATATCGCGAGAAACTTACAGAGGCTCAGCAGAATTTCAAGAATCGCTTCGGAATAGAACTCGAACAGGCGTTAGAGAAGAGCGAGCTATCCCTCTCAGGACAATATCCGAATCTCAGAGCCTGGCTGTTTACCATTGAACCAGATCTGTCCAAAGGACGGGTGAATCTATGGTATGGTCCAAAACAGGAACGCCTTACATCGTGCTCGCTATCCGTATCAGAAGTCGCAAAAAGTGTTGCAGAACAGCGAAAACAGATAGGTTCCCATTTGCCTCCGGAGGAATTGATCCAGCGACTTCAAGATGCTTATGCCAGGACAACCGGCAATAAGGATGATTCAGCAGTTCCTATCACCAGTGTGCTGGCTGAACTTGCCTATCTCGTTCAGGATACGCGGTTCTATCGGGATCCCAGACGGGAATACTACAAGAGTTACAGACGAGCCGATTTCAGTTATGACCTCTTTTTGATCCGTCGATGGCTTCGTTCTGCCCCTTCATACCATATGCGACTACAGCTCACAGTTGCCACAAGGACGCACACAAGACGACGACAGGATTTCCTCTGGATCCCTGATAATGACAGCGGACAGGGCACAACATATTCTCATCTGCAATTTGTGAGGCAACCCCATGAATGAACTTCGCCCGGATGTTGCTCGGCGCATCATCGAGACGGTCGGTGCCAACGGCATCCCCCCAGAAGTCGGATTCCAATATTTCACCGCCGGCCTCGACCCTTACCTGCCCGTCATCGAAGAAGAATACCTCTCGTCATTCATCAAGCAAGGAGGGTCTGTCTTCAAAATTGTCATTGGAGTCTACGGCGGAGGAAAGACCCACTTCCTCTACTGTGTGCGAGACCTCGCCTGGAAACACAACTTCGCCGTATCGTATGTGAGTCTGAGTCCAGGAGAAAGTCCCTTCCATCAGCTCGAACGGGTGTATCAAGCGATTGTGACAAATCTGACACCCCCGTTGACGACGGATGAGCTGCTTTCAGGATACGAACAGGGCATCGTGAGTTTTCTGCGGACCTGGTACCGTCGCAAGATTCAGGAACTGAAGGACCGGGGATTCCAGGAGCACGAGTTACATCAGGAATTATTGGATGATCTCGATGCGATTGAGGGCCTCGTGAGTCTCAGCTTTGCGGAAGCGATCAAAGCGGCTCTCCGCGCTCTGGCGGACGATGAACAGGATGAATTCATCCATATATGTCAGTGGTTGAGTGGTGAAGGATACGACCGGTATGGGCATCGTGCTTACGGCATCCTCCAGCCTATCGACAGAACGAACGCCTTGACGATGCTGCGATCACTGGTCCAGTGGGTGAGACAGATCGGCTATTCGGGATTGATCATCCTGCTGGACGAAGCGGAACGAGTTCCGAGCCTGAGTACCCGGCAGCGGCAACAACATCTGAGTAACCTACGAGAGATCATCGACGCATGTGGACACACCAATTTCCAGGGAGCGATGATCTTCTATGCTGTGCCTGATGAGAATTTTCTGGAAGGACGTACTCAGATCTACGAGGCGCTACGACAGCGAGTTGCTACCGTCTTTGAAACGTTGAATCCATCCGGTGTTCGGATCGACCTGAACAAGGTCAATGCTGCCCCCATCCCTTTCCTGTGCGAAGTAGGCGAAAAGTTGGCCGACGTCTATCAGGTCTCTTACCATCACGAATTTGAGCCCGAGGCACTCGAACGAACGATCCATCTTGCTGCTGAAACGGCTTATGAGCAACGTTTTGGTGACATTGGTTATAAGCGTCTCTTCGTGCAGACACTCATTCGGGCATTGCACTTCCTGCGCCAGATCGGAGTTCCACCTCAGGTGGATGATTTGTCGTAGCCCTCGGTTGCAGTAGTTTTGCCACCAGCCCGGTCCAGCCCGTCTGATGAGAGGCAGTAGTCTTCACGTACTGTGCCCCATTGGCGTTCTGTCAGATAGGGTCCCCATTTTTTCCAGGGGATGTTCCTCTCCCGAACCTCTTTC
>JAJRTO010000302.1 GCA_024278235.1 Candidatus Poribacteria bacterium
GGGTTGAGGGCTGTCGTCAGCGCGGAAGCGAGGAAGACGGATAGCGCGGAAGGAAATCCCCTCCCGTCTTCCGAACTACCCGCCTTCCCGCCTCAACAACCCGCTAACGGAGCGTAGCGGCCTTCCTGCATGCAGGTCAATCCCGCCATAGAATTGGTGTTGTCCCGTGTAGAAGCGCATGGGAGTCTTTTTCCTTTCTGAAGTCTTTGGGCTTCTTGTCGGCAGTTCACAGTGACTTGTGCATCGTGTTTCCTTGTGGTATCCTATCACAGTGGACATCCGAGGGGGACTCAATAAGTATCATATCAAATCCGAAAATTAAATGGCCCTGAAATACCCCAGGGGAGAGCGTTGGATTGTTCCCCAACATGAAAAATAGGGCGGGTGTCAAAATAGGCTGAAATGGACATAACGTTCTGGGTGGGTCTGGATATCGGTGACCAGAATACGCAAATTTTCAATAAACTGACGCAATTCTTGAGGTAACTCCTCATCGCGCAGCAGTGTGCCAATGGTACTATCCGTCTGGTTTATCTGCTCTAGCAGTTGCGAAAATCCCTGCGAGATCTCGACCAGGCGGTTGTAGAGCGTCGTATCTGTGGCGAGGCGATCGAGTGTGCTGCCAGGAGCATTTAGCTTTGCCGTCAATTCTGAAGATGCTTTCAAGCCACGGGAGAGATCCTCTGCGAGTTCTGGATCTTGAATGGCTCGTGGGATCAGACCGTCACCCTGACGTGCGGCACGCATCAGACGTGTCGTCTCATCAGCGGCGGCTGTTAGACGATCATGTAGTTCCGGTTCGTTGAGTAGTCGAGCAAGTGAACCGTCCCCTTCTGCCAGCTTTTCAACGACTGGCTGGAGTGACTGAAGTAAAGTTTCGAGATGTTCGGCATTGGATTGGAGAGAAGTGGTAAACTCCGACCAGCGTGCGAGAAGCATCTCCATCTCCCGGTAAAGAGAATCCTCTCCGGCGAGCTTGCCGAGAGTTCCATCGGTCTGGTTTAGTCGCTCCGACAGGGTGCGTATGGCCAGCACGGTCCGCTGCAAATCGGAACCCACTTGTGGATCATTGAGGATCCGGGCAACGCCCCCGGAACCGCGATTGACCGTATCGAGCGTTTCGTTTACCCGCATGGCAGTCCGGGCCAGCTCGGTGTAAAGAGACTCATCCTGCCAAAGTCTACCCAGGGAACCCTGACCACGGCTGAGTTGTGTCAACAAGCCCGATGATTGGTTCAAGACAGTATTGAACTGTTCGATGACCTTGCGGAGATCAGAGAGTGTGTCTTCCAGTCCGGGTGCTTCCTGGCCAGGTAGGAATGCACCTGTCTGGATGGTGGGGGCGTTAGATGATCCTGGTTGGATCTCGATATGCTGCGTTGGAGTAAGCCCTCCCCCATGGACCTCGATATACGCATCCTGGTGGATGTGTTGGAGGGCATCCTGTTTGACGCTGAGGGTCACATGTACAGGATTGGATGTGGGATCCGATGAGATCTGAATGCTCTGGACACTACCAATTTTGATCCCTGCCAGAAGGACGGGATCCCCTTTTGCCAATCCTCTGGCATGTGGCAATAATGACTCGATGGGGAAGGTGTCAGAGAAAACCCCGGAATCACTGATGTAGATCAGTATAGCGATGAGCACAGCCGCACTGAGCAATGCAAGTATGCCAACTCGTAGTTCGGACCATGTGATCTGCGCTCTTTCTAATCTCATCTATACAGGACTCATGTCATCGAGAGTAAACCGGAAGGTAACGCGCCAGGAACAGCGAGACGCTCACCGAGATAGCGAAGGGCAGAGCCGCGTTTTTCCACCTCTAACCCACTGCGCACAAACTCCTGGACATGCGGATCATCAGATTCCAGGAGTCTCTCTGCGGAATCTTGGAAGATAATCTCACCATCATGCAACATCACGAAATGGGTTCCCACACGTAGTGCAGTCATCAATTGATGTGTGACCAATACGGATGTGACGTTCTCTCTTTGTTCCAGATCCAGGATAATTTCACAGATATTGTCTGACATAACCGGATCAAGCCCACTCGTCGGTTCATCATAGAGAAGGATGCGCGGCTTGCTGATAAGGGCACGCGCAATCGCCACTCGCATTCGCATGCCACCGCTCAGTTCAGATGGCATCATCTCAGATGTCCCTTCCAGACCCAGTCTTTCGAGGAGTTTCTCTGCTTCTTTACGGATCCTCCGGATACTGGCCCTTTGCTGCTCGCGCAATGGCAATCCCAAATTTTCCCAGACTTTCAATGAATCAAACAGGGCTCCATTCTGGAAAACCATCGCCATCGAGTGGCGGATTTTGGCAAGTGTGCGTCCTTTGGCCCGAGTGATATCCTTACTGGCTATCATGATTTGACCTGTATCTGGTTTTAGCAGGCCGATAATGAGCTTGAGCAGGCTTGTTTTACCGGAGCCGCTCTCACCCATGATCACCGTCGTTTTTCCTTCAGGGATGTTCAGATCAATGTTTTTCAACACAGGCTCGTGTTTGCTGTAAGATAAGTTGACGTTCTTCAGTTGAATCATCGCTATTCCCAACAATAACTAAAATGCATGAATGATTGTCGTAATACCAAAATCCAGGGCCAAGATGAGCATCAGGCTAGTAACAACAGCTCGTGTCGTCATCGCACGGACACCGTTGGCTCCTCCTTCAGCCCTGAATCCGTAGTAACAGGCGAGAGAGACCACGGAGAAACCGAATATCATGGCCTTTGTGAGTCCCAGACCCATGTCGTGGGGTTGCAATCCACTGAGTGATCGCATCACAAAGCGTCTGAGGTTCCCTTGACCCGCGAGCAAGCCCCCACTCACAATAGCCGCGGCAATATTGAGAATCGTGAGTAAAGGAAACATCAGTATCGCCGAAACGATACGTGGCGTGATCAGTTTTGCAATCGGATCGGTTCCAATGGACTCAAGTGCTTCGATTTGCTGATTGACCTGCATCATACCGATCTCGGCAGCCGTACCAGAGCAGACACGACTGGCGACCATCATCGCGGTAATCACAGGGCCGATCCCACGAACGACAGATATTCCCGTAAAACGCCCTAACAGGGATTCTGCTCCATATTCTTTTAGTTCAGGGCCGGCCTGGGTGACCAAAATAGCTCCCACAAAGAAACCTGTCAGTATCACTGTAGGTACGGAAGCTGGACCGATGTTGTCCATCTGATCGGTGTAATCACGCCAGTCCCCAGGCCGGCGAAATACATTTATCAGTGCATGCCCTATCAAGAGCACGAATTCCTGTACGGCCAATACAAAGTGCTTGAGATACTCAACACTATATATGAGAATAGTCGGCATCAACCACGTTTGCCTTACATCGAATTGGATGCTTTGCACTCCGAAGTTCAATTATGCCGTATAAACCCTGTGAAAATCAAGGTCAATGTCCGTGAACTATTCCAGAATCGAAAGTTCCAGCACAGAACGGCTATCCTCCTTATACAACTGTTCTGGTGCAACACGAAAGTGAATGTTCGCCTCAGCCCACCTATCACGAGCTTCAGGCTCAAAGAACAGATCCTTACTCGTGAGTACCTGGGAGAATGTGCTGGATGCGTCTCCATCGAGGGTATTAAAGACGCCCTTGAGATTCTCAACACTCAATTCATCGAGATCCAGAGGATCCAGAGTTGCAAATGCCTTGATGGTCTCAGTGCCGGCCGGTCCACCTACGCGTATCTTATAACCGCTCGCTGGAATCTGGATCGGTTGTCCTGCCGTCACCTTATTGTCCGGCTGATACTTATTGGGAAATAACACGATGATGTTGCCGCTGGAGCCGATGTCCAGCAGCGTCAGCCAACAATCCCGATCCACCGTAGCCGTAATGCTGAGTTCATCACCGATATTGAAGATACCGTTGGCTCCTTTGTTGATGCTCAGTTGGATACCGATAGACGCACGGGTTGGACTCGTCAGTTTAGAAAGCCGCTTGAGAGCATAGGCTCCTTCGAGTTCACCGCCGATATGCTTCATATCGAGGATGGTTGCGACGGCCTGATCTCGATTCTCCCAGGAGAATAGTAACGCGTATTCCGGGCCTTTCGTCTGGCGTTGAGGATTGACCAGATGAGTCAGGAGACGGTAAGTCACCGGTGTGGTCGATTTCTCCTCCAACTGAACTTTCAATACCCTATCTGCCGGAGCTTCCGCTTCCGTCACCGGTTCGATATGTTTACGCTGGCCCAACTGCTCCATAAACGTCTGTTGGATGTCAGACTTTTTGATCTCTGAAATGCCATCATCTCCATCAATCCCCACAAAACGTAGGCGTAAGTTTTCAAAGGAAAATCGTCGCTGATATTCAACAACCCGATCTCCAATGGCAACACTCCCTTGAATCTTAAAAGCTTTGGCCCTGGATTCGTTTGGTCCTACCTCCAATATTTCGACAAGTCCTTTGCCAATGCCCTCTGTTTCCTGTGCTTCTGGTGCGAAGATTGCGTAGAGCGAGCCAACAGTGGCCTCATCTTTTTCCCATAATGCAAGGGTAAATGTGTCTCCGCCCTCGATGGCCGTGATAACCCCATAGGGCTCGACGAGTTCTCCCTCACCAACCAGATATTTGTCAGCATATTCGCCTTCCAGTTGGGGATCTTGCTCCCAGCCGTCTCCCTTGATCTTCTGCACAGAATAGTTGGCAACTTCTCGGATACTGATACGCCCATCGTTATCGGTATCGGCAAGTCCGCTCAGCGATTGGCTGAGATAATAGGTGAACACGCCGTGTCCCAACCGCTTCGATTCCAGGGCAACCTGATTGGCATCGCATGCGGAGAGGAGCGAGCTTTTCTGAAACTGAGGTTCGATTGGCTCAGAAGCGCGTTCTTGCGAAACCTCGATGGGTTTTTCAGGATAGTATTGTCGCACCTGAACATCTGGATCCAGAGCCCGTGTTCCTGTTCCTGAATGGCAACAGTCCAGAATGACGATCTTGTTCGCAGTGGGGATACGACCAACCCAACGACTGAGTTCCTCATCAATGATGAATTTTGTGTCGATCAGCCACGAATCGTGAGCGACTAACACTTCGTCGTAGCCATCCTCCTCATCCCCGTTGATATCCTTCATCTGCACACCATGCCCGCTGAAGTAGAAGACGGCTTTATCGCCAGGCTGGACATTTCCTGCAAGCCAATCGAGCAGAGCCTCTTTGATGTTTGCTTTCGTCGCTTCTTCGTCGAACAGGGTTTTGATGTGGTCAGGCTGAAAGCCCGAATACTTGAGTAATGCATCCCGAAACAGTTTCGCATCTGGTACACAGAAACTCAAATTAGGTCGAATCTTCTGATACTTATCGATTCCTACGATGACAGCCCAGTTTTCCGCATGGGCAATCCCGGCAAACATGGCCGCTAACAAAATGGCAAACAGCATCGCAAGTGGCTTATCTCTCATCAGTAACTCCCTCCGGGTGATGGGTCCGAATACGACCTCTTTCCAATGTAATCGGTATCGTTCGCACATACTTTACACGTATCTGAAGAGATCGTCAATGGAATTCCGGAATCATCCAGAGGTTCACAATGCACCTCGATCATTGTATAATAAAACGGTAGAACTCAGTAGGCAGAAATCCGATGTCATCCCCCCCGAATACTGGCTCCTGAATTCTCGCAGAAAAAATCTCACCACTTAGGACAAGTTTTGCATGAAAGCAGCCGAGCGTCCCCCGAATCTGGTCAGTAAGAAGGCGATTCTCGTCGGACTATTTCTCGTCGTTATCAATGCCTACTGGGTTGGGATCGCAAGTGAACTCTGGTATGCAGTATACACGCTGGTATCGCCATTCTCCAACGCCATTTTTACGCTGGCTGTGCTGTTAGGGATCAATCTTGTTTTACGACGCATTTCATTGCGTCTTGCCTTCACGCCTGCGGAACTCCTGCTCATGTACGTGATGGTCACGATGGTCTCGACCATCTCCGGGCATGCGATGATGGCAATCCTGATGGGAGCGTTGGCACAACCTTTCTGGTTTGCCTCACCGGAGAATGAATGGCAGCAACTGTTCTGGCGTTATATTCCCTCATGGCTGACCGTCCACGATACAGAACTCCTCAGAGGCTACTTCGAAGGGGAATCCAGTATCTACCTGCCCGAACATTTACGCGCATGGCTGGTTCCTGTCATGGTCTGGTCGGGGTTCATCCTGGCCCTCTATGGTTCGCTGCTGTGCATCGGATTGATCTTGCGCAAACAGTGGATGGAACATGAGAAACTGACCTTTCCACTGATTCAGTTACCGATGCAGATGACAACGAATCGCACGTTTTTCACCACACGTGTTATGTGGATCGGCTTTGCCATCGCAGCGTTTGTTCGGATAACCAATGGCTTGCACGATCTCTTTCCGGCGGTACCCGGGTTCCCTGCCAACTATCGCCTCGATCCGTTCTTTACGGATCGTCCCTGGAATGCTATCGGTTACACCTCGCTCTCCTTCAATCTGGCCATTGTGGGATTAACCTTCTTTATGCCGTTGGATCTCGCGTTCTCTTGCTGGTTTTTCTTCTGGCTCACTCGTTTCGAACGCATTGTTGCAAGCATGGTTGGCTGGCAAAACCTTCATCTGAACGAGCGCGCGGCAGGTGCGTGGGTGGGGATTGCACTACTGGCGGTTTGGATGGCGCGTCGTCATCTAATGCGTGTCCTTCGACAAGCCGTTGGCATGATGCGCGAAGAGGATCCCGATCAGATATTCTCCTATCGCACCCTCATGCTGTTTACCATGCTCAGTATCGGTCTGGTGGTGGCTTTCTGTTATGCCGCCGGCATGTCGCTCTGGGTGATCGCCGTGTTCTACTTGCTGTTTCTGGCTTTCGCGCTTGCCATCGGTCGGGTGCGTGCGGAGCTTGGGCCACCTTATCATGAGGTGATCGGCATCAACCCACGGCAGATGATGGTCGACATTCTCGGAACACGCCGGATCGGCCCTGCGAATCTGACGATTATTACTTTTCTCTACGCCTTCAACCGGTGTAATCGTTCGCATCCCATGCCCAATCAGATCGAATCATTGCGCATTGGTGAACGTAGCGGAATGTCTGATCGAAGGCTGTTAAGTGGCATGGTGCTTGCGATTGGCGTCGGAGCCGTCGCAACATTCTGGACCTATCTTCAGGTTGCCTACAAGTATGGCGCATTGGCACGTTGCCGTGGTTACCTGGGAAATTTTGGATGGGAGAGTTTCAACCCGTTGCAGAGCTGGCTTCAATATCCCACGGCCACCAATGGGACCGCCATTGTCTTCATGCTGGGAGGGTTGGCCTTTGTGTTCTTTCTTCAGGCCATGCGGACGTGGGTCTTATGGTGGCCTCTGCACGCTTCGGGCTATGTGCTCTCCGGAGCATCGTGGGGTGGGATGATCTACTTCTGGTTCCCGGTCATGGTGAGCTGGCTGATCAAGTTCCTGATCCTCAAGTTCTCCGGCTGGCAGACCTATCGCAAAATGACGCCGTTTTTCCTCGGACTGGTGCTGGGCGATTACATCCCCCGGAGCATCTTGAGCTTGATCAGCCTGCTACTGAACGTCTATATGCCCTCTTCAGGAGCTGGACACACACTGTGATATTTTTTGAAATGAGCATGCAGTATGACGTACAATTATGGATGAGAAATGGAGAGACACATGGCTCGCAAGAAACGAAAACCGCCACGGAGGCGACCCAGACGAGGGCGTGGTACATCAGCAAACAGGCAACGCAGCTCGTCTTCGCGATCCTCTGCACACCGCGACAACAAAATGTTTGAGGATATGCGCTACCTCTTCCCTGGAGATCCTTCTTCCTGGGAGAACACCGGGGAAGAAGTGCTCCTGGAAGCCTTAGCTTTCAGCGGAGAGATGGCGAATGAACCCGAATTCAAGGATATTACCGTGGATCCTCTGCTCTGTGTGGAGACGTTCACGACCATTACCGAAGAATTGGGAGTCGAACCGAATGTTTTCGATGGATCTTCTGAGGAACATCAAGATCTCCTGATAAGTATTTTGGCAAGAATGGTCCAGCATCTGCTAACAGAGGAATTACGTCACGACATCATCCATGGATTAGAGCAGGCACGCTCACGATGGAGACGGTCACGTGACAGAAAAAACGCGGCCACGGCGGCCGTAGTGCAGTCCTTCCTGCAGAGTGATCCCGACGGTGATACCTGGTCCATAGTCGGTTTGGTCCAGGCTATCATCCACAGGAACCTCATAGTTGGTTTCGAACTGATCCAGACGACGACAGAGATGCTGGAGATCGATGCCTCTGACGGGGAGATAACGGATGTGTTAGAAAAGATGGACCAGCCTCATCTGAAACAGAAAATAAGTGCGCTGCTGGACAAAATCCCCCGCTTGAACCAGTTCCTCGAAAACCAGGTGGATAATGCCTGGGAAGAGGGCATCAATGCTCTCTTCATGGGTGATCTGTATCTGGGGCTATACTCTCCCGAAGAAATCGATCAGGCTGCAGAAATATTGCAGCCGATCTTTCGGGCGATTGTTGACAAGGGAGAAACGGTCCAAGACGACCCCGAATTTAAGAAACAGGCAAAAGCGGTTTTTTCACAGTTAGACAATTATCTCACAAGTCTCTTCACACCAGAGCGACAGGATCGGTTGCGTTCCAAGCTGACGGATCTTACCAAGGATGAGGCTTACCAGGGACAGTGGTTGCCTTTCCTGTTGATAGTACAGCGCGTCATGTCAGCAGAGGATGCCATCGAGAATGAAAAACCGTTCCTTACCAGGGCTTTGCTCGGTGAAATCAGAGCAATTTCCAAAGAGGCGGATGTCTCCGGTGAGAGTCCCCCGGCGACGTAGCGACCTTTAATTCTCCCGCACCGTGTGCTTCACTGGCCATGACGCACGTTGTTCGTCTTCGTAGAGACCGATCCTCCCGACAGGTATCGGTTTGAAACCCAGTCGATACGCGGGAGAATCATCCCGGAGTCGGAAGTCTGCGGGCGGCGTTCCCAGGAAATGCGGATCCTGGTCGATCAAGTTGCCCTCGAAGGTCACATAGGGTTTTGCCTGTGCGTACACACCGTCCCATGTGCCCCCGTAGGAGATATTGCGAGCCACAAGATTTCCTTTGGGAGCGGCCGGCTCATCTTCCAGGATATTCACCAGCTTCGGATAACGTTTTGCCCATAGTGGATCCTGATAGGGCATCGCCATCAGACGGTCTTTCATGGTGGTATTTACATGGTAACCGGCCCATCCCATTGCGCGCGCATCGATGTGCAGAGCTGGTTTGCAGTCCACAAAGATGTTGTTCTCAACGATGCAATCACGGCCGCCACCGATGAACGCCGCCCGGGTCACCCGGTAAAACACGTTGCCATAAATCGTCGTGCCACTGAACATATCGTCGAGATAGATCCCGACACATCCTCGTCCCTCAAAACCATTGATGTGGTGCAGATAGTTATGGCGGATCACCGTGCCACGCATCGTCCAGTCACGCCCGCTATATATCGCCCCCGCATCGTTCGATTCATAACACACGCTGTGGATCTCGTTGAATTCGATAAGATGGTCATTGCCACCGAAGAAGATAGCCATATGCGGTGCATGATGGATCAGATTGTGGCGTGCACGATTTCCGACGCCGTTCAGCGAGATGGCGGGTTGGTACATACGATTCCACCTGCTATAGTGATGGATATGGTTGTTCTCAGCATAATGTCCCGCAGGGGTGAGCGTTTTGCGTTCCCCTCCTGAGATAGCGATCCCGCCGTTGCCGGTCTCGTAAATATCACAACCCACCACACCGTGGTGATCACCTCCCGATATTTTCACAGCCCAACTGCCGAGATTACGGAGCGTGCATCCAGCGACGCGATTATGAGAACCACCTGCGATAGTGATCGCCGTGTCCCTGGCTGCTTCGAATGTGATGCCAGAGACGGTGACATAGGATACATCTTCCATTGTCAGCAATGTCTCCGCAACCGATACGACGGCCCGGCCTTCCTCAATGGGAGAAGGCGGCCAAAAGTAGAGGATACCGGTTTCCCGATCCAGATACCATTGACCGGGCCTATCCAGCTCTGCCAGGATGTTCAGCGCGTAGAACCATTGGCCCACACGATAACCGTAGTTGTGATAAGGTGGGACGACTGAGATGATTCGCTTCTCAGTATCAATCGATTCGACCTTGTGACGCTGATCCGACCAATCCCAGAACCAATAGCCGTGAACCCAGATATCTTTCTCGCCGATCCATCGTTTGGGTCTGTCCCCTTCGTACATGAACTTGCCGATTTTGTCGCCTTTGGTACCTCGGACATCGACCGGATCCCCGCCAACCAGATCGGCGATCCTCACGAAACCCTCGTTCGGCCAGCGCGAGAGAGTCATCGGTTTATCGTTGAAGAACAGTTCGAGGCCGCCACCCTTTACCTCGCCAAAGTCGTCAATTCCAAGCGACTTCAGGTCCGCCTGGAGGACGTGATCGCGTGCCTCCGGAGAAAGACGCTCCAGAATAGCGGGATCGGTGACCGGCTGGAATCCTCTGACCACTTTGCCTCCCACCCATCGTACTTCCTCCCCTGGTCGTGCGCGATACACCACCGGGGCAGCCTCACAGCCCGAATCCTCTGCCTTCAGTTCCAGCGTGTTATCTCGCTGATACACACCACCACGGAACTCAACGGTTACGCCACCTTCCGGCATCTCTCCCGTGTTGTTCAGCTTTCGGATCTCGTCACGAACACGTTCCAGTGTGGCAAAAGGCCCATCCGTTCCATCGGCATTGGGTTCCTCGATGCGACCAGACCATGTATCCTTCCCGTTGGTAGCGATGAAAAAGTGTATTCCTGATGAGTTACCAAGTGCTGCCATAACCATTACCTCCATACCTGCGATGATGATGATGAAGTTTAAGATGATGCATAAACCGGTCAACTTTGTCATGGTTTCCCCTCGTAAATGAAGCATCTTTTGACCAGAGCTGCGAGCATCTGGATGTGATCGGCGCGATCATTCAGACATGGAATAGAGTGATAGCTCTGTCCCCCGGCCTCAAGGAACGTGTCGCGGTTTGTTACTGCGATCTCTCCCAACGTTTCCAGCCCATCTGCGGAAAACCCCGGACATATCACATGAACACTTCTGACTCCTGCTTCTCCCCACTGCCGCAAGATCTGATCCGCGTATGGCTGAAGCCATTCTTCACGACCAAAACGAGATTGAAATGCAAGTTGCCAGCGATCCTCAGGGAGTCCCAATGCGGCTGCAACCAACCGCGTCGTTGCCAGACACTCATCGTAGTAAGGATCACCCTCAAGCTGATAGCGTTTTGGCATCCCATGATAGGAGAACAGGAGCTTCTCCGGGGGTTGATGTACATCCCAGGTGTCACGGATACTGTTGACCAACGCCTGGATGTAACCAGCTTCATCATAGTAGTGGGTGATCATGTGGAGTTCCGGCATCCAACGCCATTTTCTCAAGACTTCAGCAACGGCATCAAAAGTGGATGCAGTCGTTACCGAAGAGTACTGTGGGTAGAGTGGCAGTACCAGCACTCGATCCGCCCGCGCTTTGTGCAGCCGCTCAAACGCTGAAACGATAGATGGCTGCCCATAGCGCATTCCGAGGACGACGGTGATAGGAGATACGAAACAGCGAGTCAAAGCGGCTTGAAGCAACTCTCGTTGACGCCGGGAAATCGAGAGGAGTGGCGGCCCTTGCTCTGTCCAGATTTTCTGGTAAGCACGTGCCGAACGCCGGGGACGGGTTCGGAGGATCACACCGTGCAGGAGAACCCACCACAAGAACCGGGGTATATCGACGACACGCGGATCCCAGAGAAACTCAGATAGGTAACGCCGCAAGGCTTTCGGCGTTGGAGCATCGGGGGTTCCGAGATTGGTGAGCAGAACACCAATGGGACGTTGATCTGCTTGCGGCTGGAGTATCTCTGACTGAGGTTGCATCATGCTCATTATCTCAAGCCAATAAGTCTCTGTCAATGGCCTCCCACGCCCGATCCAGCGTGATGTCATCCATGCACGACGGCGTATCGCATGCAAACTTTCCGCTGTGTGGTAAGTGACAGGGGCTACACCCCAACTGGCTTTGAAGAACGGTATGGCCCTCTCCATAAGGGCCATAAATGAGCGGATCGGTCGGCCCAAAAAATGCTATCACGGGCGTCCCCATCGCTGCAGCAAGATGCATTGGGCCTCCATCGTTGCCGATAAACAGCGCACAGCGTTCGAGGATAGCGGCTGTCTCGCGGAGTGTCAATTGACCTGCCAGGAGGATGGCATCCGTTGCATCAGCCACAGGGATGAGCAGATCTCCCTCATCAGGGCCACCGACCAGCACGATCTTTCCCAGTGAATTGTCGATAATTCGCCGGCCAAGTGCAATGAATCGTCCCAGTGGCCACGCTTTTCGCGGCTCTTTTCCTGCGATGGGATGCATGGCAATCCAGGGGAGTGTCCCGGATGGGATGAGCCGTTCCGCTTTACTGCGTTCCTCCGGATTCAGAGGGAGGCGCAATCGGATGTCTCCACGGATACCGAGAGGTGCAAGCAGTCGCATGCTTAGCTCCGCCTCATGCAAGCTCTCCCCATATTCAACGGGATGGGTCAAGAAAAAACCGGCATCCTTTTTCCCCTTATAATCGTAGTGAAA
>JAJRTO010000303.1 GCA_024278235.1 Candidatus Poribacteria bacterium
CCCATCGGACCCTTGTTGAGCACATGCGTGTAGACCATCGTGGTACTCACGTCCGCGTGACCGAGGAGTTCCTGCACGGTGCGGATATCCTGGCCTGCTTCCAGCAGATGCGTCGCGAAACAATGCCGCAGCGTGTGGGGTGTCGCCCGTGCGGTGATACCCGCTTCCTGCGCCGCATGTTTCACCGCACGTTGCACCCGAATCTCATGCAGGTGATGACGCCGCTTCGCCCCGGCTGGACGCGACAATCGTGGCCGGGAGGCCACTCCTACCATAGAATTGTGATCTACGGATCCTACACTTTCGCACGATAGTTATTGTTCCTATCCAACGCCTATAATAGCCTACCCTATGTCACGGAGCAAAGGTTTTCTCAGACGCTTTTCTCGTTGCTTTTTCTCTGGAGATGGCCTATACTTCTCCAAAAGATGCTGGCTAATCTTGTGTTCGGTCGTGAAGATACGCACCACCAAGCCAGCGAAGAAGGAAACCGATGCCGAAGACAGTCTCACTGATCAACACGAAAGGTAGAGCCGGAAAGTCGACGCTCACGGTCAAGGGGTAAATGGATCCGGTGCGCAGATTGGATCAAGTCGCTACAGCCGACCTGCTGATCGAGTGGCCTGTTGAGGTAGATTTCGCTGTTGGGATGAGTCTTTGATTATTGGGGCCAGACAGGACATCAGAGCCACTGAATCTTGTCTCACACGGATAGGTGAACCGTCAATGTTAGATGTTTCCACCCGCAGTCTCAAGATCATAGCCGCGCTGGTCTGGCATGCTGGGGGCCTGGCACTGCTGTTCAAGGGAGGCAGTTTGCTGGTCGAAGCAGAAGGGCTGAAACCAGGCGAAAGCTGGTCTTGGCTAGCCGCTGTTGCCGGATCGTTTCTTGGGGGACTGAAGGCCAACTACCTTTTCAGCAAGAGTTGCCGAAGGAATCTAGACAGGATAACCGCCTTGGAACAGCCAAAGGTCTGGCAGTTTTTCAGGCCGGGGTTCTTGGTGCTGTTGGGGGTTATGATCCTGGTAGGGGCAATGTTATCCAAGCTGGCGCACAACAATTACCCATTCTTGGTGGGGGTGGGCATAGCGGATGTTAGTATCGCCATCGCTCTTCTGGGGAGCAGTTATGTTTTTTGGAAAGAGAAGGCGTTTTGTTCAACCAGCGTCGCCTAACCCGTTTTATGCGGCCTGGCGTCATCGCGTTGGTTGGGTGAAACCGATGAAACATGGTGGCTTTGTTAAAGGGTGATTCAATGGAAACCCTAATAAGCAAAACCGGGCAACCACAAGCAGATCTGATCTGTTGACAATTAAGTGTCTTTAATGCTATAACTACAACGATTGACACGCAAAACCCAGAGCAGAACCGATGAATATCGGACTGATATATGGATCCACCCCCTCATCCGAAATGTATCGTCCGGGGAGACAAGCGAGTCACTAGCCGGTCACATTTATACAATGTCATCGGGAGATGACAGGCCTTCTGTTTCTCCCGCAGTTGCCTGCAAATCTTGCTCGATACTTTCTGGATCTTCACCAGCTTCGAGTCGATCGATGGTTTCATGGAATTCCGGACCGAGATCCTCTCCTAACTCGTTCCCCATTGAGCGCATCCAGCGAGCCATGCTTTTCGGATCATTCTCATCCAGATCCCCTAATCGACTGGGATCTGCCAGTGATTCAAGACGGCTTTCTTCAGAACGCACAAACGCGACACGTGAAAAGAGACGCTTGAGTTCCTGGCTGTTACAGTAGGGGCAGGTCGCGTCGGCAGATTCTGCAATCGTTAAAAAGAGTTGACTTGATTTACGACCACACTGTTTACAACGGTATTCATAAATGGGCATCACTCGATCCTCCTGAAATCACGAAATTGCTGAGAAAGTATAGCATAAATGAACAGATAGTGCAATCTGTCCTGGAGTTCACACGAAACCTTCTTGGTCTTTGCTGCGTTTACTGCTTATGTGTGGGAGTTGCCATCGCACAGATGCAGACCGAATCGTCTGCGCCCACGATTCGGCAGATTCTCTTTGTGGGTAATGAACTGCTGTCTCGTCAGGAGCTTGAGGAATTGCTCCGCATTCGGGCTGGCGAGGTCTACGATGAAACCCGACTCAACGCACAGCTTGATGCAATCCTGCGAGTCTATCAGACACGAGGTTATGCATTTGCCACGGTGACACCTCAACTGATGGACCTGGGCAACAATCAGGTGCAAATTGTGATCGTGATCGCCGAAAGCTCTCAAGTGAAATTTGGCGATTTTGAGATCACTGGCTCCAGGAAGCTAACGCCAGAGGCTCTCAGGAAGGAACTCAAATGGCGTCGTGGGCAACCGTTCAATGAAACTAGCATTGCTGCGAGTATCGAACGTGTGCTCCAGTGGTACAGTGAGATCGGTCATCCCAAAGTAGAACTCCAGTTCAAGGAGGTTATCTATCATCCCGAAACAGGGCTTGTCAATTTCATACTAGAGGTCGATGAAGGCCCCGAAGTTCGCATCGGCAACATCGAGATCGATGGTCTCCAGAAAACACATCCCGGAGTTGTCAAAAGAGAAATTTCATTGGTCGTAGGTGAAGTATATGACCAACGTCGAGTGGATGCGGCACTACGTCGCCTGGATAGACTCGGATTCTTCTATAGCATCGATCCTGTTGTGCTTGCGGAAGGAGAGACCCCGGATTCAGTGGTGTTCCGGCCGCGTGTCATCGAAGCTCGTACAGGCCGTCTCAATGGGATCCTGGGTTACGCGCCACCCGAAGGAGAGAACCCAGGAGCACGACTCACCGGGATGCTGGAGGCTCAGGAAAACAACCTGTTTGGCACGGGTCGCAAGGTTCGGATATTCTGGAAATCGGGTCTATTGGCTTCCTATGAGATCAGCTATGAGGAACCCTGGATTATGGGACGCAGGATTCATCTGGGGATGGCTCTCTCGGGCGCACGTCAGGAAGATCGGTGGACAGAAGCCGTCTCGCGTGAAAATGGGGGCAGCTTGAGCGTTCGTGCCGGGTTGAGTGAATGGCTCCAGGGAACAGTGTCGCTGACCTACAAGCGTATCCAACTGCCCGATCGTAACGAGGATGGCAGCAAATACAGTCTGATACTAAACCTGGAGCATGATAGCCGGGATGCCATGCTCAACCCAACTCGCGGGCGTCTGGATCGTATCACCTGGGAGAAAGCCACGGGAGATTTCCAAATGCATAAGCTATGGATCGACCTGAACCAATACTGGAATACCTGGCCTGGACAGGTTATCGCATTGGGGATCCACGCGGGCCGAGCCTGGGGGCATCAAATACCACCAACCGAGCTTTTCTATCTTGGCGGAGCAAATACACTTCGAGGATACAACGAAGATTGGTTTCGAGGGCCAGCCAGAATATACACCAATCTGGAATATCGATTCCTGGTGGGACGCTCATCGCAGTTCTTCCTGTTCCTCGATACAGGGGCTGTTTCTGACATAGAAAGCCCCGGAAGACTGGGGAGGATGCATCTCGGATACGGCCTGGGGATGCGGCTCGAATCCAAAGCGGGCGCTATCAGTGTAGACTATGGTATGGCTCAAGATGCTGGAGCGCTCGAAGGTAAGATTCACGTGAGTGTGGCACCGGCCTTCTAACTGGACCGTGGATGAACTTGACACCCGGGAGGATGGATGAAATCACAGATTCTATTAGCTATTTGTATATTCAGTTTACTTGCTATGCTCGCCCATGCGGACCTGGATGATCGGTCCATACTTACAGGAGGAAGTGCGCGTCTCGTTGGACTCGGTAGCGCGGGAGTTGCTGGCCCGGGAGATAGCACGTCGCTGTTCTGGAATCCCGCGATCTTTGGGATCTTGAATCAGACCGAACTCAGTTTCACGGATGCCCCACTCCAGCCCCAATCTCTTGACCGCGAGGGATTTCTGGCGATCCTGTTCGACACAGCCCAGCTTGATCTGTCTCTGGATCTTGGTTCCCTCGGTGTTGCCACATGGTTTGATGGTTGGGGGGATGATCCGGAGAAAAATCGTATCATCCGAACGGGGCTTGGCATCCCGTTGGGGTATGGTTTCTCCATCGGCACGGCTCTGGTTCATGAACGGCGAAATACCGATCTCGGTACGGATGTTGGGTGGGGGTTCGATCTGGGCGTTCTCTGGTCCAGGCAGGCTATCAGATTTGGCCGTCAACTCAGATTGGGGATGGTCGGACAACGACTGGCGGGACGACGCGATTGGAGCAATAAGGCATCTGTTCGCACTCCGCTACGCCTGAGTTGGGGGTTGGGATATCAGCCGGATCAGGACACATGGTTTACAGCGGACCTGACTTACACCCATGATCTGAATCTGGTGGCGTCCAATCGGCTGCGTGCTCATCTAGGTCTGGAGCGTTGGCTTCTGGATCGTTTTGCATTTCGGATAGGTTACACCGGAATTGCACATTACGATTCCTTTACACGCGGCGAATGGTCGCGAGGTCTCGGTCTGCGCACAGATACGGCACAATTCGACTATGCATATGTGAGTGGTGGTTCGCTTGACCAGGGATTTCACTGGATGACAGCAACCCTTCGATGGGAATGGCCGAGGAAACGAGTCGCAGAAACTACGGAACCTCCCCCGGTCATCATCCCTCCTGAACCGGTCGAGGCAACTCTCGAAACGATTCCGCCAATCTTCTCGCCCAACGGTGATGGCCGTAACGATGTGGTGAAATTCAAAGTGCAACTGTCACCCAGACTACCGTGGTTCCTCAGCATCCAGGATATGCAGGGCACGTCCATACGGAACATCACTTCCACGACCCCTGTCTGGAATGGTCTCGATATGGCTGGTCAGTCTGTACCCGATGGTATCTATCGTGTGGTGTTGCTCCAGGGCGGCCAAAGCAGTTCGTCTCTCGCCAGCCAATCACTGACAGTGGATACGACACCTCCCGTGGTGACGCTCTCGGTTGAGCCGTTGCTCTTGATGTCTCAACAATCGCAAGATGACATGGTGATCGATGTCGCCAAAGTGCATATTCAGGTGGAGGAAACCAACGCGCTGAGTCACTGGTCTCTGACGATCACGGATGCTCAAGGGAACCAACTGGCTGATTTCACAGGTGAACAGGGGCCACCTCAGACGGTGATCTGGGACAACTGGCAAGAGAACGTCATGTCTCGGTTGGCAGGCCAGAAACTGCAATGTGCAATGCGTGTCCAGGATGAGGCAGGAAATGTGGCCTCTGAAGTGGCAGATCTGATGGTGGTGGATTTAGGCCAACTGGGAAGTCGTCGCGAGAAACGAGGAATTGTCATGACACTCCCGGGAGTCGCATTCGACACAAACAGTGCGGAAATCAAGCCCGAATTCTTCGATGCGTTGCGCGAAGCTGCAAACGCCATCCGGGCCTATCCAGATGCCAGGGTGCGTGTCGAGGGACACACAGATGATAGAGGGATGGAAAGTTACAATATGAACCTGTCTTTAGCCCGTGCCAACGCTGTCATGGACTACCTGATCGAGACATTCGAGTTCGATCCGATTCGATTCAACACGGTCGGCTATGGTGAAACCCGGCCTATCGCCGATAATGAAATCGAGGAAGGTCGCCAAAAAAATCGTCGCGTTGAGATCGTACTACTGCTCACAGAGGATGAAGGCGAAGCTCTGTCGGAACCCACGGGCCGTTCCACCGGAAATGCTATCGATAAGACCCCAGAGGTACCACAGGCAAAATATACGGTGTCCGTAGGATCTTTCAGAGATCGCAAGACCGCAGAAGTTCTGCTCACGACGATACAGCAACTCCAGCTACCGCATGAGATCCGACTGTTGAAAGTGCCGATGAATAACCATACGCTGTATAGGGTGACCATTGGAGCGTTTCGTGAGGAGGCCCCGGCGGAACAGTTAGCGGACAAGCTGGAAAGAGAGCATGGATTACTGCCGGTAGTGATGCCATATGAGTAGCGAT
This sequence comes from Candidatus Poribacteria bacterium, assembly GCA_024278235.1. Classification (GTDB taxonomy): domain Bacteria; phylum Poribacteria; class WGA-4E; order JAJRTO01; family JAJRTO01; genus JAJRTO01. Next base: position 5,973 of record JAJRTO010000303.1, read on the forward strand.
TCTATCATGATGAAAGGATAAACCATGAGCAAGCGTTTTGTATCTCCTGAAGAGGTGGAAACCCAGGTGTTCGATTGGGGGATCCTGAAATGGATAAGCGAACCACGGGTAACAGATGCTGAAAAGTTCAGCGCAGGGATTGTGATCCTCTCTCCGGGAAAGGGACACACGAGGCACAATCATCCTGGGGTGGAGGAAATCCTC
>JAJRTO010000304.1 GCA_024278235.1 Candidatus Poribacteria bacterium
ATGCCTGTATTGTCGCTGCTGCATATCCAGGGAACTACTCCAGCCATTGCGCCTGAACCGTTTCGCCCTGTTTCAAACGGGTGAGCCGCCTGTTCTACACCTCAGTAGAACGCGCAGCGTGCGCGTTCAAAAATGATTTCTGAAAGTTCTCTGTTGCGGCCGGCTTTGGTAAGGATCCGAAACTCCCGTGAGAAGATCCAGGATCCTTAATCGTGGGATGAAAGCAGGCAAGAAAATCCTTGAAACAGGGGGTTGACTGATATATAATTGCCTCGAAGTTGAAGCGTCAACTCTTGGATTGGGTAGGGGCTTCCGTCTGTAGAGATTTATCGACCCTTTTGTGCTATTCAGAGCCCCATGTACCTGGGGGAGTATGGTAGCATCCGTTCGATTGGAACTCGTTTATCACAGTAGATGTGGGTTTGATTACAAAAATTGTATCCTGGAAAACGTTCCACGTTCGACAAGGTGGAGGATGGGGATAGGCTTATGTTTCAGAGATTCTTGGCATACACGGTTTTGTGGTTGATGGTCATAGTACTCATAGGGGCCGGTGCCTCTGCGATGGCGGCTGAGGAACAGTGCTTTCTCTGCCATGGGCTGCTGTTTACACCGGATCAGGTGAACGAATGGAGAGATTCAGCACATGCGAAAAGCCTGGAGACGCTCAAGGCCAGTCCGGATGCGAAAGATGAGTGTCTCCGCTGTCACTCTGTGGACTACCGCGCGGATCCGCAGAATATCACCTTAGAGACCGCACAGTTTCCGACCAGTTGCAGTGCCTGTCATCTCGACCACATCGCCGAAGGACGCGCATCAGGTGACACGCAGACTCATGAAATAGCGAAGCCCAAGAAGGAAATCTGCCTGGAATGCCACTCAGCGTCCGGAGTACAGCCAGGGGAGGTTCCACGCTCGGCACAAGTGGAGATTTTCACAGGCACAGGGGGCATGGGTGTTACGGATTCCCCCGGGATTCATAGTCAGATCATGCCGGACGGTTGCGTGACCTGCCATCAGAGCACTCATACGTTCCATGCAGACGCAACCGTCTGTCAGACATGTCACGGTGCTGCTGCTGATGTCAAGCAGGCGGAAGCGCGTGATACCATACAGGCTCAACTGGATGAGCTATCGCCATTGCTGGATAGCTTTGAGGATAAAGCATCCCAGGAGTACAAAGAGGCAAAGCTCAACATCGACCTGGTTCGTATCTCCGGTGATTTCGGTGCACACAACTTCAGCTACTCCAAGTCGCTCCTGGATTACAGCGCATCTGTCCTGAAACAAGTTCCGACGGAACCGCAGCCGGCGGAAGAATCGTGTTTGATTTGTCATCGCACGTTTACCCCGGACCAGGTGACTGGTTGGGAGAGTTCGGCTCACGCGGCAAGCCTTGAAACGCTCAAAGCAAGCCCGGATGCCACGGACGAATGTCTCCAGTGCCATTCTCTGGATTATCGTGCAGATCCACAGAACGTGACGCTGGCGACTGCTGCATTGCCTAACGGTTGTGGCTCATGCCATATCGACCACGTTTCTGAAGGGCGTACGACTGGTGATAAGGCAACACACGAATTGCTGAAGGCCAAGAAAGAACTCTGCATCGACTGTCACACAGCTTCCGGGGCACAACCGGGCGAAACACCGCCAAGCTCTCAACGAGAGATTTTCACAGGCACTGGTGGTGTGGGTGTGGATCCCATACCAGGGACACATAGTCTGATCATGCAGGACGGCTGCCTCACCTGCCATACCGGTGAGGGCAATGGGACAACAGACCACAGCTTCCATGCCGATGATCTGGCGGTGTGCGCGACCTGTCATCCGGATCCTGAGGTTTTCTATACGGAACACAAGAACGAGATCGTGGATCTGGTCAATACGGTCGATTCGCTTCTTGCAGATGCAGATCCGGCCACGCAGGAATACGAAGAAGCGAAGTTCAACTACGATCTCGTTGTAAAATCCAGCGACCTGGGCGCGCACAACTTCAAGTACTCTAAAGCACTGTTGGAGTATGGTGTGGAGTTACTCTCACCATCTGAGCCGGAAAAACCTGCCTGGGATGTGAATCAGGATGGGGTCGTGGATGTGCTCGATCTGGTCGTGATCGGCACAAATTTCGGACTGAATGTCGTAGGCAACCCGCAGCCCAATCCTGACATCAACAAGGATGGGGTCGTGGATGTCCTTGACCTGGTTGTGATCGGGCTCCACTTCGGCGAAACAACGGCCGAAACAGTTGCATCTCCGATGCTTGCATCTGCGCCAGGTTCGCGCCTGTGGGTCGAAGTATCTCCCGTGCAGGGTGGTTACCTGACAGCGACAGTGCACGGTGAATTTGGAGCCGCGGTAGCGGGTTATCAGCTCAGTCTGCTGTTTGACGACTCTGTGCTCCAACTGGTGAATCAAGAGCCGGGCAATCTGTTGCCAAATGGCTCCAGTTACTGGCGGGAAGGCGATCACACTGCGAATCGCCTTCAGGGCCTTGCCGCCGTCCAATTGGATGGCCTCGACCGCTTCGTACGATATGCAACACTGGCGACGTTTACTTTCCGTCTCAAGCAATCCAGTGTGGATCTCACCGCTGCCGTTCGTCTCATCGACACTCGCCTGGCAGATCGTAATGCTCAACTACTGCCACACCATGTCCGGTATGCTACTCAGGTCGTACCTGTCCCTGACAAGACCCGGTTGCTCACCAACTATCCTAACCCGTTCAATCCGGACACGTGGATCCCGTATCAACTGGCAGATCCAGCGGATGTG
>JAJRTO010000305.1 GCA_024278235.1 Candidatus Poribacteria bacterium
CAAGCACAGCGGAAGTAGAGCATGCTGCCAGCTTGTTGGTTCGTGTAGTCTCAGCAGAGATAGTTGGACAACCTTGTTCACCGGCTCCGTTCAACGTTCAACGTTCCAACGTTCAACGTCCTTCCGGACTCACGAAGCTACACACGTGTCCAACTATCTATCCTGGTTTTGCACCAGGAAACGAGCAAGCTGCACGCTCTACGGGACTCACTGAAAAACTCGTGTGTGATATGGTCGTGGGAGGGTGGTCATGACTACCGACCCACGACCAGCGGTTCATGACTCCTTCACAGTTCCCGAATACGAATATTGCGGAACTGGACGGGTCCATGATCACCTTGTAACATCAGAGGACCCTTCGGAGGATTATCATCACCCAGTTGGCCGCCTGTGGGTCCCTCGATTGTGACATTATCGTGGATTGTTTTCCCATTCAGAACTACCGTGAGCACCATCCCTTTGAGTGTTATATCGATAGTCTGCCATTCTCCCGCAGGTTTGCTGGCTTCCACATCCACATGTTTCTGATTATACAGCGCTCCGTTCTCAGCGGGATAAGAGTAGGTCTTACCGAGACTATCCAGGATCTGGAGTTCATAGCGTCCTCGTAGATAGATGCCGCTGTTGCTATCTTTCGGAACCAGATATTCGATGTGGAGTTCAAAGTCCCCAAACTCATCTTCAGTGATGATATCCACTCCCCGACCCGTATTGTCGAGAATACCGTCATGAACGACCCACTTATGCTCCCGATCTTCGTGCCGCATCCGCCAACCAGTGAGATCTTTACCGTTGAAGAGTTCAATCCATTGTTTTTCCATAAGAAATACCCCTTTCTTGCAGGAAATCAATAAGAGCATGGAACCATTTCTGCGACGTTTCGCATGCTAAACATTGTGACATGAGTGTGATGCAGAGTCAAGCGTAAATAGTGCGGTTAGAATCCCGGTTGCACTGAGATCGACCACCTGCTATACTGATCTGCGCAGGCAAGACAAAAACACATAGAGGGAGATAGCTCATGAGTCCGAATATATTTGAGCTTCATGGACTAGAAATATTGCCCCTTATTGGGGAAGGTCACTGGAACTATCGGGCATCCCGTGTGCTCCATGTGGCATGTCAGTTTGAACTGTTCACCCACTTGGTCGATAGAGAAGCAACCCACAAGGAGATCGCAGATGTCCTGGGGACAGATCCAACAATGACAGAGAAGTTGCTCATCGCTCTCTGTGCTCTTGGGCTGCTGGAAAAAACCCAGAACAAGTATCGCAATACACTGTTGGCAGAGACATACCTGGTGAAAGGGATGCCCCTCTACCAGGGCGACATCATCCGACATTCAGCGGAGGTCTGGGATGTCTGGAATCGGCTGGAGGCCATTGTATACACAGGTAAACGAGATGCACAACCCAGTGAGCTTCCATCAAGGGATGAAGATCACTGGCATCGTAACTTTATTCTGGGGATGCACAATATCAGCATCACCGGCCAGGTTCAGACGGTGGTCAATGCTGTGGATTTCGGTGACGTGGATACCTTCATTGATGTGGGTGGTGGCCCGGGCACCTATTGCATTGGATTCTGTCAGCGTTATCCCGGGTTGCGGGCTACCCTGTTTGATCTGCCAGAGACATTGGCTTATGCCCGGCAGATGATCGCCGATTTCGAGATGCAGGATCGAATCGAACTAAAGCCCGGAAACTGGAATGAGGACGAATTTGGCGAAGACTTCGGCGCGCTCTTGATGTCCAATGTGCTGCATGGCCCCGGGAGCAATGCCGGCATGAAATTGCGCAAGGCTCATCGGGCGTTACATCCTGGTGGAATCCTGTTGGCACAAGACTTCCTAATGAACGACGAAAAGACGGGACCGTTGCTCCCTGCGCTCTTCAATATCATGGTTGGGGCCTATTCCATATCTGAACTGCGTGCTGAGATAGAGCGCGCCGGATTCATGGACATCACCATTGCTGCTGTTGGTGAAAGGGGAAACACACTCATCACGGCTCGAAAGCCGGAAAGCTAAAAAGAGAATCCCGTTTGCTTCTCACAACTACCTGGCACCGGATACGGTGAGAAGGGGGATTGAACCGTTTGAACTCCTTATTGAGCCTGTTTTGGGTGCCGGTGTTGCTGCTGATTATCGGAATGCTGGCACGCAACCGAACTGAGACTTCACCCAAGACACAGACAGGGAACCCACGGCTCGTCCGTATCACGCAACGTGGTACACTCGGAGGTATCTGCGCCGGTTTCGCTTACAAATTTGGCATGCCTACCTGGCTGGCAAGAGTTATCATGGTATTGCTTGTGCTGTTTTCCGGGATAGGTCTGATCGCTTATCTGCTCCTCCGGATGTTTATGCCTGTGGCAAGCCATCTACCAGAGGATTTCGATGAGCGAACGGAACGCATTTAGGATGACAGTTCCTGGAACCTGGCCATGATCGCCAGTGCCGGATCCACCGGCACCTCGGCTCGTTTCACATCCTTGGGGATGTGGATCGTGGGTGTTGGGCGGGGAGTTTTCCCTGCGAACTGGGGTAGCCACTCACGTTGAGCCTCCAGCATTTCGCTGGTCATGTCTCGGATTTCCTTCAGAGTAAGCACCGCAGATGTCAGCGGATCCATCGCACAGGCGTGTACGATCTGCTCCGGATCTCCACTGATGGCGGCTTCCACAGCGAGTCTCTGGACAGTGATGTTGGTCATGTTGAGGGCAGCACACTGGGATGGCAGATCCCCAACGATGGTTTTGTGTAGCCCCGTTCTATCCACATAGATCGGGCCTTCGGCGCAACAATCGGGCGGCAGGTTGGAGATCATCCCACCATTGGTCACATTTCCGTTGAGTTGAAACGTTCGTCCCATCTCCAGCGCCTCGATCACATAGGATCCATACTCGATGCTCCGGGACGGGAGTTGTACCGATTCCCCGGCGAGGATGTCCTGTTCATTGTACCTGCTGGCAACGGATTCACACCAGTAATAGTAGGCTCCACTCTCACCACCAAATCCGGGCTCATCGCAATAAAGTCCAAGTGCCGTCTCATTCTTTCGGAAATAGGGGACATATTCTGCAAGATGGCCGGTGGATTCAGTCATGAAGTAGCCGAAGTGTCGGAACACCTCTCCTCGAACCTTCTCGTTGACATAGTACTCCGGCAGTTCAAATCGTTCCCTGAGTATAGGGTACAGATCCCTGCCTTCGTGCTCCAGTTTCAGGAACCATGCCATATGGTTGATACCTGCACAGAGGAAATCGATCTCCTCCTTCGGCACATCAACGTAGCCCGAGATGAGGTCAAGCGTGGTTTGTACCCCGTGGCAGAGGCCAACGAATTTCACATCGGTTGTCCCAATCGCCCAACAGATCATTGCCATTGGGTTCACATAGTTGAGCAGGTAGGCTTCAGGACAAAGCTCCTCCATATCATGCGCCAGGTCCAGCATGACCGGAATACTGCGCAAAGCGCGGAAGATGCCACCAGGCCCCAGTGTGTCACCGATGCATTGGTCCACACCATATTTCAGGGGGATCTTGTAGTCATATTCAAAGCCGGTCGTTCCCCCCACCTGAAACGTGGCGATCACGTAGTCAGCGTCCTTGACGGCTTCCCTGCGATCCGTTGTGATGGAGACACTCGCAGGCAGTCCATTTGCTTTGATCACACGCTCCACAAATCTCTGTACCTGTGGTGTTCGTCTGGTGCTTGGAGCCATGAGCACAAACTCTGTATCCTCCAGACCCTCTGTTGCCATAATATCCAATATCAATGTCTTGCAGAAGACAATACTACCTGCACCGATGATAGCAACCTTCGCCATGTTTAGCTCCTTCTTTGGAAATAGTTGATAGCCCTCAGTCGATAGTCGATGGGTTCAGCAGTCTCCCATCCATCACGCAATATCCTTTACTTTACCATCGTTCTCGCATAAAGTCAAAGAGGAAAAACGGACCTGAAACAGGATCATGGTTCCTATTTTTGCGCTTGCCCATCATCCTCTTTTCGAGTAAACTAGGGAAAATCCATGTGAATCATGGATACCAACAGTATGCCACGCGGAAGGAGGCGGAAACCGATGGCATCTCTGTTCGCTATGAGATTCAAGCTGCCGCCGGTCAAGGCAGCATGAGTACTGTCTACAAAGCCATCGACCAGAAAACTTGCCAACCCGTTGCACTCAAGATTCTGTCCGAACGCACCCGTGAACGCAAACTGGGAAGCTTGTTTCGCTTTCGCCACGAAGCCACAACGATGGCACTATGCCAGGGATGGCCACAGAGGATAGGATAATCATAGGAGGTTGCCCCGACAGATTGGAGGAGAGATATTCATGCCAATAACCTACCGCGAAGTGATTGAACTCGCACTTCCCAGTCGTTCAGGGTTGGAGCGGGTGGCTGTGGATGCCGCCGCATCCGTGGCCAGATTGATGGGCTTCTCGGATGATCGTATTGAGGACCTCAAAACTGCCGTTGAAGAAGCCTGCATCAACGCCATTGAGCATGGGAATCAGCAGAATGCCAACGTCAAGGTGCTGGTGGAACTCATTGCAGATGATTCCAAGCTACAAGTGGATATTCATGATCAGGGCAAGGGAATCCGAGGGACTGTTGAAAAACCTGATATCGACGCGAAGATCGCCAGAAAGCAATCAGCCCGGGGATGGGGGTTGTTCCTCATCCAAAGCCTTATGGATGAGGTGGAGTTCGACTGGAATCCAGAGACGGGAAACGTGACCCGGATGGTGATCCATCTGAAGCAGTAATGAAGTGAACGAAAGCACATCACTCATCGCTGAATGCCTGCTGAAATGGAGAAGGATAATGCAGCGAGAATGCAAAATCAGTGTTCATGAAGATAGAGAGTTTGTGACGATTGACGTGCAGGGAGATCTAACGGCTATCGCAGAGGAGGCGATGGGAGCGGCCTATCAGAAGGCGTGCGATTATAGTCCTGAGAAAGTCCTGCTTAAGTTCGACGGTAGAAGTCGCATCAACAGTGCAGGCATTGCTCTCGTCATCAATCTGGTCATCGAGAGTCAAGAGCGGGGTTGTAAGGTTTTCATCACCGGGGTATCGAGGCATTTCCGCAAGATCTTTGAACTTGTGGGACTGACCAAATACACCTCGATTGTGGGATCTGAGGAAGAGGTTACGGCGTCATGAACTCAGGAGCAGAAACCCGGGATGTCGAGGAACTCGCAGAGGATGCTCTGGCACGCCGGGTCTATCATCTGAACACGCTTTACGAACTGAATCAGGAGATCAGCACTCTCAGAAATGTGCGGGATGTCCTTTGGACCTCGCTTCTCAATATCATTGGGGTGTTTGGTCTGAGACGTGGGCTCATTGCGATCTACCGGGAAGGGGATACCAGACCACATGAGTTCGTGTTTCGAGGTCTACGCAAGAACACAGCGACACGTTGGTTCCGGGATCTCGAACCGCATCTGGAATCTCCTTCCAGCCGCGCAATCTGTGTGGTTCAGGATGCCGGCGATTCTCCCCTGGCTGCTTTGCTCAAGGGCTATCAGTTCCGAATCTGGTTGCCTCTCGAAGTGGATGAAAACATGTGGGGTGGCATCGCGCTTGGCGAGAAACTCGCTGAGATGAGCTTTACGGCGGATGATCTGGAACTGCTGTCCACCATTGCCATGAGCATCCAGAATGTGCTCAGCAACGTTTCCCTCATCGAGGCGCTCAACCAGTCGGTGCTCAAAGAGACGCGTATCCGTAATGTGTTTCAGCACTACGCCCCCGAATCGGTCGTCAGTGAAGTGTTGGATCCTTCTAACGAGCAGTTGTTGCTGGGGGAATCACAAGCTGTGCGTCGCATGTTCGAAGAGATGATCACGCGACTGGAGGAGCAACACAGGCTGAAGCAGGATCTGGATCTGGCACATCGTGTGCAAGAGTACCTTCTCCCCGATGCACCTCCCCAAATCCCCGGCATCCAGATCGCTGCCCGGAGCATTCCGGCCCGAGGGGTCTGTGGTGATTTCTACGATTTTATTTCACTGAGTCCGTATGAAGTAGGACTGTCCCTCGCAGATATTGCCGGCAAAGGCATGGCGGCTGCGATGATCGCGACCATGCTGCAATCAGCCACGCGGATGTGCGTGGGGAGCTACTATCCCATCCCGGCGATCCTCTCCATCCTGAATCGTTTCATGTTCCGGCATACTGAAACGATCCGTTATGCGACGATGTTCTACGGTCAGGTAAATGCCCGGGAAAGCATCCTCACCTATAGCAATGCCGGGCATCCTCCGGCGATCCTCTGTCGTAACGATGAGATACAGTTGCTGGAAGCAGGTGGTTCCTTCGTGGGGATCTTCGAAGAATGCACTTATGATCAGGAGACGATTGAACTACAACCTCAAGATGCTTTGGTGATTTACTCAGATGGTGTCACGGATGCAGGAACCACACCAGAATCTGTCGGCCCGGAGGATGAGTTCGGGCGAGAACGTCTGGAGGCAACCGTTCTGGCACACGCCGCATTGCCCGCGGGGGATATGCTGGACGCCATATCCGAAGAAGTGATCCGCCATGCAAGCGGAAGCAAGCAGTTTGATGACATCACGCTGATCGTGATGAAAGTGGAGTAGATCATGCCACTCAGATACAAGATTTCATTGCTCGCCACTGTTACGGTACTGGTCGTGTTGATACCGTTAAGTGTGATTCATATCCGGGCGTTGGCCCAGGCGGAGGAGGAGGAAATTCAAGGGCGTCTGCGCGCCATCGGCCGATTCATGGCTGCAGAACTTGCGACCATTGAACTGGGGGCCGAATCACAGTCGCGTCAATACATGTTTCTGCAGATCGCACAAAATATTGATGCGGATCTTCTGTTCTCGGCGATCTACCGGGGCAACAGTGAGATAGAACTCACCGTGCTCAATCGATCCCGGCTCCCCCAAATGCTGGCGGGCTCCGATGAGGAGCTGATCCAACAATTTGTCGATCAACAGAACAGCCTGGCGGTGCGTTACGTGTCAGTTCCTCTCTCTCAGGATCGGCAGTTGCTCCTCGGATATTCCATCACGGCCATTGAAGAACGACGCCAGCAACGCCAGTTGCAGATGGTAGCCTGGGCCATCGGACTGACCGCATTAGCCATAGCAGCTTCTATCTTCTTTGCCCAAAGACTGACCCACCCTATCCGCAAATTGGCTACCGGTATGTCACGAGTCGCCCGGGGGGATCTGAAAGTTCGATTGGAACATGCATCGCGCGATGAGATCGGCCGGTTGGCCCAGGACTTCAATCAGATGGTAGCGGACCTGCAAGAAAACGTCATTGAACGTCAACGGATGAGCCATGAACTTGATATTGCCCGCCGTATTCAGCAGAGCTTATTGCCCCAGCACGAACCGGAAGTTGCAGGATTGGATGTGGCAGGTGTCTGCCTGACCTATGCGGAAGTGGGTGGCGATTACTACGACTACCTGCTGCTGCGCGACGGGCGTCTCGCTATCGCCATCGGTGACGTGTTTGGGCACGGTGTGTCGTCGGGGCTTTTGGCGGCCGCCGTGCAGGGCTGCTTGCAGAACCAGGTGAGTGTAGACTCGGATCCGGGGAAGGTGTTGGCTGCAATAGATCGGGTGGTACGTTCATCAGGGGAACAGTTGATGACGCTCTGCTACACGGTACTCGACCCTCAAAATGGTCTTGCCACCATTGCAAGTGCAGGGCACTGGCCTCCCTATCATTACGTAGCACGCACCGGTACGGTGAAGGAAGTGTACCCATCCACCGCCATCGCTCCTGCCCTGGGCACATTTCCTACGGATGTATACCCGACACATCAGATTATACTGGAACCCGGAGATCTCCTCGTTTTCTATTCCGATGGAATTCTGGAGACGCCTAACGCTGACGAGGAAATGTACGGTGAGGAGCGATTCCATGAGGCATTGCACCGCCATGCTGCAAAAACCACTCAACAGATTCGGGATGCGATCCTGGAGGAAGTGGAACGGTTCCGTGGCGATGTGCCGCAGGATGATGACATTGCATTGGTGATCGTGAAAAGATTGTAGATTCTTGATTTAAGATTGCAGATTGATGAAGGCCGAAGTATTTCTCTGCAATACTCTAGCGCTGGAGGTAGATCCCATGAAACATTTCATATTTATCCCCTTGCTACTTGCGCTCACGCTTTCCAGTTACGCCCAGCAGGAGAGCTACACGCTTCTCCTGCTCGATTTCGAGGACAGGAGTGGCATCGAGAACCCGTTGCTCGCGAAATTCAACGACACCATGAGCTTCATGCTCTCCCGGCAGACGGGTGGGGTGCAAGTGCGTGTGATACCCACGTCTGACCGGGACGCGCTGCTCACCCGGGCGGCGAAGATGCAGTCGGACACGACACCCATTGAGCAGGGGTTGTTGGCAGCGGAATGGGCCGATGCCGACGTGCTGATTACGGGCAG
>JAJRTO010000306.1 GCA_024278235.1 Candidatus Poribacteria bacterium
AGAAGGTTTATGGAACGGTCATCCCGGACACGATTCGCAAAAACACGGATATCCTGGTGATGAACGCTTACCCCCTCGATTCAGATCCGATCCAGATTGGCAAGGCTCTTTGGCCGTGCAAATACTTCCAGGATGTTTACAAGGTCGTTTTGGATGCAGCGATGGACGGCATCTGTTTTCACGGATTGAATGATCGACTCGACTACCGGCATTTTCTGGAAAGACAGTCATCGCAACCGGAAGATACGCCCATCATTGGAGAACCAGATCGATCTCGACTGCTCGTGTGGTCACAGAATTTCAGGGGAGAGGATTTTCGCAGACGTTATCCCAAAGATACCTTGTATTACTCCTGGGATGTCCTGATAGACGCTCTCGCTACAAAACAGCCGAAGGCAAATGTGGCTGTCTTTCCCTGTGCGGGAATCCAGATTCCGGCAGACGAATAAGAGGGAGCACTTCTTAGCGTGCAAAGAAGAAGATAATAGAGCCAAGCGAGAAGGAGGCAATCATAATGGCAAGGAGCAAGATGATGAAGGGCCACGTCCGCATCGGAATCATCCTTTCGGCAAGAGGAACTTTCTGGATCAGGTAGTATTCTCAATCGCTTCGGCAGGGATCCACACTGTAGTATTGTACAACAGAACTGTTTCATCATCTTGTACAGATTGTTTCCATTTTGTGAAATGTTCAATTTTGTGAAATGTTCACCTGCTCATAGCCAGCCGAAACCCCACATTATTGAATTTCATATTCGGCATGTTCTTGTCTCTGAATGCACACCGTGTCATATCGTCGTCGTAGCGAGCCCATGATCCACCACGGATCACGCGGAGTTTGAGTAACCCACCACTATCAGGGCCGAGGGGATTTGCCCAACGTCCCCCGGCATTGGCTCGATAGTAGTCGGGGCGATAGTAGTCTGCAACCCACTCGGACACATTCCCTGCGATACCCAACAGAGGGAGATCCGAGCGATCCCGAACGGCTTTCCGCACAGAGATCGGAGCATCTCCCGGGGCATATTGCCTGGTATCCCATCGGTTTCCCCACGGGTAGGTTCGCCGATCTGTACTCCGCGCAGCCCGTTCCCATTCGGCTTCCGTGGGCAGTCGACGTCCGACCCATTTTGCGTAGGCATTGGCATCGTACCAGGACACCCCAACGACAGGTTGATCCGGTTGGTTGAATTGTGGGTCATCCCAATACGCTGGTTCGGGATGACCTGTTGCCGTCAAGAACAGACGATACTGGGCATTGGTCACCTCGTGGACATCCATATAGTAGGCATCCAGATAGACCTCGTGCCAGGGCTGTTCATCGGATCGTCCCTCTCCTGGTGGACTTCCCATGATAAATTTCCCGGCAGGTATGAATAACTGTTCCATCCCATCATAGTCAGCAATGATGGTCTGCGCTGCATCATACGGCTCAGGCTCGTCGCCATCGAGTTTGCCTTTGTCCATCGTCAGAATGATGGAGTCCGTTACATTGCTTTGATCCTTGCGGGGAACTTGTGAGACCGAATTGGCAAAAGCCCAATCCCTCACTTTATCTAAAACATACTCGTGTGCTTCATCAACCGTAATGAACCCATCCTCATCATGATCCGCTTGCCCCATGAGGGCTTCCATCAGATAGAAAGTGTAAACTCCGTGTCCCTCAGCAGTGAATTCATAGGAGACCTGATCCACACCGCAAGAAGAGAGTACGACTCGCCCTTCCGTCTGGAGAGCTTGTTGAAGACGCGCAATGGACTCGCGGCTGAGTGTATCCGCAACCCCTTTATCTTTCCGGGTTCCACCGCTGTGACAGGCATCCAGGATAAACACCTGTTTGCGCGCCTTAGAACGCCTGAGATCTTCGCTCACATCGCTGAAAGCGATCGCTGTACGTGCAGGGTTCTGAATCCCAGCATCACTGGGCAGTAGATAGCTGTTGCCCCCATCTTCGATGCCATGCCCTGAAAAGAAGAACAGTATCGTATCTTCCGGTGCGGCATTCTTGGACACAGCCCCCAAATGTTCGAAGATATTTCGCCGTGTCGGTTTCTTTTCAGCGTCATCTGTAAATAGCTGGAAGAAGACTTTACGATAGGGCATACGATCCATGTCCCCGAGAACCTCACGAAGGCCTTTCGCGTCTGCAACCGCGTAGGTCAACGAGCGGATCGCTTCGTCCTGATATTGGTTGATTCCGATCAGGATAACCCATAGATTCGGCAGCGAATCCCGATTGGCTTCTACTGCCCCTACCGGGAAAGTCGGTGACTCCGCATCTTCAACGATTTGCAGATCTTTATCGGGGGTGTCACCATTGACGACCAGGCAGAAACAGCAAACTAACAGGAGTCCTGTAAAAAACCGACATACCATCAGCCGTCTCCTATTCCATCCAGTGCAGCCACCATTGGAGCCCTTCGGGCTCAGAAATACCAGCCGCCCTGGTGCCGGTGATCTCCAACTCAAAAACCTGACCGAACAGCTTCTCGATCTCATCGCGTGAAAGCGCGGGAACGGCAGGTTTCTCGTCGGTCACAGATGTCTCCTCAGCCGCAGGTGTTTCCTCAGATACGGAGGTGTCTTCAGAGGCTGGTGCTTCCTCTGATTCTGATACAGGTGACTCTGATACGGGTGCTTCTTCAGGTACGGATGCCTCATCCCGGGCATCCTCGACGAGTTCAAGATCTCTGTCTGCGGTATCAGGTGTCTTGCTGACTTCTGCAAGATGCTGCCTCAGTACGTCCAGCGGCATCCTCATCAGCTTCTCACGGAACTGAGATCGTTCTTCTTCAGAGATCTCCTCCGTCAACTGCTGGAGATACAGATCAACACATTCCCGCCGATCTTTTCTCTCCTGATATGCCCGGGCAGCCTGCATCATCTTCGTCTTGACGAGTTCGGGCAGATCTCCGGCACGCGGCGAGACTGTGATGGGGATTCCAAGTTCCCGTGCTAAAGTCATCACCTGGCCTGCCGCTTCCTGGTCCTTCGCACCTTCGGTGATCTGACTGAGTTCCTGTTGAGCCAGATCCGACTGCTGCTGAGCGAAATAAAAGATAGCACGATTGAAGCGCACCGGGACTGTGCTTGGCCCGCTCCCTTCCAGAGCGCGCGCATACTCTTCCTGAGCACCATCCAGATCTCCCTGAAGAAAAAGTGCGTTGCCCAGGTTGTTGTGGTATCGCACAACAGAAGGGGCATGCAGTACCGCAGTTCTGAACTTCTCCTCTGCTTCGCCAAACCGCTCTAACCAGGCCAACCGGATGCCCATCTTGTTCTGCAAATCGGCCAACTCCCCTTGCCCGGCATCTATCTGTTCCTGGTAGTACCTAATATCGTTTTCGAATACACCTCTCCAGTACGATTCGGCTTTGGCGACAACCTGATTATAAGCCTGTAGAATGGCCGCTGTCTCCGGTAATGCGGCCTCTAACGATGGTAAAGTTTCCCCTTGAGTTGCCGGGCGGAAGTCATTCCAGGCATCGGAGACGAACACGATAGGATATTCTGGTCGGTATTCGTCGCGCCCCTTAGACCAGGCTTCAAAGAAGTTCCCCATACCCTTGCCTAACATCGTCACTTCAACAGGAATCCACGCCATCTTATCTTGAATACGGTACAGGTTCGCATCCGGGATCACCCGCTTCGCACGCGCACTGGACATCCCTGTATTGAACATCACGAATATGTGGGTGGGAGTGAGGACCAGTGCCGTTTCGATCCCGATATTCTGTAGACACGATGCATATAGCACACTCAGATCATCGCAGTCTCCCTTACGGTACTTCAGTGTTTCAAATGGATAGAAGATATAGTCAATATCTTCACCATAGGGATCCTGAGGGTCAAGTTCGTATTGAATGCCATACAGGTTCAACGCTTCATATATCTGTATCGCTTTCTCCAGAGGATTCCCTATTATCGAGGCATGCCGACTGATTGTCGCAATCGCTTCATTCTTGTGTGTAACGAACGCTGCGATTGCTTCCTGCGGACTCCAATCGAGTGCATTTACGTCGTAAATACGCACATAAGTGGTCGGAGCAGTTTCGATCTGCTCCCCTTCATCGGAAGTGTATTCCAGACTCAAGGTTACAGGGACCGCATCCAGATCTTCTTTCACCTGTTGTATGCGCGAACTAAAATTGACAGTGAGATCAACGGTTGCATCCTTGCGCGGACCGATGTTGCCCACCGAGTAAGTCGCCGGGTCGTCCATGAAATCACCAATTCTGAGAGAGAGGACGGCATCCCGAAGCGTTTGATTGGTCGGATTACGTATCGTCACCTGGCCGATAGGGTGCTGCGCATAATATCCGGCAATCGCCGAGAAAATGGGCTTTAGCTGTATTCTATCGATTTTTTTGCCTTTTGCGACCACCTCACGGATCTCTCTATCCATAGCCTCGAGCACGTCCTGGTAGGTTCTCTTTGTATCAAGGTTCTTTTCCAGTTCAACGGCTCGTTGCAGCGCGGCCATTGCTTTCTCAAAGTTTGACAGACCACCCAGCTTCCGATAGATGAGCCCGCTGATATACTTTGCCTCTGCTTCGTCGCCCCCGCCCACTCGATCTGTGTGCCTGAGAGCAGCATCGTACTGACCATGCTCATAATAGAGCACACTCAGATAGAGATGGGCTTTGGGCACAACGGTGACCGCCTGTTCCAGGGCATCAATCGCATGGTTTGCCCACTGCTCGCCAATCTCGTAGTAACAGTAACCCAGATAGTAACAGACCCTGGCATACTCTGGATCCGCACTTGGGATCTCCTGTTTGGCTTGTTCGAGAACATCCTTGGCTTCCCAATACCGTCCAAGTTTTACATACAATCGCCCCAATGCGGCGTTCGCAAGTGCCTGTTGATATCCCTCTGATTTCTGAGACATCCGCTTGTAAGCATCTATTGCAGAACGATAATCTTCTCGCGCCTCATAGATCTGAGCACGCTTATATAGATTCGAGCCACATGCACTCATCCCCAGTAAGAGCAACACAGTGATAAGCCAAATCCCGTAACGCATGAGTTCACTCCTCTCCGCTAATAACGCCATAAGATGGTGGCGGAATGGACTCCGTCGTAGTCCTCTAAACGAGACGCGAACATATAGTCGAAGGAGAACGACTGAATTCCCAGACCCAACCCCAAACGGATGCCCCCGTTGATGCCCATCCGCAGCGCAAGCCATCGGAACAGTTGAACTTCTGTCCCGATGTGCAGTCGATCCCAGAACGAGTCTCCACCGCCGAACTCAAGGCTTAGCAAGGTATGGACAGGATAATATGCCAGCCACCCATAAGGGATCTTGAAATCCGGCCGATACGTCGCACCAAGTCGCAACTGCTGGGAGACTTTTTTCGTTTTCCCATCCGTGGAATCTTCCCCATCCAGACGGATCTTTTTTTCACTTAGATTGGTGTTGAACATATCGTGGTAGGTCAATCCCACGTAGATCGGCCAACGTTGAAGCGGATAGAGCAGACCCAGATCATATCCCAGTCCCCGCCGAAGGAAGAGAAGATCATCCTCGGTTGTTTCAGACACATCCGTATCTATCAATTCAGCGCGTACCTGGTATCTCAAACTGAGCCCTGCGGATAAACGTTTGTAAACCCGGCGACCATATGCGAATGTAAAAGCGGTGTCCCCTCGACCATCTAACCGGACGGCTGATCGCCCTGCTGAGTACAGGAAACGAGGCCGTAGCCGGGCATTTACATTTACCAGCGATATCCCCCAATACTTCTTCACGTAGCTGATCTCAAACGGCCCAGACAGCCTTAAATGCGGATCATGTTGCTGAAGTTGTTTGATCTGTGCCGGAGAGAAATCCTGGGTCGTTTCGACATTCCCATAGGCATCCATGAAGTCACTCACCGTAGAGAACGCATCTCCATTGAAATCCAGCATGAAACTGAAGAGCGTGAGTTTACTATCCTCGACAAACTCAAGTGCTGCGGGATTCAACGCGAGCAACTCAATATTATCAGGTAAAGAACTGTATACCCCTCCAAGACTTTGCAACCGTGTGTTCTGGCTGATGAATGGTTCTTCCGCGACAAGCAATGATCCGGTCGCAGCCAACAGTATAAGCACACATAACAAAAGAGATCGATGCATCCGTCCGCCCCTCCCGTCGCTGGTTTTGCAAACTCTCAGGATGACTCTATTGAATGAGACCGATAGCTATCGCAACAGCGATCCCGGACACTGTCAATACACTGATAAACGCACCAATAGCTGTATTTCTTGAGGGCATCCTGGCCTGTACGAGACTTGTCTCGCCTTCCTTTACATACACGTACTGTGTGATTGTTCCTCGCCCCTTGTGGGCCAACTTTATCTGATAGCGGCCGGGCACAAGATCTGAGATGGTTACCGGGGTGACTCCATCTCTGAGTTGACCATTCAAGTAGACGCTGGCCTTCAATGGTTCGGAGCGGATCGTAAGATTCCCCGTTTTCGTCAATGGTTCATGGGGTCGCTCCAGATCCGTCTCCACTGTTTTATCGGTGCGTACGAACTCAGTCAACATAGGGATGTCGGAGTTCTGCACTATTACTCCCTTCTCTCCAACAGTCCATAAGGAGTTCTGCACCAGAGATAATGCGTGAAGAGGTGATTGAACACCTGGCTTTGCTTCGCTCCAGGCAACACCACCGTTGAGCGTCTCCAGGATGTATCCTTGATCTCCCACACACCAACCCTGGTTGGGATTAGTGAAATAGACACTATACAGAGCCCCAACTGCCGAGGACTTCTGCTTTTCCCAACGTTGTCCACCATCGCGAGTGTGCAAAATCGTGCCATTGTCCCCGACAATCCAACCCTCCTGCGCGTTCAAAAAGGCAGCTCCGTACAGGAAATCGGTGATCTGAGCTGACTGCCGTACCCAACGGCTGCCGCCTGTGGTTGTGTGAAGGATGACGCCATTGGCACCGACGATCCATCCGATCTGTTCATTCACAAAACGAACATCGCGCAATGCCATATTCGTATCGCCGTACTGGGCTTCCCAGTTTTTGCCACCATCTCTGGTATGAAGGATCGTACCGAAGCTCCCCACAATCCAACCTTGTTGAGCATCGAGGAAACTCATCCGATAGAGCGGCTGAGTGACACCGGAAGTCTGTGGCGACCAGGTAGCACCCGCATCCGTGGTATACCATATCGATCCATTGTCCCCAATGACCCAACCTGTATCATTATTACAAAAGTAAACATCATACAGGTTATAGGATGTGTCCAGAGACTGCTGGAGCCACGTTCGGCCACCATCGGGTGTGCGTTGGATAAAACCCTGAGCACCGACCACCCAACCATTCATGGTACTCACGAAATGTAGACCGTGTAGATCCGTCTTCGTATCGGACTGACGGATCTGCCAACTCGCTTCCGCTATTGCACTCAATGACAGGAGCATTAGCAGTACAACAAGCGGATGATTGAGTTTTGCTCGACTGTGTCTCATTATCGTCACTCCTTGATCAAGATCATGTGTGCGCTGGTATTATACCACGATGCGATGATGGGTCAAGCAACAAAAGATAGCGCGCTGATACAATCTCATACCAGGCCAATGACATCGACCCGTGACCATCAGAATCCCTGTTGTTTATCGATTTGGTTGCGCAGGGGCAGATCTCCCCGCAGGAAACGCCCCAGATTTTCGTGAAAGATTTCAAGGATATGCCGGGCTTCGAATTGTGTGCCACCGGCTGTATGTGGTGTGATCAGCAGATTCTCCAGATCCCAAAGTTCACTATCTGCGGGTAAAGGTTCCGGGTCAAACACATCGAGAGCCGCCGCTGCAAGTTGATTCTCACGCAACGCTTGAGCCAAAGCCCGCTGATCGATAATGCCTCCGCGCGAGATACCGACCAGCATGGCACTCGGTTTCATCAAGGCAAGCTGCTCAGCCCGGATCATACCGAGTGTCTGTGGCGTGCGGGGAACGGTCACCACCACATAGTCTGACTCGCTCAGCAGATGATCGAGATGATCCAATCCCCACAGTCCATCGACATATTCGGGTTTGTTGGAAGGATAGAGATCCACAGCGATGATACGCATATCAAAGGCTTGTGCCCGTTTAGCCAATGCGCGTCCGACTGCTCCGAAACCGATGATGCCCAGCGTGCTACCAGTCAGTTCCACGAGTTTGCCACGGATCTCATGGATCGACCACACATGTTCCTGCTGGCGTAACACACAGTGCCGGATGCCACGCGTGAAAGCGAAGATCATCGCAAGCGCGCTCTCAGCCAGGCAAGAACCATGAGTACCTCGTGCACTGGTCAGCAGAACATCGCTCTCCACCAATTCAGGGATGGCCAAGTAGTAGTTGATGCCGGAACTGGGGGACTGAATCCACTTGAGATTCCTGGCGGCCAGGAAGATATCCCGGTCCAGCCAGCCCATATAGATGTCCACATCCGCGATGGCATCTGACAGAACGCCCTGCTGAGTGCAGTGAACAAACTCTACCTGAGGATAATCCCGCATGAGATCGGGAAGTGCGTTTTCCAGCCCCATGGGATTGGGGCCTACCAAAACCTTCATTTCAGCTCTCCTTGATATTGAGTGATATGTCATCGAAAGCTCTATGAAATCCTGTGTGATCCGTGTTCTTATTGAGTAGAGCTTCCCTTTCGTAAGACAACCGAATCACTCTCGGTTGATGATTCGCGTATCATACCATAAACAGTCTCTACTATGGAACCCACCGTTACTCGCTGGAACCATTCGGCCTGACCCCGGAAACTGTGCGAGGACGCTTTGCAGTTTACATGGAGCATTTCGGTATCAGGAATTCTTGCTAATCGATAGTGATTTCGCTAAAGGAGATGGGCATATCGGGACATCACATGAAAATTGTCCGCAATGCTTCGATACACCGATGAAGACTGTTCGAATGCTGTGCTGCGATATCAGGATGCCACCTTTGCATGGTAAATCCCAAAAGTCTTCCCACATAATCTGGGCCTACAGAAGCGCCACTCCCAGGACGAGGGACGAGATCTTGCCGGATGGTACGATAACGACTACGACGAGCTAGATTCACCAATGTTCTCTTGGGGTCTTCCTCGGTATCGGGATTAACAGGGACCAATTGCACACGCACCCCCAGAAATTGGGCAATTTGTTCGGCATCCGCGAGCAACCAGGATTCAATGGCACGTACGGCGACCCGAAGATACATCCTGGGAGCGAGCTGAGGGAGTCGTTGGGCAATGTGATGGTTGAGATAAGCTGGAGCACATTGAGCATCCTGGTCCAGATCGACCACGACTAACCAGGGATTAAACTGGGCTGCCTGATTATATTTGGAAAGTCTTTGCAGCAATGCGTCTTTACCATTTTTACCATAGGTCCTACCTGCGGGAATGCCCATGTGGTCCAGAATACGGCGTACAACGGCCTCATCGGTACGTCCCTCAACTAGCAAATTGACGGGAGACAATAATCCGCTCATCGTTCGTTATTTATTCCATAGCTTGAGCTGTATCGCATCTGGAGGTGTGGTATAAGGCATGACCACATCGGCAGGAGAGAGACCCGCCTCTAAGAGCTGGCATACCTCTTCGATTGCCACCCCAACCCGGATCTCACTTCCCCCCTGAGTTGGCTTGAAAAGCAGAATCTCATCAGCCGCAATGCCCTCATCCTGCAATAAAGCGGTGCTGTGGGTACTGATAAAAACCTGTCTGCGGCGCTGTTTGCGATCGCGTTGTACCTGCTGAAGCATCTGGGGGATATAACGCACGATCTCAGGATGGAGAGAAAGCTCCGGTTCCTCCAGAAGCAGGGGACCGCTTCCCTCCAACAGGGACCACAACAATCCCATCAAGCGCAGTGTACCATCGGAAAAATCGGCCTCTGTCTGCCATGCTCCGTGTAATCGCCAATGTTCGTAGTTCCCGACGATGTGCGGTTTCCCCTTTTCGTCTCGCTCTAATTTCAACTCACGTAGCTGCGGTGCTGCAATTTTCAGCACCTTCTGAATGTGTCGTAGCCGCGCCTCCCGAGTGCGCTGAGGGGTGTCCGCAATGCGTTCCAGAAAATCCCCACCATACGGATCCCGCTGGGGAACGGTGTAACGTTCTGGTTCCCGGATCAACTGAGGCACCAGATGGTAATAGTGCACAGTCGCGAAAAACCCCGCTATCTCCCTAAACCTATGATTAGCAAAAGTCTGCTCCAGGTGTGTCTGCCGTTGGCGCTCCGGGTCAGTACGATCTTCATTATCAGGTCGCGATAAAATAAGCTCGGAGTCGTGCCAAACCTTTTCCTCTTTGAGTAAGGGGCGTCGCTGTTTATCCTGAGCAAAAACGATGCGATAACGCCAGGTTCCACCGTTTTCCTCTAGCATAACTTCAACAGTCACATTGGGCTGTCTCCGGGCAGCTAAACTACGGATGCGCGAAACCCCGCCACGGTCTGCCACCGCTTTCTCGAAGCCACCTCCCGGAATCACGAGATCACGCAAGAATCGAAAGACGTCCAGAAAGTTGGATTTGCCAACAGCATTGGGACCAATCAGAAAAGCTCGTTCCTGAAGCGAGACATCGACATGCTGAAAATTACGCCAGTTTCCCAGGATAATGCGGGAGAACCGCACTGTTCATCCCTCCCAACGGAAAGATTCTTCATTACCGCTTATCATATTGTTTCATTATAGCATGCTCGTCGCATACAGGTCAATTTTAGATCTCTTAGATCTAAGGTTGCTCCCCCCTCTGAGATCGGGTAGAATAGGCATCACTGGAAATTCGATGACAGATAGCAAACCCATCTCGATAGGACATGAGAGTATTGGAGTCAAATCCATGGAACTACAAGTGACGACTGAATTACGGCGAACGCAGCCGGACTATATCGTGTACGTGCCGAAGAGTTTTGATGGGAGCACCGGCGATACGGGAAACGAGCACTTTCTCGTGTTCGACGGCCCCGATGGATCGCTGATGGCCGTATGGACACAGAGCACCCATGAGGGGATGCCCGACCAGCGGATCGCGTTCTCCCGGAGTGATGACGAGGGGAAAACCTGGCGTGAACCCCGCACGATCGCCGGAAAAGATCCCCAATCGGACAAGGGTATGGCCAGTTGGGGGTTCCCGATGGTGTCCACATCCGGCCGCATCTACGTCCTCTTCAACCGGCACGTCGGCATCAATGACATCTTCACGCACACCACGGGCTGGATGGCCGGCATCTACAGCGACGACGCGGGTGAAACGTGGTCGGATGAGCAGATCATCCCTTTCGCTCGCAACAAGTGGGATAACCCGGATCCCACCATCCCCACGAACTGGATCGTGTGGCAAAAACCTCTCCGCCTGTCAGAAGGGAAATACTACGCGGGATTCACCCATTGGGTCAGCCCGGCGGTGCGGCCACCTGCACCCATGAAAGTCTGGTGGGCCGCGGCGTCGGTGGTCGAATTCATGCGTTTCGAGAATCTCGATGAGGATCCCCAACCCAGAGATTTCGAGATCAGCCGCTTCATGACCCAAGATGATGCGCTGCAAGTGGGGCTGATCGGCCATCCCGACGTGGGCGTCGTTCAGGAACCGAGTATCGTCCGGCTCCCCGATGGCCGCTTGTTCTGTGTGATGCGCACGACGACCGGGCACCCCTACTACACGGTCTCCGATGACGAGGGAGTGACGTGGCGTTCCCCGGAGCCGATGCGCCAATATGACGACGGGCCGATGTTACTTCATCCTTGCAGTCCCTGTCCCATTTACAGTGTAGACGATGGGGAATACGTCCTCTTCTACCATAACCATGACGGCCACTTCGAGGGATATGGCCCGAAGGACACGAGTTTTCATCGGCGTCCGATCATGATCGCACGGGGGCTTTTCCGGGCGGATGCGAAACAACCGATCTGGTTTTCGGAACCCCAATTTTTCATGGACAACGACGGCGTGCTCCTCGGTCACGGCAGAGGACGCTGTGATCTGGCGATGTATGCCAGCATGACGGAGGTTCAAGGCGAGCCGGTGCTCTGGTATCCGGATCGGAAATTCTTCCTGCTGGGGAAACATATCTCGCGGGAATGGCTCAGGGGTATGGAAGTCCCAGAGCTATAGGGACATGCATGTACTGAAACTGAGGAGCAAGATCACATGATAAACGGAGTCGGCATTCGCGCAGCACACAACCTGATCCATCACGCACCCCACAGCGCGATCCTGCTCGGTGGGAACGACCATCTCATCGAGTACAACGAGATCCACCACGTGTGTCTGGAAACCGACGATTG
>JAJRTO010000307.1 GCA_024278235.1 Candidatus Poribacteria bacterium
ACTACTCCCCGTATCGTGCAGATCAGGGCCCTGGATGACTCCGGGGTTCGCGTCAGTGTGATCGCAGATGGCGGTTTCGCACAAGGGGAATTACGCGAGATCCATATTGAGATCACGGACCCGGAGCCTGCCAGTGGAATAGACACAGATCGCACACATCTGCTACTCCGTGATGTCGATGGAAAGATCGTTCCAGGCGTGCTGATCAACGCCGAAAACGAAAGCAGATGGCGACTCGATACGATCCTGGAGACACCGGGGCTGTATACCGTAGAGATGGTAGTGGTGGATCTGGCAGGTAATGTTCTGGAAGATACGGTCGGATTTAGCTTCTCCGTAGGGCCAGGAGGAACTTCCCAGCTCAGTGAGATCATGACGTCCGCCGGTGATTCCATTGTCAATGGAAGTATCATCCAATCGGTCATCACCAGCCTCAGCGCATCCTTAATCGATACCAGCGGCACAGGGCTCGATTTCGAACAGTCACAGATTCTGCTGACGGGGCCCGAAGGAGCTGTGGCCGGCGTTCAGACCGATGATGGTGAGGAGACACTTCTATTCACGCTCGATGCACCTCTCGCACAGGATGGCAGCGCGGATGGCAATTACACCATCTACGTAACCGTTGCGGACAATAGCGGAAATCTGCCACAACCTTTTGAAATTCACTTCATCTACGACACTCAGGCTCCCACCATACGCGATGTGATTCTGAGCACGACCCCGGCGATCTTGCTCTCGGAGTCAACGGATGAACTCCTGTTCTCGCAAGATATTCAGCAACTTTCCGTTGTGCTGAACGATGCACATGCCGGGGTGGATCTCACGGAATCGAGTATCACGCTGACCGCGCCTGATGGGACGACCATCGAAAGCACCCAGACTGATAACGGCGTGAACCTGCTCCATCTGACCTTCGATGGCCTGCCGATGGATGGGACCTACGCGCTTGAGATCCTCCCTGTGGATAGAGCCGGCAACCATCCGGGTCTCGCGCAGATCGTGAACTTCCGCTATGATACGACAGCCCCATCCATCGCGGATTCGGTCCCCGAACCGGGGGCGATTGTGACCAGTTCCACCGCTCAAATCCAGGTGCTGCTTGACGACGGCGATGGCAGTGGCGTCGATATCGCCGCATCACAGATCAGCGTGAGTGGCCCGGGGGTATCCACATCCGATACCGTGCAACGCGAGGAAAACACTCTCGTGTGGCGGTTTGCCTCCCCGCTCAGCAGCGATGGAAGTGACGACGGCACTTATACGGTCAGTGTCAGCCCTGTGGATCTGCTGGGCAACCACCTGGATGATCCGGTTGTGCAGACGTTCACCTACAGTGTCAATGCACCGCTGCTCACCTCTGTTGACCCTGGGGATGGCACTGTTTTCAACACTTCCATTCGGCAGATCACTGCGATCCTTGAAGATCGAGGAACCAGTGGGATCAACTTTGAATTATCGAACATTGAGGTGGAGCTGGTTGAGCCGGATGCGGAGCCAGAGCAAGTGTCCCCTCTGGATGGGAGCACACTCAACCATAACGGAATCGACACGCTTATCCTGACACTTCCACGCTGGCTCTCGACCGACGGTCTGGACGACGGGCTATACGAGGTGCGCATCACCGCAGTTTCCAACGCGATGGTGGATCAAGGTGACTACCCCGTATACACCACACAGTTTCGCTATGACAGCCAGCCGCCCCAGATACTGGGAGTCTCCCCAACGGATGATCTATTTCCGAGTGGCGAGATCACGCAAGTCCAGGTCAATCTCCAGGATGACGGCATCGGAGTCGATTTTACCGACACCAACGTTCAACTCACAGCACCCGATGGGATCGTTTCCGGATTTATCACCCACAACGGCGTCGATACACTGACGCTGAACTTCCCCGCGCTCGTCACAGAGGGAAGTTACGATATCGAGATAGAGGCGGTGGATCTGCTGGGAAGTGCACAGTCGATGACCTCCCATTTCATCCTGGACAAGACGGCTCCCATCGTCGTGGGAACGGTACCATCCCATCAACTGACCGTGGATCGGCTCACCTCAGTTTCTGCGATCCTCGATGATGGGATCGGCATAGGAAGCGATCTATCCGCTTCCAGTGTGGAGCTGTTCGACTCGGAAGGGCAACCCTTGTCCGGACAATTGAGCAATGATGGTCTCAATACCCTGACGTTGACACTGGACGCGTCCCTGGAGACAGATGGGTCAGACGATGGCAGTTACTCGATTCAGGTCACTGCCGTGGATCTGCGTGGCAACACCCATACCGTCATTGCGGCGACCTTCAACTACAGCACGACCTCTCCTCGCATCATACTTGTGAACCCTGAGGACGGAGCGATATTCAACCATTCACTGGCAGGCGTCGATGCGATGCTCGCAGAGGGAAACCAGGGGCTTGATCTCGGCGATTCGGAAATCCAGGCGTTTGATCCCAATGGAAACCTCATCGATGGAACCGTTGGTCTCAATGCTGCAACCCAGCAGATCTCATGGTCATTCGACTCGCCGCTCGCAACGGACGGAAGTGATGATGGCGAGTACATGATCCAGATCACCGTTGTGGATGGTGCGGGAGACAGCACAAGCTATCAGACGCACTTTACGCTGGATACAACGCCTCCTGACCTGGGGACACTCCTGGTGGAAACCGATGGGGGGAACCTGTCGCCAGGGAACCTGATCGGCGACCCGGTTACCGGGATTTCGGCGGAATTGACGGATGGAGAGGTCGGTGTTGATCTGGAGCAGTCTGTTATCACTCTGGAAGGGGCCGAGGGGGTAATCCCAGGAACGCATAGCCATAACGGTATCGACCGGATATTCTGGCGATTCCTTCCCATCGATGGAAGTGGAACCTACACGATCCATGTGCGGCCGGTGGACGTGCTTGGCAATACATTGGCTGAGGATATTCTGACCACGTTCCGTATCGATAGGGATCCGCCAACGATGGTGAGTTCTGAGCCTGCTGAGGGGGATCAGGTGGCCTCTCAGATGGATCGGGTGACTGTGGTGTTAGAGGATCGGATCGCCGGCGTGGATCTGGACGCTTCGACCATCCAACTGCTGGGACCAACGGGATATGTGCCAGGCAGTCAAACGACCAACGATCCGCAGTCAGCACTCAGCTTTCTGCTAGACACGCCGCTTGCCAACAACGGTAGCGATGATGGTAACTATATGATTGAGGTCGTTGCTGTGGACTCCCTGGGAAACAGCAGTGACACGCTGACCGCATCGTTCGAATATATCACCTTTGTGCCGGAGTTGGTGGCATTTGACCCCGCAGATGGTTCGGCCATCCATCAATCTCTGGCTCGTGTGACGGCGGAACTCAACGATCGTAGCGGTGATGGACTCGACTTCGAACGTGTGTCCATTCAGGTTGTGGGTCCCGGTGTCTCAACCTCCGATGTTCAAGCCGTCATCGACGAAAGGCACATCGCGTGGGTGTTCTCGGCTCCTCTGGCAACGGACGGCAGCGATGACGGGATCTATGACATCACCCTCACACCGGATACGACCAACCCGGATATCGATTACACAGGATA
>JAJRTO010000308.1 GCA_024278235.1 Candidatus Poribacteria bacterium
CGGTATTGGAGTTTGCGGCGTGAAATGTGGAGCAGCGCAGCCGCGTCCGTCTGATTCCCTCCGGTACGTTGCAGGGCTGCCAGGATATATTGCCTTTCGACTTCCTCCCAGGACACTCCCCCTTCGGGAAGCTCAATGTTCAACTCAACAGGACTCTGGGAACTGTCTGTTACTTCGGGCGGCAGATCTTCAATATCTATTTGACTCCCATCACTCAGCACGAACACACGTCTCAATAGGTTCTCAAGTTGGCGTACATTCCCAGGCCAATCATACCGACGCAATGCGGAAAGAGCCCGTGGTGTGATCGTCTTTGGCTGCGCATCGTATTCCTCTGTAAATCGTTTCCAGAAGTGCTCCACCAGAAGCTCTGTGTCTTCTCGCCGTTCGCGTAGAGGTGGAACCACGAGCGGAATGACGCTCAGTCGATAGTAGAGATCGTCCCTGAACTTTCCTTGCCGAACATCTTGCTCGAGGTCGCGGTTTGTTGACGCGATAATACAAACGTCAATCGGGATCGGTCGCACGCCACCAATACGCAGGATCTCACGTTCCTGTATTACCCGGAGCAATTTTGCCTGAACATGGAGTGGAATATCTCCAATTTCATCAAGCAGGATGGTGCTCCCATTTGCGACTTCAAACAGTCCGATCTTACGAACATCCGCGCCTGTATAGGCGCCTCTTTCGTGACCGAAGAGTTCGTTCTCTATTAGATTTCCAGGAATGGCACTACAGTTCACCGGAACAAGGGGTTTGCTGCAGCGTTTGCCTTTCCGGTGGATCGCTTGAGCGACCAGTTCTTTGCCCGTACCACTTTCACCGGTGATCAGTACCTGACTGACACCACGGATGATGATCTTGCTCATATCCCGGAAAAGGCTTCTCATACAGGCACTTTGACCGATGATTTCCTCGAAGTGGTACTCTGGAATGTCCGCGTCTGCTCTGTTCTCATCTTCTCCTGCTCGGAGATCCAACGCTTTCGATATTTCGCCTAGTAGTTTATCGGCATTTATCGGTTTTTCTATATAAGAAAATGCACCCTCATCCCGAACCAGGCGTACTGCATCTTCGAAGGTGGCAAAAGCTGTGATAAAAATGACGGGGATGTTGGGATCGTACTTCTTGATTGCATGCAGCAATTCTCGTCCCGTCATCCCGGGCATGCGCATATCTGTGAGCACCAGATCGAAGAAATGCTCCTGGATCTTTTCAATGGCCTCTGCTCCGCGATTTGCAGTTTCAACACGGTGTCCCTCTAACCTCAACAGACGCTGAAGCATGGAGTGCTGTTTCGGATCATCATCTACTACCAATATGTTCGGCACAATGCCTCCCTTTTCTGCAAATTCGCGAATCAACGAATCTGCGTATGACTCACCATGATTCCCAGTCAATACACTCTTCCATTCGTCTATTCGTCCATCTGCTCATTCGTTGATTGGCATGGCAGGCTGATGATAAACGCTGTTCCCATCCCTTCCTGACTTCGCACTTCAATCTGGCCATCATGGGCCTGAACAATCTGGCGTGTGATGGTCAACCCTAACCCCAGTCCACCTTCTGTTTCCCGGGTCGTGTAATACGCCTCAAAGATATGATCCAGCACGTGAGGAGGCATGCCAGGTCCTGTATCACGGATTTCAATGATAACACGCTCTCCCGTGATTCCCTGCCTGATAGCCGTTGTGATATAAAGTCTCCCACCTCTTGGAGCCATTGCCTGGATGGCATTCTGTATCAGGTTGATGAATGCCTGGCGCAGTTTTGCAGGATCTACGGGAACTTCTTTGGACGCTTCATAGTGATGTATCACATGGACAGAAGCTTCTTGAAGTGCTACGGACATCCCTGCCAGTGCACTTTCTAGCAACTCATTGATATCTGTGGGTTCACTCTCCAGTACGAGGGGGCGGGTCAAGTCAATGAATCGACGGGTGATCTCGTTGATCGCATCGACTTCTTCGATCACGGTCTCCAGGGACTCCTGGACTTCGATGATCACCTCCGGTTCAAGCCGGGGTTCACTCAGCCGTCGTCTGAGATACTCGGCAGTCATGGCGATGATATTGAGTGGATTCCTGACTTCATGTGCAAGACCTGCGGCCAGAGTTCCCAGTTCAGCGATTCGCTCGCGTTGAGCAACTCGAATCTGACTTAACATACGGTACAAACTGAGCAGGAGACGATCCATCCCTGTATCGGTATAGCTGACCGAATTATGGATTTCGAGATCTCCCTCCTCTGCCCGTTCTATCGCTGTGATGATCTGTTGGAGGGGTCTGCTAACCATACGAATCATAGCAAAACTGACGATAAACAGTTGCAGAATCAGACTTGTCACGAAGACGTAGAGCAAATGCTTCATGCGCCACATGTTGAGCAGTGACCATGCTTTTTCGGTGGAAAATACCACCTGGACCAGTGCATAGAGATCTTCAGGAATAAACTCGTCTCCCGGGGCAACCAGGTAATTTTGTAGTTTCAAATACCACACGATGACTGTGCTTGCACGTTGACCATACTCCCGCTGCGAAATACCACCAACGTACATCGCACCTGTTTTGATGACATCGTATGTTGCTTCATCAATTGCAACGATCAGGTCCCCTTCTATCTCTTCTTCTTTGCCCGTTAAACTCACAAGAACCGGTGCCTCCAGGTCGCTAAAATAGACTCCCATGTAGTCGGTGACGTAGACATCGAGCACATCCGCCATTTCAACGGGGTGTTCTTCTCGTAGGCTCTTGAGCCATTTGTGAGCCTCTACCTCAAATGGCACATCCCTGGCGCCATACAGTTTAGCCATCTGTTGTTTGATCAATTCGACCACCTTGGTCATATTGATGCCAATATAGAAATTCTCCAGGTATGCCGCATCCATGTCACGCCGTGCCAGGTA
This sequence comes from Candidatus Poribacteria bacterium, assembly GCA_024278235.1. Lineage (GTDB taxonomy): Bacteria > Poribacteria > WGA-4E > JAJRTO01 > JAJRTO01 > JAJRTO01. The sequence goes on from JAJRTO010000308.1 coordinate 2,906, forward strand.
ATAATCATACACAGAGAAACATCCCAGGGCTATTACAGTGGCCACATTGATAATAAGGATGAACTTCCAGTGCAGACGCATGAGTCAAACCACTCTTTGGATGGCTTCTTTCCATGTTGCCCGTCGCCTCCCACGCTCCCCTTCATCCATCAGGGGAGAAAACAGGCGATTTACTCGCCGGCAATCCTCCAGTCGCTGGATGTGTTCCCAGACGCCTGTCTGCAGGCCGGCGAGAAAAGCAGCTCCCAGGGCGGTCGTTTCGATGGCCTCCGGTCTGTTCACCCGGCACGGGATGACGTCCGCTTGAAATTGCATCAGGAGATCGTTCGCGGCGGCGCCTCCATCGACTCGCAGTTCCTGCAGCGACATCCCGGCGTCTGACTGCATGGCATCCATCACATCCGCACTCTGATGTGCGATCGCCTCCAGTACAGCGCGCGCAAGATGGGCGCGTCCGACGCCTCGCGTGAGTCCCAGGATGGCACCTCGCGCTTCGGGAACCCAATAGGGAGCTCCCAGTCCTGTGAATGCAGGGACGATGGTCACCCCTGCGGTATCTGGTACTTGTCGCGCGAGAGTCTCCGTTTCGGCCGCATTTTCGATGATTCCCAGACCATCTCGTAGCCACTGGACAGCGGCCCCCGCCACAAAGACGCTTCCTTCCAGGGCATAGGCGACGCCTCCCGAAGCGTTGCACGCCAATGTCGTCAGCAATCCATGTTCGGATCGAACACATTCATCTCCTGTGAATATCATCAGAAAACAGCCTGTCCCGTACGTGTTCTTTGCCATCCCGGGTTCCATACACAATTGTCCAAAAAGCGCGGCCTGCTGATCTCCAGCAATCCCTGCAATTGGGATCCCATCGGGGAGAATCCCTGTATCTCGGGTTTCACCAAAAAGGTGGGAGGGGGGGAAAACATGTGGAAGCGCGTGATGCGGTATCTGTGCCCATGAGAGGAGTTCCCTGTCCCACTCACACGTCTGAATGTTGAACAGAAGGGTACGCGAAGCATTCGTATGATCGGTGGCATGAACCTGTTGTCCGGTGAGCTTCCACAGGAGCCAGCTATCCACCGTCCCAAACATGGCTTCTCCACGGGAAGTTGCCTCTGTGACTTCAGGACTGTTCTCCAGCATCCAGACCCACTTGGTCGCCGAAAAGTAGGGATCCAGCACCAGCCCCGTCTTGCTCCGGATGGACTCCTCCCGGGCACGCCACCGGTCACAGATGGGAGCCGTACGTCGGCACTGCCACACAATGGCTTTGCCCAGAGGGTCACCGGTGCCACGATGCCAGACGACAGCAGTCTCACGCTGGTTGGTGATGCCAATGGCCTCAATGGCGTGAGCGTCCACACCTTGTTCTAACAGGGAGCGGACAGTACACTCAATCGTTTGCCAGATCTCTGCAGGGTCATGTTCGACCCAACCGGGCTGTGGGTAGTATTGGGTGAGTTCCGCATAACTCCGGTGGACAACTTTTCCTGTGTGATCCACAAGGAGGGCTGTAGTTCCTGTTGTGCCTTGATCTAATGCGAGGATGAAGTTCATAGCAATTCGGGGAGGTCTGAAACTGCCCTACGATGGAACGGCTATTGTTCGCGGCGATATGTTTCACAGCCACGTAATGAGCCCCAGTTCATTGGGGATGCACAACTCCGGGTGATCCGGCACCACACGTATCGTGTATCCATACTTGCCACTGTGTTCAAACTGAATGGTACCAATATACGTATGGATTCCATCCCCCTGGGCCTCCAGGTGCTCCATGCGTATGGGAATGGCTTGTTCCAGGCCCCCATGAGAGTCGATATGCCCCTCGTAGATTTCGACAGCAATATCCTGGGGCTCCAACTCCCCTAAGGCAACGCGAACACGAATGGTCATCGGTTGTCCAATGAGAGTTTGTGTCACCGGTTCATCGATGATGCCCTGGACAGATACCCTGGACCAATGCTGGCGGATATGTCGTTTCCATACCGTCAGTGCTCGCGCTACGGCGAAGTTGTTCTCCGCACGACGTTGCCAGTGGTGGTGTGATGTCAGGTAACACTGATCGGTGTATTCATCAAGCATCCGATGCGTGTTGAACACGGGGCAGAAAGCCCGCATCGATCTTTGCATACGCTCGATCCAACGGCGTGGCAAGCCGTCTTTACCGCGCTCATAGAAAAGTGGAACCACATCATCCTCCAGAAGCGTGTAAAGAGCGTTGGCTTCGATCCTGTCCTGTTCCTCAACAGATCTGTGGTTCTCCGGGTTTCCGATGGCCCAGCCGAGTTCGCGATCATAGACTTCGTCCCACCAACCGTCGAGAGTACTGATATTAAGGGCCCCATTTGCATTGGCCTTCATGCCACTGGTACCACTGGCTTCCATAAGACGGCGTGGGTTGTTCAGCCACACATCCACTCCCCCTACCAGATAGCGTGCAATACACGTATCATAGTTTTCAAGAAAGACGATATGGTGTCGGAACTCCGGTTTCTGAATCTGATGGATGATGGTACGGATAAGTTCCTTTCCAGTATCGTCCTGCGGATGTGCTTTCCCTGCGTAGATGATCTGTACCGGCCTTTCAGGATCGTTCAGTATCCTGGCGAGGCGTTGTGGATCATGAAATAAGAGCGTCGCTCGTTTGTAGGTTGCGAAGCGTCTTGCGAAACCAATCGTCAGTGCTCCGAGATCAAGGACTTCAGCAGCCTGGGCAACCTCAGAAGAGAGCGCCCCTCGCCGTATGAGTTGCTCGCGCAACCGTTTTCGGGAAAAAGCGACCAGTCGCTCCCGACGGCGTTCATGAGTACGCCAAAGTTCGCTTGCAGGGATGTCCACGATCCTCTCCCAGACCTCCTGGTTTTCCGGTTCCTCTTTCCAGGCAGACCCAAGATAGCGGTCAAAGAGATCCGCCATGTCATGGGATATCCACGATGGTGTATGGACACCATTGGTGATCGAACGGATGGGAATCTCGGCTTGCGGTGTGCCAGGCCATAGGTTCTGCCACATCTTCCGTGACACGACACCGTGGAGTTTACTGACGCCATTTCGATAAACACTCTGACGCAAAGCACACACCGCCATGTTGAACCCCTCATTCGGATCGCCTGGATTTTGCCGCCCTAACGCCAGGAGCGCATCGATCGTAAGCCCCAACTCCCGCTGTATGGGAGCAAGATACTTCTCGATAAGATACGGAGGAAAAATGTCGATTCCGGCAGGAACCGATGTATGAGTCGTGAACAGGTTGCCGATGAAGGTCGCTTCCCGAGCTTCTTCGAAAGAGAGGCCGTAGGTCTTCATTGTCTGTCGGATTCGCTCTAAGATGAGGAACGCAGAATGTCCTTCATTGATGTGACATACTGTTGGATGGAGTCCCAGAACATCCAGGGCCCGTAATCCACCCATCCCAAGCAAGAGTTCCTGTTGGATTCGCATTTCCTGGTCACCGCCATAGAGCTGAGCGGTGATCTGCCGAAGAGGCTCCGGATTTCGCTCGATATTCGTATCCAGGAGAAACAGAGGCACTCGTCCTATCTGGGCACGCCATACCTGAGCATAGAGCGTTTCGAGAGGATGCTGTACCTGAATCATGACCGGATTTCCTTCAGCGTCTCTCTCAAGCTGGATGGGCATCGTGAAAAAGTCATTCTCAGGATAATGTTCCCCTTGCCAGCCATCGGCATTCAAAAATTGCTGAAAATATCCTCTTTGATACAACAACCCTACGCCGGTAAGCGGCAATCCCAGGTCGCTGGCTGATTTAAGATGGTCACCCGCCAGAATTCCCAGACCCCCGGAGTAAATACGGAGACACTCAGTGATACCATATTCCGCGCAGAAATAGGCGATCCGCCAGTCTTGCATCTCCCCATAGGTTGTCTGGTACCATGTACCGCCAGACATGTAGTGCTGGAGCCGTTGGTAGACCCGTTCCAGATGGGCAAGAAAGGCGGTGTTGGCTGATAGCCTATCGAATCGCTCCTGAGAAATGAGCCCAAGCATCTGGACAGGATTGTGACAGGTTGAGTCCCAGAGTTCTTCGTCCATTCGACGTAAAAGTTCAATCGCATCGGCATCCCAACACCACCAGAGGTTATAGGCGAGTTCGCGCAGTTTCTCCAGGTTCTCCGGAAGCGAAGGGACAACAGTGAAAGTACGAATCGGTCTTATCATCGTGCAACCCCATTCGACGTGCTAGAATACTCCATTTATTGAAAACAGAACCTGTGTCTGCGTTCCTTCGCGAAATCCGGTTGCGAAAAGAACGCCAAGTTCGTCAATATAGTCAAACTCATAGTTGAAGAAATTATAGGCCGGCCCACGTGAGATACCCAGGTCTATCTGCCAACGCCTCGCCACGTCGTAGTGAAATCCCCCTCCCCATTCGGAGAACCAGAGATCCCAGCTAAGGTAACGCTGATTGGTGATATCGAGGGCATCGTTGATCAGACTGTAGCGTCCGCCGCCGAGATAGAGAGAAAGACCGGCCGTTCGGTAGTCATAAGGTTCATCATTCAACACCCAATCGAATCCTAACCGCATCAGTCCGGCGAGATAATCTTCCAACGTCTTATCGCTCTGATTGAAAGCTCCTCGAGCAATATCCTCGAAGTCTTGCGCGTAGAAATCCTCTTGCTTGGCATAGAAATAGAGCCCATTGTGGAGCAGGGAAACCTGCAATCGCTCATTATAGTCATAGCGGAACCGTAAATCTGCTGAGACAAGCTGGATGCGCAACGTTTCATCGAAATCGCGATCCACATCCAGATCCTCGGGGTTGTCTATCTCAATGTTGAATTCATTTAGTTCATAGTGGAGCGAGAATTCCGTACGCAGTGCATCCACATTGAAAGTGCTCGCGGGAGTGTATTGCTCGATCATCAGCGTATCCGGATGCTGGAGATAGAGCTGCTCATTTTGATTCAGGGTGAGCCACTGTAGTTCTCGTTCGTAGGGATCTTCTCGATCCAGGCGTAGGAGGATTTTCTCAAGGAACTGTCCAGCCTGGTTGAATCGCTGGACGCGATAGAGCCGTGAACGCAGACGCCGTCCTCCTACCGATTCGTAAAGACTCCGTGAGGAGGGATCATTGTCATGGCGTGTCAGGGCCGAGTCGATGAACCGATCGTAGTATGCCTTGTCTGCTACCAGGATGTTCCCATCCCTCAACACTGCCAGATGACTGGGGGACTCAAACTGTCCGTCCTGATCTCCGTAGCGTCCGATGGTCTGTTGGACATCTCCCAGAGAATCGATGACGACGATTCTGTGTCGAAGCGGATCGAGAAGGTAGATCTGAGAGCGGTCACGGGCGACTATATCCGTCACTTGATAAAACCAGGCCGGGGATAATCCCTCGCTCGTGACTTTGCCAACCCTTTCGCCGGAGGCATTGAACTGATAAAGTTTACCTCCGTCCAGGGCAAAGAGTTCACCTTCTTCTGTTGCCGTTAACCTGAATCCACGTTCAGTATCTCCCTGGGGTAAAATGAGGATCGAGTTTCCGTCGGCATCCAAACCAGGAACGGCTCGATCCAGAAATTGAGCATGCTCCTGTGGAGGTTCCAGTGGAAATGTCCGCTTCCAGGAACCATCTGGATCGAACTGATGAACGCAAGGGGCATAGTCGTAAAGCGGTGGCGACTCGTATCCTTCGATCCGTGTGAATGTCCAATCGGCCACATAGATGTTGCCCTGGCCGTCGACGGCTATATCAGAGGGGTTACGAAGTCTGAAAGGAGAATCCTCTTCCCTGCCATCAATCGTGAGTAACCACTGTCCTCTGGGGGAGAGTTTTTGAATCCGCCGATTATCTGCATCGGAGACAAACATATTGCCTTCCGCATCGAAGTCCCAGTAGGTCGTCTCACCGAATCGTCCGGCAGATTCTCCCTTTCCACCAAATTGCATCGTTGCGATGGCCTCGCGGTGGGCGGCTGCATTGCCGGTTCCCCAGAACAATGCCAAGATAAGATAGAAGAGAAAACGAGAGTTGCTCCATAGATTCATGTGCAACTGTGTATTGCATGTCTCATGTTTCATGCTTCTTCCTCAACACCTGTACTCGTACGCATGTCACGGATGGGAACCAATTCCGGCCCTCGATCTTTCAGTTTATCCAATACCGCGTTGATGAATGCGGGTGATTCTTCAGTACTGAAAGTCTTGGCAAGTTCAACCGCTTCATTGATCACCACGGCAGGTGATATATCCAGAAGATAGAGCAGTTCATAAGTTGCACTCCGCAAAATACATCTGTCGACCGTAGGCATCCGCTCCAGTGTCCAATGTTCAGAGATCTCCTGGATGGCCTGATCAATGATGGGAAGATGCTCCAGAGCCCCCTTCACAAGCAATTCTGCAAATGACTGAACAACGGGATCCACCTTTCTCGACTTCCAGAAGGATTCAAGAACAATGTCCACCGTGTCATGCATGATGTCAATCTGATAGAGGATTTGCAGCGCCATACGACGCGCAAGACTGCGGATATGCATAAGAGTCAGTGAATGTGCGAGTCGGGGCTTGCTCATTCCTCCAATTGTCGATAAAGGTTTACCATTTCGATGGCAGTGACTGCCGCTTCTGATCCTTTGTTGCCCATCTTCGTCCCGGCACGTTCGATGGCCTGTTCAATCGTATCGGTTGTGATGACACCGAAGATGACCGGTACGTCGGTTGCCAGACCGACCTGAGCAATTCCTTTGGCCGCCTCATTCGCAATAAAATCAAAGTGCGGAGTCGATCCTCGGATCACAGCCCCCAGGCATACGACCGCATCGTACTTTCCACTGGTCGCCATCTTCTTGGCTACGATTGGGATTTCAAACGAGCCGGGAACCCAGAGGATCGTCACATTTTGCTCATCGACATCATGGCGATAGAGCGCGTCCAGCGCCCCATCCAGCAGGCGCGCTGTGATAAAGCTGTTGAAGCGACTTACCACGATACCGATGCGAAGGCCGGTCCCCACCAACACACCTTCATAGGTTTTAGGCATTCTTCTCTCCTGATTTTGACGGTAAGCCTGTTCGTTGCTTACTCCATTTTGCTCTCAAAAAACATGTGTCCCAACTTGGTACGCTTGGTTTCCAGGTAACGTCGGTCGTACTTGTGGGGAGGGATAATGATGGGCACCTGTTCGATCACCTCAAGCCCATAACCACTGAGGCCAGCGCACTTACGTGGGTTGTTCGTCATGAGCAGGATCTTTCGGACACCCAGATCCGCCAGGATCTGCGCGCCGATACCATAATCGCGCAGATCTGCAGCGAAACCGAGTTTTTCATTGGCCTCCACCGTATCGAGACCCTCTTCATCCTGCAACTGATAGGCCCGTAATTTCATAGCGAGTCCGACACCTCGGCCCTCCTGTTGCATGTAGAGTACCACACCACGCCCTTCCTTTTCAACCTTCATCATTGCTTCGTGGAGCTGATCGCCGCAATCGCAACGCAGAGATCCCAGGACATCCCCTGTCAGACATTGGGAGTGTACGCGCACAAGCACAGGTTCCTCTGTATCCACGTCGCCTTTAACGAGTGCAATATGTGTTTCCATACCATCGGTTGTTTCATACGCAACCAGGCGGAAGCGACCGTAATGGCTGGGCAGATCGGCCTCTGCGATACGTCTGATCAGCTTTTCAGTACGACGGCGATAGCGGATGAGATCCGCGATGGTGATGATCTTGAGCTGATGTTTGCTGGCAAACTCGAGGAGTTCAGGAACCCGCGCCATGGTCCCATCCTCATTCAGGATCTCGCAAATCACCCCTGCAGGTTTAAGTCCTGCCAACTTTGCAAGATCCACGGCAGCTTCCGTATGTCCCGCCCGGCGCAGCACTCCTCCATCAACGGCCCGTAGTGGGAACACATGTCCTGGACGCATAAAGTCGGAGTGCTTCGCGTCTTCATCTATGAATTTAAGGATCGTGTTGGCTCGGTCGTGAACCGATATTCCGGTACTGACCTTGTCTTTTGCATCGATTGAGACCGCGTAAGCCGTTTCAAGATGCGCGGTACTGTTGCCGACCATCGGCTCGATATTCAGTTCGGCCAGACGTTCTGCCGTTGCCGGTAAACAGATCAGCCCTCGTCCATGTTTCGCCATGAAGTTGATCGCTTGAGGGGTAACTTTCTCGGCGGCCATCAACAGATCGCCCTCGTTTTCGCGGCCCGGATCATCCGTTACAATGATCATCTCGCCCTTGCGGACGGCGTCAATCGCCTCTTCAACTGTATTAAACTGGTTCTGATAGTTGTCTGCATCCATAATACGGCACCTATTCACGGGAATTCCATCGAAATGTCTTGGAGTTTAGCGGAAAAAACGAAATGAAGAATGGAGAAACCGATTGATTCACTCCCAATTCTGCATTCACCGCTCTTCATCATAAAAAGCCATGTTCAGCGAGGAAAGTTTTGTCAAGTGGTATCGGGGGTGTTTCATGGAAAGAAATCAGTCGCTCAACATACCGGCTGAGCAAGTCAATCTCCAGGTTGACGGCATCGCCAGTCCTGATTGTACTGAGCGTTGTCAGTCGCATGGTATGTGGGATGAGAGCAACCTCGAATCCATCCTCATAAAGGTCAGAAATCGTGAGGCTGATACCATCGACCGTGATGGAACCTTTCATTGCAATGTAACGCATCAGTTCGGCTGGTGCGCTAACGCGCATGCGAATCGCATCCCTTTCTCTATGGAGCAACTGTATCTGCCCAATCCCATCCACGTGCCCCAGGACCAAATGCCCCCCAAGTCTATCTTGGAGCCGCAACGCCCGTTCCAGATTCACGGGATCTCCAACCCGTTTATAGCCCAGAGTCGTTCGCTGAAGCGTTTCAGGCGAGACATCTGCTGCAAAGCCATCCGTGAGCAGGCGTGTGACGGTCAAACAAGTTCCATCCACAGCGATGCTATCCCCAACCTTCGTGTCATCCATCGTGTGAGAAGCGCGGATATGGATGGCCTTCCCGGGAGCATAAGTTACCGTGCCAACTTCCTCGATGATACCGGTGAACATAAGCAGTTTTCAATTTCCGGAAAAGTGGATACTTTCTGAAACTTGCTCAGGAGACGTATCCTGTGAACAACCAATCCTTCCCAACGGGTTCAATTTGCAGATCGGCGACCTCTATCGCGTCACTGAGGTTCTGAATGCCAACCCCGCCAATGGGTCCTGGGGCTGAATCTCCTCCGACCAGTTTCGGCGCCACGAACAGCATGATTTTGTCGACAACGCGGGATGTCAGGATAGCAGCATGGATCGTAGAACCACCCTCAACGAGGACACTGGTTATCTCTCGATGGCCGAGCGTTCTCATCAAGGCCCGGATGTCCACATGTCCCATGCTCTCTGGTAGGAGCAATACCTGTACTCCCGATGACTCCAACTGTTTGAGTTTTGATGGGCTTGCGAGTTCCGTTGTTGCCAGCAATGTGGGAACATGACTGTCAAGACGGCATACTCTTGCGCTGAGAGGAAGACGCGCCCGGCTATCGACAATGATGCGGAGAGCGTCATGTCCTCCGGGGATCCGAGTCGTAAGCGCAGGGTCATCCGCAAGCACTGTACCAATACCCACCAGGATAGCATCGACTTCATCCCGCAATCGATGCACACGTTCTCTCGAAGCTGGTGAAGTGATCCATTGAGACTCTCCGCTTGCCGTGGCAATCTTACCGTCGAGGCTCATTGCGGCTTTGAGGATCACAAACGGTTGTCCTGTCTGAATGTACTTGCAGTAGAATTCATTGATCCGTCGTGCTTCTGCCTCAGCGATGCCCTCAACGACCTCGATGCCCTGGGCGATCAACTGTTCCTTGCCCTTGCCAGAAACACGTGGATCCGGATCCTGCATTGCCATGAACACCCGGGCAATCCCTGCTTCGATGATCGCCTCCGTACAAGGAGGCATACGTCCCCAGTGGCAGCAGGGCTCCAACGTAACATAAAGATCTGCGCCCGCAGTGTGGTTCTGTGCCTGTTGAATGGCAACGACTTCGGCATGAGGCATCCCTGCACGCTCATGATACCCCTCGCCGATGATCTTGCCTTCTCTGACGATAACAGCACCCACCATCGGATTCGGGCTGGTACGTCCTCTTGCCTTCTGAGCAAGCTCAAGGGCACGCTGCATGTAGATACTATGATGGCTCATAAAAAAAGCCCAAAGATAATCTTCGGGCATCGTTTTGTCTTCTTCCATCCAGACTTTCACTGTCGGCTCTGGAATTCTACCAGATCTGCCATAAGGCTCGCGGGCTGTTACCGCCGGTAGGGAATTACACCCGACCCCGAAGACGAATAATTCACTATGAGTATAATGATGTGAAAGAGTTTACATCGTGGTGGGCTATGCTGTCAAGTCCTATCGAATAATTCTGAAGAGAACAATCATGAGATTCTACCAACAAGGAGACTGGCGACGTACTCTATTGTGGAGTGCAAGTAGACATCGCGCACCGTCGGCATGGTGGTTCTACGGGACTCGCAGGACAAGGCGGAGGTAGCCCCTGTCGAAGCGACGCAACAACACTATCTGCTTGCATCCGGAAGCGGCTTTTCCGAGCGTGCCATCAGCAGCGGGGCGAACGGATTCATCTGTGGGCTCTAGATACCGTTAGGAATCTGGTGACACAAACCTCCCCAAACATACGCTTGCCCCGGGAACAAGAAGGTGATCTGGAGGTTATCCCTGACATCTCATGACTGAGCAACTCCTCTATTCCATTGGCCACAGCGATCACGAAATCGATGCTTTCATCGCGCTCCTCAAACAGCACGACATTGATGTCTTGGTTGATGTGCGGAGTCAACCGTACAGCCGCTGGGTATCCCAGTTCAACCGCGAATCTCTGGTTCGAGCAGTTGAAGCTGCCGGTCTTCGGTATGTCTGGCTGGGGGACGCACTTGGGGGACGACCAGGGGATCCATCGCTGTACGACGAAGATAGGTCGCTACCTGACTATGACCGGTTGCGTGAACATCCGGCATACCAGTCCGGCATCGACAAACTTCTCGCGTTTGCTGACCAGGCGACCGTAGCCATGATGTGCAGCGAAGGGGACTACAGCAAGTGTCATCGCACGTTGCTCATCACCCCTACTCTCCTGGATCGTGGTATTCGCGTCGTGCATATTCTACCCGACGGCCGCACGGCCGAAGCTGTCAAAGAGCCTGAACAACTGTCGCTGTTCTGACTCACGAACCTCTGGGAGCACACCATGCCCACCATCTACACGATTGGCTTCCGACAGAAATCACTCGCGGAGTTCATCAGTTTGTTGCGCGAAGCGGGTGTGGATGCTATGATTGATATCCGCCTGCGTAACCAATCGCAACTCGCCGGCTACACGAAGAAAAGGGACTTTGATTTCCTGCTGCGTGAGGGCTTCGGCATTGCCTACGAGCACCGGCCGGAGTTGGCACCGACGGTGGAGATCCTCGACGCCTATCGGACTGACGAGGACTGGCAGGCTTATGAGCAGCGTTTTGGCCCGCTGATGGTCGAACGGGAGATGGAGCACGTTGCCCGCGAGATTCTCGCTCGCTATCAATCTCCCTGTCTGCTCTGCTCCGAACCTACGGCAGACTGCTGTCACCGCCGTTTGGTTGCCGAATATTGGCAAGCATGTCTACCGGAACTTGAGATTGTTCATCTGTAGAGCCAGCTATACCGCATAACATGCCTGATTCTAACGGATTTTTATGTGTACGCTGGATGAGCAACGTTGGATCTTTCCTACCACGCACAAAACATGGAAACACAAAAAGTTAGAACGAGTAACACGCAACACGTTTCGGGAGGTGAATATGCCCCAACGAGACGTTTTGATCCTGGCAATGACCAAGATGCTCAGCGGCATCTGCACCGCCGGCTTCACCGCCGAATCCGATCCGGTCAGCGGCCTTCAATGGGTACGCCCGGTGAAAGAATTCGGAACCCTGTTGCTGGGCGACATGACCGATGCCGAGGGTCGGGTCATCCAATGCTTCGATGTGGTGTCTCTGAATCTCAAAACACCACGTCCCGATCCGCCTCACATGGAAGACTGGATCGTTGATTTCATTCATCGTCGGCCGCAGTTGCTGCGTCGGTTGGAAGGCGAACGTCGCGCCCGCTTCCTGGCTCGTACTCTCGATCACGCCCCAGAAGATGTGCTGATACATCACACCCGTTCGTTATGCCTGGTGAAGCCCGATCACCTGTGGGCACGTTTTGAACGAGACGCCTATTCGGGCAAGTACCAGGCCCGTCTGGGGTTCGTTGCAGGGGACATCCGGCATCCCGATGCAAACTCGCCCCGTGGTGTGCCGGTCACCGATATGAAGTGGCGTGCACTTGGCCGTACCTGGCTGGGTGAAGGTAGTGGTCAACTGGATCTCGACGAAGCCGCGCTCAAAGCCCGTCTCAATGCCGACGAGATTTACCTTGTCGTTGGTCTGAGCCGCCCGTACAAAGGGAAGATGTGGCTGATGGTCGTCGGGGTACATGTGGTTCCGGATTACGAGATGGAGATCGACTACGACAATCCGTAATGCGTGATGGGAGATCAGATTTCGTGGACATCCTCAACACTCTCAGCGCGTCTGAGGCCAGGATAGGTTCTCTGTCCGGCAGTCTGCGCAGCCGTTTGATCAACTTCCTCATCCGATGGGAGCACTACGATGCCGTCCTGGTTTGCCTCGACGTTCTCCAGCGTGATCGGCCGGAGCTGGTATCCCTGTACGACGCTCGCGCCAGAGCTTTGCTGGCTCTAGACCGAGTCGATGAAGCGTTGGCGACTATGGCGACACGCCACGAGCGCAAACGGAGCCTTACCTCACAGGTTCTGGAAGCACACCTGCATCTGGCTCGCGGTGCTCATGAGACAGCCCTCGCCATTGCCAAACTACTGGTTGCCGAACATTCTGAGAGTCCACTGGCGTGGGCTGTATGGGGGGATGTGCATCTGGAGGAGGGCAACTTCTCCGCTGCCGAAAGCGCGTACCGACGTATCGATGAGGTGCGCCCCGGCACTCGGTTGCATGCTCACTGCCTTGCCCGCTTGTATCACGCTCAGGGCGATTACGTCTCCGCCAGCGCGTGGGCTGTCCGTCTGGAATCTTCCGCTGATGAAGAAGCCGCGCTGGATGTTCCTCGTCTGCGCTGGCTGCGCTCCTATTATCGTGAGAGCGGCGAGACCAACCGTGCTGCCGATATCGACGCTGAACTTGGAAGACGCTACCGAACCGAACTGTCCGAGTTGCAAGCCGCCCTGGCCGATGCATTGAGCACAGCAGCTCCAGCCCCGATCTCGCCGCGAGTTGAATCGTCTGCCACCGAGCCACCCGAAGCACCACTCCCGGTTCCCTCTGTATCCGCTGTGGCTGTTACCACTTCGGAGCGTGAACGCCTCGAAGCAGCCGCCAGGCGTTACTTCGGTTTTGAGCAGCTTCTGCCGGGTCAGGCGGAAGTGATGTCCCTGGCACTACGCGGCGAAGATATCCTGGCTATCATGCCGACAGGTGGCGGGAAGTCACTATGCTACCAACTTTCCGCCCTGCTCACGGAAGGCGTCACGCTTGTGGTTTCCCCTCTCATCGCCCTCATGAAAGATCAGGTGGACTCACTACCGTCTGAAATCAGTCGCTGTGCAACCACCATCAACAGCACACTCGAAGGTGACGAGCTGCGCCGTCGGTTGGATGGAGTTCGTCAAGGTCGCTACCGGCTGATCTATGCTGCGCCAGAGCGACTGCGCCAGCCGACTTTCCTGCACACTCTGCGCCGGGCCGGTGTCGGCCGCTTCGTCATTGACGAAGCGCATTGCGTTTCGCTATGGGGACACGATTTCCGGCCTGACTACCTCTTCCTGGCAGAAGCGCGACGTGCCCTGGGGGACCCGCCGATTCTCGCCATGACGGCGACCGCCCCGCCCCGGGTGCAGAGTGACATCATGCGCCGGCTGGGTGACCTGGAACTGGTGGCCAGCGACGTGCACCGGGCGAACCTGCGGCTGGAAACCATCGCGACGCCCAACGAGGACGCCAAGTTAGGACACCTCATCGCACTGTGCCAGGAGACCGAAGGGGCCGGCATCGTGTATGCGAACTCGCGGGCGAAATGTGAGGAGTTGGCAGCCGTCCTGCGCACTCAGGCGGTTGTTGCCGGCCACTATCATGCCGGGCTTGAGGATCGTGCAGCCGCCCAGGATGCGTTCATGCAGGGTGACGTGCGCGTTGTCGTCGCCACCGTCGCCTTCGGCATGGGGATCGACAAACCGGATATCCGGTTCATCGTGCACTACCATCCGCCACGCTCTCTGGAAGCCTACTATCAGGAGGCCGGCCGCGCCGGGAGAGATGAACTCCTGTCGCGTTGCGTGCTGTTCTACGCGCCCAGCGACCGTGGCAACCTCACCCGCTGGGCGCGTCAGGATGAGATGTCCGTTGAGTTTCTTCGCCAAGTCTACCGCGCTGTGGATCGCCGGCTGAGTGGTAACCGGGTGAGTCATACGGCAATCGACGACCTGATGCGCGATGTCCAGGCCGAGGGCACGCAAGTGCGAGTTGCTCTCAGCTTTCTTGAAGAGGCGGGCCTGCTGCGACGTCGCTTTGATGTGCCACGGACAGCAGTGATTACTCTCCGTACTACGACTGGAAACGATTCCGCGCTGATCGCCTTCGCTGAAGCCGCTCGGCTGGTACCCGAGCAGAGCGTCGAGCGAGATGTGGTCGAGATTGCCTGTGCGTCGGGACTCGATCCCACCGAGATGGAGTATCAACTGTTGAACTGGCGCAGCCGGGGATGGCTCGACTACCGTCCTGCCGGCCGCGACCCGTTCCTGGAAAAACTGCCACCGCCCGACGATGCATCGCAACGAGTCAGCCAGTTGCTGAAAACCTATGCCGCAGTCCAGGATCAGCGCATCAGTGAAATCGTCGAGTATGCCAAAACCCAACGTTGCCGACATGGCCACATCAGCGCGTACTTCGGCGGGCGGGTGATCGAACGATGCGAGGCATGCGACAACTGCCTGGATCTGCACCCGGTAGCTATTCCCCAAACCGGGGGCGATGAACTCTCAGAACTGACAGTCATCCTGCAGTGCGTGGCGAGTCTGAACTGGCCCTATGGCCGACGCAACCTGTCTTTTATCCTCAAAGGCACATCACGCGCCCCGGTTGGCCCTACCGAGATGCCTCAACATGGAGCACTGGCACACCGCTCCGCCTCGGGTATCGAGAGACTGATTGACAAGCTGATCAACGGTGGGTTCCTTCAGACACGTCAACTCGAACACGGCGGCGTCATCATTGAGATAACCGCTGCTGGTCAGGATGCCATCGTCGATCCGGAGCGGTTGGACGCCCTGCTCGCCCCAGCGATTAAGGCTGGCGAAAGTATTCCAGCGAGATCAACACCTGAGCCGCAATCGCCTCCCCCAGATGAACTTACTGAACCGATCGATGAATCCTTATTTCAGAAGCTCCGTGAATGGCGACTGAAGACGGCCCGGAACGCTGAAGTACCGCCTTTTGTCGTTGTCCATAACACCGTGCTGCGGCGGATAGCGTCGCGCAAACCGAAGACGCTCGATAGCCTGAAAGCCATCAAGGGGATTGGACCAAAGAGGCTGGCTGATTATGGCGAGGCAATCCTGGCAATCGTGCAGGAACACATCTGATACCATCTGGGGCCAGGGATGAGACCTGATTGACTGACAAAACTCTGTTGGGGTGTTGCAGCCCCAGTGTCCCAGTACCTTCTTGTGACGAGATGTTCAAGATGAAGTTAGGGCTTGTGTTTTCGACGCTGTTGGAATGCGCGACGATTGGTTGCTTTGCGCGTGCTATTGTGCTATCCTGAACTGCAATTATTATTGCTTGGAGAAGATCATGAGATACATCTTGTCTGGAATTCTCACGCTGAGCACTTTCGCCAGTTTCGCACAGAGTGATCCCCTGCAAGAAGCGATTGAGCAGCATCGCATGGGGATGCTCGCGCTCCACACACGGCCGGGGGTCAAAATCCAGGTCGAACAAACACGCCATGAGTTCTGGTTCGGTGCGGCCATCAGTTCAAGCATCTTCAGCGGTCATGCGAATCCAGCGGACAGAGCCGATTCCGCGTGCATGAGTGCCGCAACCGTGAAGATGAGGGGATATTGCCTTTCAAAGTACCACAGCTTGGCAAAATACAGCCCGATGGGCGAAGGATCGAAGCGCTGTCCCCCGTCCGTATGCTCAACTAACCAGCAGACGCCGTGGGAGATCGCTGTTCGGATCGCGTCACCATCCGCTTCGAGGTTCTGGTGCACCTGCCGATTTGGCGAATCGCCGGGTGATAGGACGTCTCGTTTTGCCCCGGCCAGTGCCTGCACAGCGAGACCCGTCTCCTCGATGGAGGCCGGAACCCCCTCCTCGCCGCCCCACCCACCGTCCTCGCTCTGAGCCGCGAGTAGCCACCGTACTCCGCGCGCCTTCATCTGAGAGACTGAAGAAGCGAGACCATGTCGTTCGTATCTGTCGTGAGAGAGTACATTCAGGGCCAACAGCACCCGGGCGGTTCCAAAGGTCGGATTTTCGTTCTGCTGCGCCGCCTGGTTCCCGAACCAGAGCGGAACCCAAGCACCATCAGGACGCTGTGACGCCATCAGATAATCCACCCCGCGTTCGATGGCACGCTTCAAGCAGGCTGTGAGGTCCTGGGGCAGATCGTCATGCCACTTCGCCCAGGCGAGCAACGCATGGGCCGTCAGGTCAGGCCCGCTGCGGTCGAAGGGCAGAGCGCTCCACCCGCGACAGAAGGTGGGCATCCCTCCGTCGCGGTTCTGTAAGGAAAGCAGCCAGCGAACCCCAGCACAAGCCGCATCAATGACCTCTTCATCCATGAAACCCAGGTTCCGCAGAGCCAGCAGTGCTCCGGCGGTGTCATCGGCATCCGGCACGCCACCCGGCAGATCGGTCCACGCCCAGCCGCCCGGTTCCGCGTGCGTATAGGGATGCTCCCGCCGGTATTGCTGCATGAGGAGCCAGTCGCGGATAGCTCGGCGTTCAGCAGCGGTCAAGAACTCAGTGAAGTTTTCACTGATGGAGAACGCGTTGACAGAGAGCGTGGTGAGCCAAGTGGCGAGGTTGGTGTCGATTGGCCAGCTCCCATTGTCCCGTGCCGACCGGATCAGAAAATCCACACCGTGCGAAGCGACGGGATGCTCGACTTGACCGATGGCCACAAGACTCATGACGACAAAGCCGGTGAGCGGCACCGCTTCGAGGAATCCACCGTTGGCAGGCTGAATTTCTGAAAGGATACGCAACGTCCGCTGCCGTATCAGACACCGGACCAAACGCATGATGGGATTCCGCGTCGGGAGATAGTCATGGCGAACCTGGCCGATGGCAATGAGGGCGGGTAACGCGTAACTGACGACAGGCAGGTGCACCCACTTGAACCATCGGTGGGGGCACGCCGCAAGTTCAAAGGGCAACTGCGGCACTTGATGCCAGGCGTCCCCTCCTGACCCCATCCGTCCGGCAAGGGTGCACATGGTGAGAATCGGCGCGGAGAAAGTACGATCAACCCCGTATCCTTCGACAATGGCTCGCGCCAGCGTTTCAGGTTCCAGCGAACCGGCCGAGCAGACCAGCCACGATTCAGCCGCCGCTCGTGCGGATCCCATATCGTGCTTCAATGATCCATCCGCATCGAAGGTTTCATCAACATGAGCGACAGCAGCCCAGCAGAGCGCGGTGGTACTGATATTGCTTTGGCTCAGTACCGTATCCCCCCACCCACCATCCGGGTTCTGTGACTTTACCAGCCACTCCACACCCTTTTTGATGAGCCGTTGACAGGTGGCCCGGAGATCGGTACCGGCGCGTTCATCGCTTTGTCGGACCTGCAAACGCGAATGAGCGGAATGGTACAGAGCGAGCGCAAATACCGCCGTAGCCGTGGCGAGCGCACTGCTGGCAAGTTCCCCCTCCCAGTAGCCCGCCTTCACACGGGAGTTGAGCAGTTGCTGTACGGCACTCGTGAGTGTCTCGTCGAAAGTGGCTTGATCAAAATGGGTCATGTATCATACGTCACAAACTCAGATGCCCCAGTGCCAACAGGGCATAGTAGGTGTATTCACAGTCCAGCGACTCGTCCCTCCAGTTGCCATAAAAACCACCTCTGTTGGTCCAGAGGCTGTCGATAAAGTCCATGCACGGTTCCTTGATCCTTTCAAAGTCGACCTTCATCCCAGCGAGCGCGTGCAGCGCGGTGGCGGTGGACAACAAGTCCGGAATAGGTGCGAAGGGAGTCGCGAAGAAGCCGCCATCGGCATAGCATCGGGACAGGAGCCACTCAGCCAATGGAGGCTGCAGGGGTTGGTCGAGGTGTCTTAGAAGCATCACGGCAGCCGCCGTCACGGGGGTGAGTCCCACAGACATGTCGCTTTGATTCGCATATCCGCCGTCATCCGTGCGGAGGTGTTCCAGGCAGTCGAGCAGCTTCATGGGGTTTGGCATCTCCATGCCCAGATCCTGGTATGCCCCAAGCGCGAGGAAGCAACCGTAGACAGTGCCGTATGGACTGCCGGCTGAGGCGTTATATCCCCCGTCGCCGCTCCGGTACGATTCAATCCGCCGGATGATCGGCTCGCGGGGAAAGGTCTCCCGGAGGTCTGGCGGCATATCCGCCCATGAGCGTGCGAGGCAGGTGAGATGAACGAGCGAAAGCCCGTCGCCGCTTCCGAAACGGTGCAGGTAGAGAGCAATGGTGTGAGTCGGCACATCGGCACACATCGCTATGAGACTCTCCATACCGAACATCGTATAGTAGAGGTCACTTTGACCAGCGCGGTCTTTGAAGCCGCCATCTTCGTTCATCTGACTGTGAAGGAAATGGACAACCAGGTCACTCGATTCGCCCAGCAGCTTCGGCGCTAATCTCGCGACCTGCAGCATTTCGAGCCTCAAACTCACTGCACCATCCCTGTAGTTCGATGCTAAAGATTTTCCCGATGACCCGGCGGAGCAAACCCTTGAGGCTTGGATTCTCGAGTTCGACCAGAGAGCGAACCGCTTCTTCCTTGTACGCCTCCATCAGTTGGCGGCAACGCTCTTCAACCTTCAACTCCTCAATAACGGCGCTGACGCGCCCGCTGAGTTCGGTCGGGTCGGCGCAACGCTGCCAGACGCGAGTCAAGGCCGCCTTGTCTTTGCCCTTCGCTTTCTCATAGGCAATGGCAAGCGGGAGAGATGGGCGCATCGCGTCCAGGTCGCTGGTTGCTCCGTTATTCGTCAGGTCGTCCAGGTCATCGCGGATCTGGTATGCGACGCCGAGCACCTCGCTGTATTTGCTCAACACGTCTGATATTTTCTCCCCCGAGACGCCGGCATAGATTGCGCCGAGACGAAGCGCGACTTCAAATGCGGGGGCGGTTTTCTTGCGGATGATGTCGAGTACCTGCGCCGAGGACAGCGGCTGCGGCGAACGGGCCCAGCAGAGTTCCGCCCCTTGTCCAATGCAGAGGGTGCAGTGTCCTGAAGCCACGACGCGAAGCATCTCAGCCCTGGCATCGGCTGATACGTCGCACTCAGCGATAAGCCGATACCCCTCGCCCAGAAGCAGATCGCCGACATTAAGCGCCACCGGCGTGCCATATTCTTCATGGAGCGCCTTCTCCCCATAGCGCACTGCATCGTCGTCTTCAATGTCGTCGTGGATGAGCGATGCCTTATGGAAACATTCGACTGCGATGGCGATCTTACGTAGCCCGGGCGGCAGTGGCATGTCAATATCAGCCTGCAGTGCCTTGAACGTGCAAACCGTCAGGAACGGTCGCCAGCGTTTGCCGGACCGGGTGAGCCAATTTCGCCCGATCTGCTCGATTTCACTTTGTGGCGATCCGAGCACTCCGTCGAGGGACCCAGGAGCAAACCACGAATCCACTTCCTGGCGTAACCCATCCAGGTTGAGCCGGTAGGTTTTGTCGTCGCCGCTCAGGTGAATGACATCCCAGACCCAATCTATATCCACATTGGTGTCCTTGCAATCATTCTGCAGCAGGGGAATGGCCACGCTAGGAATGGCTGCAGATTCCACATAGGGGA
>JAJRTO010000309.1 GCA_024278235.1 Candidatus Poribacteria bacterium
ACACCACTGCGATTGAGACATCTTCATCGTACCATCTCATGAGGAATTACCCTGTCCGTGACGACGACTCGCCGATAGCTCGTCAGGGGCGGATCGCCGTCGTCCGTGATCTCCAGGATGACATGAATCTCTTGGCCGGCTGCATCGTTCGGGATCACCAGCCTGGCATGCTCCGTTTCGGAACCGTGGATTTCTACTTCCCCCCGGTGCATCCCCGCTTCGGGGTAGATCCACCATCGGTAGCTCAACCGATGACCATCCGGATCGTGCGATCCCGCAGCGCTGAGTTCCACCGAATCGCCTCGCCTGGCGGGGAGACGAAGTACCCGTCGGGTCGCATCGTCATTGCACACGGCGACCGGATTATGGTTCGCCTCGGCGGATGCCCTGACGCACCAATCCATGCGTGCCTGGAAATCGCGCTGAAAGGCGTCCCGCCAGCGCCAGACAGTCGCCCGGGCATGAGTGACCGAGCCGACCGTGTCCTGCGCGTCGCGGTAGATGCGCCCCCGCATCGCCCGGAATCGACCGCCCCAGCTTCCCCACTCGGGATGTGCCGGATCGCTCAGGCCGTTCGGGAGAAAGTAGAACCAGGAGGGCGTATCGCCCTCTTTGATGGCGGAATGAGGGTTGGGAGCTGTCCACGTGCGCGTCGGATACAACGCCCCCAGCGGGCCATGCCCTCGCCGGATATGCGCGTCTATCCATTCGCGGGATGTGAGCGACTCGTTCCCTCCGAGGTACATGCCCCGAAAAACGGCTTCCCGTTTGTCACTGCCCCTCGGTGCACTCGCCAGCACGTAGAACAGATCGGGAAATCCCTTCCAGATCCACTCCGCGATGTGATCCTGGTCTGCGATATCGTAGATGCGGATCCGGCGGATGAACGCCGCCAGCCCATCGGCTCCCCGGTCGGCGCGGACTCGCCAAAGTGCCTGAGCCAGGTCGGTCTGCCCACCCCAGATGACGATATTGACCGGACGGGGATCGGGCTTGTCCACAACGGAGATGATCCAGCGAGAGGCTTCTGTGTCCTGTCCGTCGCCGATGGCTTCCAGTCCCCGCCGGGGATTGCCTGATTTGATCCGTGCCAGCAGTTCATCGACCGTAGGATATCCATTGGCGTGTTGGGCCAGATTGTTGCGGACTTGCCCGTAGGCTTCCACGATTTCGCGGATGAGATCGGGATGGGTGACTTTCTGCTTCAACTCCCCCGGTGTCCCGGAGGCAGAGGCGATCAGCCCCTCGATATCGAACTCGTTCGCGTACACCATGAGCCGAATCATGGATTGCTGATCGTCCGGGTCGCCGCCGATGTCGGTCAGTACCAGAAGTCGCGGCCTGATGCCAGCGGACGCCGGGATGGTCGCAATGGTTCCCGCTGTGCATAGCCAGGCCGCCCAGTAGCGGAATGCATGATAGGTCATGACGTGCTTTCCTCCAAGATAGAAGGGCGATTCCTACTCGAAGGTGCCATATTCGCGGCAAGCCTCGAACAATGCGTCAATGTTCTCAAGGGGAACCTCCGGTTCGAGCACGTGAGTGGGCGCGATGATCAGGCCGCCGTTCTGACCATATTTCTCGATGATCTCCTTGACCCTGGCCCGCACTTCGTCCGGCGTGCCCCAGGGCATCGTGGACTGAGTGCCGATGCAACCGTCGAAGGTGATCTGCCGACCAAACCGACGGTGGATCGCATCGGCGTCCAGGCATTCGGGTTGCACCGGGTTCAGGATGTCCATGCCCGCTTCGATGAGTTCGGGCACGATGGCTTCGATGTTGCCGTCGCTATGATACCAGATGCGGATGTCCGGGTGGATTTCCTTGGCTGCCTGCCACACCTTCGTCCAACGCGAGTGGATCAGCGTGCGCCAGGTGTCGGGCGCGAACATGAGCGCGTTCTGATTCGCCACATCGTCGCCGCAGTGGAGCATGTCCACCCCAGCCCGCGCATAGGCTTTGGCCTTGATCAGGTTGTTGTCCGCGATTCGCTGCAACAGACATTCCGCCCACGCCGGACGTTCGATGGTGTCCAATAGAAACTGCTCATATCCCCGAATCTGCCAGGTGGTCTCGTACATGTGCCCCACTGAGCCAACGGCGACACGGCCGGCGGCATGAGCCGATGCGACCTGATCGGCCAGATGCGAGCCGTCCCACAGCGAGAGATCCTCCAGCGGGTATTCCTCGATCTCCTTCAGGCTTTTGGCGTTGCGCAACGGCGAGATGTATCCCCAGAAATGGTAGAACTTCGCGGGAACCATCGCCACTCCCTGGCCATTGATGGTCGTGCCCTCGGGTAGTTCCTCTCCCTCCCAATACCGCGAAAAATCGAGCGGGGGGAGGTTTTCGGGTCGCTTCAAAGATACCCCCTGAGTCTGGTAGAACCCGTAGTATTGGGCGATGTTCGGAGTGCCGATGTGTTCCACGACCCGGCGATGTAGATCCGCCGTGAAGCCCGCATGGTACAAGATGCGGCTTGGGCGTTGGAAAGATGTGGTCGCCAGAAAATCCTGTCGGTCCGTTGCCATATGTGTTCTCCTCTCGGGCATCGCTTGCCCGGTCTATTCAACTGGATGATTCACCAACCATCGTCTGATCTCGTCAGCCCTGTCTGCCCTGCCCAATTTGGCGTAGGCTTCGCATTCATACTCCAGCGATAAGACGGGCACTTGCATTCCCTCGATATCGACCATTCGCGTAATGGGAACCAGATCCACCGGTTCCTCCCAGCCCCCACCGTCGAGTCGCTTCTGTATGTTCCCCATGATCTCCACCTGGATGCCGTCGATCTGGAGTGCGCCAAAGTGGGAGCGGATCGTCTCGGCACGGGAGAAACAAATCTGTCGTACCACGAACTCGGCCAGGTGACGCTCTATCTCATAGGCTCCCGCCCGGTCCGTCTGGAGGTCGATGTCGTGAATCTCGACGGGCATCCCCTGGAGTGCCAGGCCGAGGCTCCCTGTGATTGCCCACGGGATGCGGCACCCTCGCAGGCGAGCATGAATTTGACGGAGGACATCGAGATAAACGGGAGCGATCATGGATCGGGTTCCTCCGGCTGGGTTCGAGAACCGCCGGATCTCAAGTGTGCATTTCCTACTTGGAAGCTGGCACTTTCTGAATTGAAACTGAAACCGATTATAGGACTCCTGGGAGAAAGCGTCAAGCTAAAACAAAAGCAGAACCACAGATACTCCGACTGTGGATTGTGGTAGCAAGCTGCATTTTTCAAGCACAGACAGCCTCAGTACTTCACAATTTACGCTCGTAGTCAGGCACGCAACGCAGGGGAGTGCCCGTTCAGACGCCACTTTGCTCCGCTTCGTGGCTCACTACAAACCAGAAAATGCGATCTACTGAGCCTTGTCTGTGCCCAGGCAAGGCAGCATGCGCAGACAAGCTGTCCGTGCTACCCGTTTTCCTGGTCACCCACTCATCCCTTGCGTCAAAAGCAAGATTGCGGTAAACTACTGTCATGCGAAATCATGATCTGCCCCCAAGCTCGGTACTTTCTATTTTCCACGGCAAGAGCGGTCTCCCAACCACGATGATCGGGGACAGGCGCACGGCCGTACGCCACTACATCTGGTGTGAAAAAAACCATGATTCTCTGCAACGTCTATAGATGCATTCGATAGGGAGGAAATTCCGATGAGTTTGTACACCCCTCTGATAGCCGGGCTGGTGCTGGTGGGTATTCCGGCCTTTGCCACGGATGCCGGGATGCCAGGGGAACAGACGCCCCACTTCGGGCTGATGGTGAATGAACGGGGGATCTTGTGCAAGGACGGAATGCTTTATCGGGGTTTCGGGGTGAACTACTTCGATGCCTTCATCAGAGTGCTGCTCGATCCGGAGGATACCTCGTATGAGGCTGGCTTCCAGGTGCTTGCGGAATATGGCATCCCGTTCGCCCGGGTCATGTTCACAGGATTTTGGCCTCGGGATATGCAGCTCTATCTGGAAGACAGGGAGGTATACTTCCAACGGATGGATGGGGTGGTCCGAGCCGCAGAAAAGCATGGGATAGGGCTGATTCCGAGTCTGTTCTGGTACAGCGGGATGGTTCCGGATCTGGTGGGGGAACCGCGCAATCAGTGGAGAAACCCTGACAGCAAGACCCACGCCTTCATGCGTCAGTACGTTCGCGAGGTCGTCACACGCTATCGAAACTCACCCGCTATTTGGGGATGGGAGTTCGGGAACGAATACAATCTGGCCGCCGATCTGCCCAACGCCGCCGAACACCGCCCCAAGATCGTGCCGCATTTGGGGACGGCAACCCAGCGGAGTGAGCAGGATGATCTCACCCATGAGATGATCCGGATGGCGGTCAGGACGTTCGCCCAGGAGGTGCATCGGTACGATCCCTACCGCATCCTGCCGAGTGGGCACAGCATTCCCCGGCCTTCCGCCTGGCATCAATGGGAGGAGGGGACGTGGACACGGGATACCCCGGAACAGATGTTCGAAATTCTCGCTGGGCAACACCCGGATCCCATCAACATGATCAGCGTGCATATCTATGACGAGGCACTGGAACGGCTGGATATGCTGATAACGATGGTGGAAAAACTGGGAAAGCCGTTGTTCGTCGGTGAATTCGGGATTGCTGGTTTTGGAGCTGAGACGGAGAGGGCTTTCGGAGAATTGCTCGAACGCCTCGTTCAGGCGAGCGTGCCGCTGGCCGCGCTTTGGGTGTACGACTATCGGAGACAAGACGCGCTCAACGTGACGGGTACGAACTCTCGCGCCTATCAACTGAAAGCCCTTGCCGAGGTCAACCGGCGGCTCGTCTCTCCCTGATCCACCCCGGAGAAATTCCGTCGCTGGCACATCTCGTCTGCGTTGGTCCTCGCAAATCAAAAGCGGCTCAGCGGTTCAACTTCCATTTCCCCTTCTGATAGCTGACCTGTGCCCGGTGCTCCCGGGGAAGATCCTCCCGCTGGCACTTGCATCGTGCGATGATACGCAGATGGGACATTTCACCTTCCTGCCAGAAGTTTTCCCATTCGATGGTCACCCGTCCATCGACGCCCTTCAGATAACCCAGCATCTCTGTGCAGAAACGGCTATCCGGAAGTTCATTCGGGAAGTGATCGAACCGCTCCCTGAACAGCCCCCAGACCGTGTGGGCGACAAGCGACTCGATGTCCCCTTGACGCTCCAGATAGATGCCCGACACGTGCTCGTCCCACACCGCTCCGACGCGTTCCATCGGTGGTGCGCTGCCTTCCTCGCCGAAGAATTCGTAAAAGGAGAACCAGGATACCTTCTCCGATGTGCCAAGCCTTTCCTCAATCGTGTCAACGGACGTCTCCGCATCGGTCAGTGCGAAGTGAAATTCCCCATCGAGACGTGCCAGGTGGTAATGGAGGAGATCGTCGTAACGGAAATACATCGGCGACTCACGGGCGGGCATGCGGATCCAGAACGGCCCGGGTTCGTGCGTGTGATGGTCGTAGATGGTTGTCTCGGCAGAATGGAGAAACACCTGTGCATCCGCATCAAATTGCAGGAAATCCACATAATGCCGGAATCGGAAGGGTTCCATATAGAAGATCAACCCGCGCGGGCGCGGGATGATCCCCCATAGGAAGCATCGATGGTCGCGCATGAGGACCGGCGTGAGTGGCCCGCGCAACGAATCGCGTACGTCACCGAATTGCCTGTGCTCGCACGCATTCTCGCTCAAGAGCAGGCAGGGCAACTCATCGGGGAATTGATACCGACGCAGGAAGGGGTAATACTCCTTCTGATAATCGCTGTAAGTCGCCCACTCCTGGGGAGCGAGGATCTCCTTCCCCTCCAGCAGGAGATAGACGAACTCCACATCGCCGTCCGATGAAATCCGATGCCCCCAGTAGAACAGACGCCGGTCCTCCCAATCCCTGAATGGCAACCGAGCCGCGCATTGCTCAGCCCGTTCCGGAGACACCACCTGCAAGCTCACGAGATGCGATGCGACCAGGTATCGCCACACCTGCTGCGCCAGCGATACGTGGGGTATCTCGAGTACCGCGTTCACGTCGAACATGTGGATGCCAACTTCGATGGGAGCGCCGAATTCGGCAAACGCGCGTCGGTAGAGGTCTTGAGAGGACATCCGGCCCAGTTCGTCACGCCATCGCTCCCCGGGATCTTCCGGGAATGGAATCATCAGGATGGACCAGAAATCTTCGTCGAGCTTCTTGAGTTCCCCCGGCTTGAACAGGAAGCGTTCTTCACTGAGACAGGTGTGGGCGATGGAGTATTCATCCAGCCGTCGCAGGAACCGCTCCATCTCGCTTTTCTGGACGCCGAATACGAGCATCCAGTGGCCCGTCCAGCCGAAGTGCCGCATGAGCGTGTGCAACTGAGGAAGCGGCAAGGGAGCGGCGGAAATCCTGATGAATTCCTCCTTCATCTGGCTCGACAGCCACATCTTGTGGGGTCTGAAGTCCATGTAAGGCATGGTGCTATCCTCCTGATCCTCAGTCATAGAAATTCCGCGTATCGGTTCAAAGCAAAGGTCGAGGCTCCCTCTTTGGATCACAGCCTCTGAAGATTCTTTACCATTTCCCAATCGGGACACTGCACCGTTTGTTTTGTATCATTATACTCAAGCCTTGATAGATATGCAACCGTCCAGGCATCAGGGAATAGAACTATAGCCATGCAGATGCATGGTTATCTCCAACACTGGATGGAGGGACACTTGCGATCATGGCACCTCCTCTGCTATATTGTGGGTTGAGGTTTTCAGATCACCCCGTTTGGGACTCATCGCCATTGAAGGAGCAACCATGAGAAACGACAGGAAAACGATCTTTGGCTGGTGCATGTACGACTGGGCCAATTCTGCGTATGTCACGACAGTAGCCACGGCACTGTTGCCCATCTTCTTCGTTGCGATCAGCCCCCATTGGGAAAAGGAGGTAGATGCGCCGCATGCTTCACAAGCCTACACAGCAGGTTGGCAGTTCGGCATCGCCCTTGACCCTCGCCTCGGTGATACGCCCGTTCCAACTCATTCAGCCTTTGCCTTCATCAATGCGACAACACTACACGGTGAGACAGAGACATACCACAGAGACGTGCTCCGATCCCCCCGGTTCAAACTGAGTCGGTATTCAGAGATCACCGTCAGCTTCCAGAGTTTCTTCCACAATGATGTGCAAGCCAGAGCCGGGATCCGCATGCTTTCGGATTCTAGGGCTCCTATCCCGATACTCCAATTGACTCCAGGAGACTCATGGCGAGAAACAGTAGTGACGTTCGATCTGTCAGACCTATCCCACCAAATTGCACGTCTGGGATTTGGTTTCACAACGGATGGCAAAGACCAGAGCGTGTGGGCCATCGATGACATTGTAGTGCGTGGAAGGACAGCAGATGGGCGAGAGGAACTCGTGTTCCCTGTGGTCACGTTCGAAGCGGCTGGAGGAGGGATCGCAGATCGGGTCATCACACGATTGGCCAAGTATCTCCCTTTCCTCAAGAAAGCACCGGAATACAAGATACCAAGCGATTTTTATCTGAACATCCTGGGGTATCGCCTGCATACCAGTCCCACCGCGCTCTGGGGAATGTCAATCGGAATTGCTGCCTTCTTCGTGTTTTTGTTCGCCCCCGTGCTTGGAGCCATCGCAGACTTTTCGGCATCGAAGAAGCCGTTCCTCCTCGCCTTCGCGTACTCCGGGAGTCTCTTTACAATTTTGCTTTACTTCTGTAATACGGGGGATGTTGGAAAGACGCTCTTCTTCTTCCTGATTTCTCAGGCGGGGTTTGTGGGAGCCAATATATTCTACGATGCTTTTCTCACCCAAATCGCGACCGATGATACGATGGATTGGATTTCAGGGAAGGGATTTGCCTATGGCTATATTGGTGGCGGTGTGCAGTTTGCGCTGGCACTCGCTCTCGTGGTCGGACATGAAGCGGTTGGCATCCAGAGCCAGGCGTTGGCAACACGAATTGCTATGGCGATGGCTGGTCTATGGTGGGCGGGCTTTTCTGTGTTCACATGGGTTTACCTGAAAGAGGCCGCACAGGTCGAGGAAATTCCGAGGCGGTATCAGTCGCTCCCCAAGCCCGTAGCCTACTTCCGGATCGGTTTGGGGCGTACACTTGCCACCGCAAAGAAGGTAGGGCATTTCAAGCATCTGTTTCTGTTTCTCATCGCTTTTATGATCTACAACGATGGCATTCAGACAGTTATCAGCATGGCGACGATCTATGGGAAGGATGAATTAGGGCTCTCCTCAACGGTTCTGATGGTCACGCTGCTCGTCATCCAAATCATCGCCGCCGGAGGAGCGTTGCTCTTCGGCAAGCTCGCAGCCAGAATCGGTGCCAAGAGAGCCATCATGTTCTCCCTGATGTTGTGGAGTGGCATCGTCACCTACGCCTACCTGATGCACGATGCCACCGAGTATTTTGTCCTGGGTGTAGTTGTTGGATTGGTTCTCGGTGGCTCCCAGGCACTCAGCCGCTCACTATATGGTTCCATGGTACCTGCAGAAGCGAGTGCTGAGTTCTATGGGTTCTATTCGGTGTTCAAGAAGTTCTCTGCGATATGGGGACCACTGGTATTCGGTGTGATACGCCAGGCGACAGGGACTGCCAGATTGTCCATCATCTCCTTGATCTTCTTCTTTCTCGTAGGCTTGATTTTGCTGTCGTTCGTGGATGAAACCAAAGCGAGGGAGGCAAAAACGGCAGGCATATTCTAACCATAGAGGAAACGCATCTTTTCACGCCACCTTTTCGACGGGGATGCTGTTTTCTACTACGTGAGGAAGACGACTAGAACATCAAAGGGCAGATCTGAAAAGTGCTTTGCGGAGTCGTGGGAGTATGCTATCATCAACTGCGGAAATATGAGTCAGTTGCAAGAGTGACCTCCCAGCCACGATAGTCGAGGATGGATTCTCCTCTCATGCGGAGGACGGCTGATGGAAGGCAACCACAGGAAATATCTGGAGGTTTCATGATGAAAACGCTGACCCTGTTACTGCTGTGCTCATGGATCGGATGGATCCCGCTGGCCCATGGGCAGATCGGTGAAAATATCGCCAGAGGAAAGGGGTATACCCTCGCACCCAGGCCAAATTACCATCTCTGTACCGATCCAGACGACATCATCCAGCTCACCGATGGTGTTTACACACAGGGGTACTTCTGGACACAGAAAAGCACGGTGGGTTGGCAGAATGCCCATCCAGCTTTCATTACTCTCGACCTCGAATCGGTTCAGCCGATCCAGGGTGTGTCGCTCAACACCGCCGCTGGCACAGCCGGGGTGCAATGGCCGTCGATACTTGTCCTCGTCAGTGACAACGGCGAGAACTACACCTATGTGGGGGACCTGGTAGAGCTTTCGGCGGAACATGGACTCCCGAAGGCCGAGGGATACGCCGTGCATCGTTTCTGGACAGACAAGCTCAGAACGCGCGGCCGGTACGTCATATTGATCATCAATGGCAACGGACCGTACATCTTCGTGGACGAGATCGAGGTCTATCGCGGGCCGGATGCGTTTCTGAGCGAGCCGCTGACGGGAGAGACGGCGACCGATCCGGGACAGTTCTTCGCCAAACGAGAGGTGATTCAACTGGTGAAGCGAAGGCTCCGGCTCGATCTGGCAGAGGTGCGCCGCTCGCTTGGAGGGGTCATCAAGAAGGGAACGCTGACTCGGGAACTGTCGGCCATCGAGAAGGGAATCGCGGAGATCGAGGAGGTTCCCACGAAGGACTTCCGGACGGTTTTTCCTCTCAACGACCTGCACCGGCGGATCTTTGCCGTACAAGCTGCCGTCTGGCGGGCTAAAAAGCCGAGACGCCTCATCGTCTGGCAGAAGAACCGCTGGGACATGCTCAGTCCAACCGAGCTACCACGTGAGGGTGGGGCAGAGATCGATGTGGCGATGATGAAAAACGAATACCGAAGCGCGACGTTCAACCTTAGCAACGCAGGGCCAGGGGCGAGGGAACTCAGTCTCTCCATCGTCGGTCTGCCTGGCGGAGAAAACCCGGATTACCTTACAGTGCACGAAGTGTTGTTCACCGACACGAAGTCCGGGATACCTGTCGCAGCAGCGTTGCCTGTCATCCGCGAGGAAAAGGGTGGTTTCCTCCTG
>JAJRTO010000310.1 GCA_024278235.1 Candidatus Poribacteria bacterium
GCCAGGGTCTCATCGTGGGCGTCTCGGTTATGGATGATGACGGGGAGATTCAACTCTTCTGCGAGTTGGAGTTGTGCTTCAAACGCTCGGTGCTGATCCTCACGTGGTGAGAGGTTGCGATAGAAATCGAGTCCCATCTCTCCCAGAGCGACGACTTGAGGGTGTGCTGCCCACATACGCAATTGGGTGAGCAGCGTGTCGTTCAGTCCTCTTGCCTCGTGAGGATGCAGCCCAACCGTTGCATAGACGTTTTCGGAGCTTTCCGCCAGGGATATCGCCGCAGCACTGGTGCGTTCATCGAAGCCGATGCACAGCATCCGAGTGACACCGGCTTCATGGGCACGTGCCAGCGTTGCATCCCGATCCTTGTCGAAATCGGGCAGTTGAAGATGGGTATGGGAGTCGAACAGCATCAGAAAATGGGCTGGCAGCCCGCTCTACTTCCTCTCAACTTATCTTCGTTCCCGGACGAATATCTTTGAGGGGCGTCACGATGGCAAGTTCATCCTGGTCCACAGCGGCCAGTAGCATCCCCTGGGATTCCACGCCACGGATCTTTGCTGGGGCCAGGTTGACAATCAGGATGATCTTCTGGCCCACCAACTCCTCTGGGGAGTAATGTTGTGCGATCCCGGCGACGATCTGACGCTGTTCCGAACCGATATCCACTTTCAATTTCAGCAGTTTGTCTGTGCCCTCGATGCTTTCTGCTGAGAGCACTTCACCCACACGCAAATCGAGCTTGCGAAAATCATCGAGGGTGATCTGTAATGGCTGTTTGGATTTTTTCTGCTGGGCAGAGGCCTTCTGATCCGTGGAGTCCGCCGCCGGCTTCTTGGTGACCTTGAGGCGTGGAAAGACCGGCTTCACCTCGCCAAAGCTTGCACCCACAGGTAGTTGCCCCCATTGCTTGAGCGTTTCAAAGGAACGTTCTGCATCTGGATCGAGTCCCATCTGCCGGCGAATCTCCGCTGCGGACTCAGGCATGACCGGCTCAACGAAGAGGGCTGCAAAGCGCAACATTTCGAGGCAGTTGTAGAGCACGGCCCCGAGTCGCTCACGATTGCCTTCTTGTGCCAGCCGCCAGGGAGCCGTTTCATCGATGTACTTGTTCGCACGTCTCACCAGTTGCCATACGGTTTCCAGTGCCGTGCTAAAGGCATAGGCATCCATCAATTCAATGTATTGACAGCGCGTTGCTTCGGCAAGATCGATCAACTCCTGATCCGGTCCCTCCACAGGTCCCGGTGCAGGGATCTTCTGATCGAAGTTGCGTCCTGCAAGTGTCAGGGTGCGGTTGAGCAGATTGCCCAGGTCATTCGCAAGGTCTGCGTTGTAACGGTGAGTAAAATTCTCCTCGGAGAAATCACCATCACTGCCGAATGGAAATTCTCTCATCAGATAGTAGCGAATCGGATCGGCGCCATACTCTTTGACAGCCGCGATCGGATCGACATAGATCCCCCTGGATTTGCTCATCTTCTGGCCTTTGAGATGCAGCCAACCGTGTCCAAAGACCTGTTTGGGTAGAGGCAACCCGGTGGACATCAGCATCGCAGGCCAGTAGATACAATGGAAGCGTGTGATATCCTTGCCGATCACGTGCAAGTCGGCTGGCCAGTAGCGTTCGAACTTCGCGGGATCATCGGCAAAGCCGACACCCGAAACATAGTTGATGACTGCATCGAACCATACATAGATCGTATGATCGGGGTCGTTTGGGGTAGGGATCCCCCACTGTCCTCCAGCGCGGGACACACTGAAATCTCGCAGGCCACTCTTGATAAAGCTGACGATTTCGTTGCGACGTATCTCAGGCTGAATGAACTCCGGATGCTTCTCAATATGCTCTAGCAGCCGATCTTGATACTTCGAGAGCGCGAAGAAATAGTTCTCTTCCTGGAACCATCGCGCTGGACTTTCGTGAATCTTGCACCGATGTTCTGCATCGAGTTCATCCTCGTTGTAGTAGGCTTCACACGAATCACAGTACCAGCCTTCATAAGTCCCTTTGTAGATGTCGCCGTTTTCATAAGCACGGCGATAGAGTTCCTGACAGGTACGTTTATGCCGTTCCTCCGTCGTGCGCAGAAAATCGTCGTTCGAGATGTTGAGTGCCTTCCATATTTCCTGGATATGGGCGACGATCTCATCGCAATACGCTAAAGGATCCATGTTCCGCTCGCGTGCTGCACGTTCCGTGTTCAGTGAGTTTTCATCGGTTCCTGTCAGAAAGAACACATCATAGCCATTGAGACGCTTGTAGCGTGCCAATGTGTCGGTGGCGACAAGTTCATAGGAATGTCCCAGATGAGGAACCGCATTTGTGTAAAGAATCGCTGTCGTAACGTAGAACTTTCCTTTGCTCATGATAATCCCTTGTTGTTCACAGTTTATGGCACTTACATGACCTTCTTGAGTTCCGAGAACCGTACCGGGCACCCCTGGGATGACGTGAGTTTTCCAATTGATTTGCGTCGAATTCCTCTATCTCACCATCTCTCAGACGTACCTTTACGATTTCGCTGAACAGGTTGACTTCTTCTACGAAGCCCGGTCCCCGCGGTGTGTTCACGCGATAACCGGGCTTCGGCATGTAAGTTTTGACCTGGGAGTACCAGGTGTTCTCATACTGCAGACAACAGAGCAGACGGCCACAACTTCCTGAAATCTTGGAAGGCGTCAGGCTCAGCGATTGTGTCTTGGCCATCCGGATGGTCACTGGCTGTATTTCGTTCAGAAACGTGGTACAGCAGAGCGGCATACCACATCGCCCACATCCTCCGATGAGGGATGCTTCATCCCGCACACCGATCTGAATAAGCTCGATACGTCGGCGGAAAATGCGGGCCAGATCTCGGACCAATGCGCGGAAATCGATCCGATGATCGGCATAGAAGAAGAACACGATCCGATCTCCATCTGCGGAATAACGCACCCGGGAAAGTTTCATCGGCAGTTTATGTGCTGTGATCTTCTCCAGAGCGATTTGATAGGCTTCAGGTTCTTCCACCCGATATTCAGCCGCACGCCTCAGGTCATCTTCGTTGGCACGTCGTAGCAACTTATAGAGCTTGGAAGGCTTTTCTCGACCTCGATAGGATATTTCCATAGCACTTCTCCGAGATCGGTATGATATTTGTCTTGCACGATATACCATTCCCCAACCTTTGGCTGATATCCATTCGGATCATAGTAAGCAGAATTGTAGGATGGAACTCGGATTTTCACAAGTTCAACGATTTCTTGCATTCAAACCCGCCAATCTGATGACCAGTACGTCGAGCGCCAATGCACTGTTGATATTGCGCTGAAGATGCTGCTTGGTCTCCTGAATCCACTGGATCGCCTGCTGAATCTGCCAGGAAGCATAGTTCCGTACGACTTCATCCAGCAACGGTCTTGCCTGAACGTAGGTGAGTAGTTCGTCGGGTGCTCGTTGCTTTACCATGAGCAAGTCGCGATACCAGGTGAGTAACACATCCAACTGCTCAGTCTGTTTCTGGAGTCTCTCTGCTTCACGAAATAGTTGTAGCGGCTCAAGACCTGTCAATAAGGGTGGAATTTCAGGCTCGTGGGTACCCTCTTTAGATTCTGCCATCTCAATTGCTTTGGACACGTTACCTGATGAAAGAATCGCAATCTGTCTTGCCAGGCTATCAGGCAACATCGCCCGCCGCGTTAGCTCCCGGGCAAGGCTTTCGAGCGGAACATGCCCAAACTTGAGAGGACGGCAACGTGATCGAATGGTCAGCAAAATGGCATCATATTTTGCCGTAATGAGAATGATCACGGTATCCCCCGGGGGTTCTTCCAGGGTCTTGAGCATACTGTTAGCGGCTTGTGTTGTCATCCGATCCGCATCCGTCAGGATGCAGACCTTATAGTGCCCTTCCATCGGGCGGTAAGTCAACTGCCGTTGCATCGCTCGAACCTGATCGATCTTCATCCAGTTTCCCTGAGGACGAATCAGGCGTACATCCGGATGATTTCCATCATCTATCTTACGACAGGAAACACAGCGACCGCAAGCGTCTGCATCTGCTGTCTTGCAATGGATAGCCTTCGCGAACATCATTGCCGTGAATTCTTTGCCCACATGGGCCGGGCCTGCGAACAGATAGGCTCCTGCAATGCGTCCACTCCGGAGCGCGTTTCTCAGGGCCTCGATGTTCTTATCATGGCCTACGATGTCTCGAAACATGGGATCTCATCCGATTCTCAGCTTAGCAATCCTTTTGCTCTTAGCAATGGTATCGTCTTAGCGCGTACTTCCGCCTGGATGGCATCCATATCGCTGGTCGCATCGACCATGAAAATGCGTTGTGGTTCGAGCGAGGCCAATTCCAGGTAACTAGCACGCACTCGCCGATGGAACTCAACCGTTTCCGCCTCCAGCCGATCTGCCTTTCTTCCCCGCTGCCGTACGCGCTGAAGCCCAACTTCCGGAGGCACATCGAACAGGAATGTGAGATCGGGAAGCAGATTGTTTGCACCAATGCGATGCAATTGCCGAATGTCCTCCAGCGGTAGAGTCCGTGCATATCCCTGATAAGCAAGCGTCGCATCGGCAAACCGATCAGAGATCACAATCTGTCCCTGGACGAGCGCTGGGCGTATCCACTGCGCGACATGTTGGGCACGCGCTGCGGCATAGAGCAGAAGCTCTGTGCGCGCATCCATCACACCCGCGTAGTGCGTGTCAAGCAGCAATTCTCGGATGCGTTCGGCGATGGGAGGTCCTCCCGGCTCACGGGTCCACAACATATCACAGCCCAGTGACTGTAGATGGGCGGCCAGCTTCCTGCCTTGAGTCGTTTTCCCTGAACCTTCACAGCCTTCTAATGTGATAAAGAACCCTGGATATATCTGGTTGTTCATTCTATTTCAGCCATCGGAAGATCCGGAGAGCGTGGATTCACAAACAACCCCTGGGTTCTTGGTTCGACGATCGTTCTCGTAGACGATCCCCATGAACATCCCCCGTTTACGTTTCCACCGGCTCCGGAGTCTTCGGACGCCGGTAGCCACGACGTCCAGCCCAACCGTCTACCACACCATACATCCAGAAAAACAGGACTTGTGCCCAGCCGCTCAATTGGAAAGTCCGACGCGGCCGGAAGCGCAACTGGCGGCCATCCTTTAGTGTCCATACGGTACGCTCTTCGACATTGTTCTGGTCGGATGCTTTGATCTGTGGTTTCATGTCCGTCCATGTCATCACAGGAATCGAGTTGGCATAAACGATCAGCAACCCGGTTACAACACCGATGAGGATCAGGAGCATCTTGCCCGGTTTTCTCAGGTAGATCTGCCCTAGCCCTGGTATCAACAGGGATAATAACAGTGCAAAATAGGAATGTTTACCCGTGCCAACCTCTGCCATTGTATATCCTTCTCAGTTCAACGTGACCATATAGACACCGACGCAGATCACAACGCCTCCTACGATACGAGTCACAGGAATCTGCTCTTTGAACACCAACCAGGCTGCAAAAATGCTGAGCACATATCCCAGGCTGATCATCGGATAAGCGATACTCAGTTTCATTCTCGAAAGCACTACCAGCCAGATCATCGAAGTAAATCCATAAATGCCGAGCCCCGCCAGTACGTAAGGGTTCGCAAAGGTCTTTGCAATGGAGTTCAATGCGTTTCCTAAACCAGTAATACGCCCAACTTGTGTCATGCCCTGCTTCAGACATATCTGTCCTGTGACGGTCAATATGACGTTGGCCAGGATCAGGCTGAAATCTTTGATCGGCAATCCGTGTCCTCCATAGTGCCCCCGATGATGCTGCGGATCACATAGATAGGTTTATTTTGTGATTCATGGTAAGTGCGAACTATCAGTTCGCCGAGCAACCCCATCGTAATAAACTGAATACCGATGACAATGAGAAATACACCCAATAGGAGCATCGGCATCCGCTCGTTGAGCGATGTGCGCTCGGATGGAAAAAGCAACTTGCTGAGTGAGAGATACGCACAGATCACAAATCCTAAAAAACCGGAGATAAGTCCTGTGAACCCAAAAATTTGGATCGGTCGTGTGGAATAGCTCATGAGAAACTTGATCGTGATCAGATCCAACAGAACCCGGGGCGTCCGTGAGATTCCGTACTTCGATTGCCCTCGGGTACGTGGATGATGCTGGACTTCCAGCTCCACAATCCGTGCACCGATGAGATGGGCAAGCGCAGGTATGAACCGGTGCATTTCGCCATAGAGTCTGATATTCTTTGCAACATCACACCGATATGCTTTGAGCGTGCAACCAAAATCGTGCAATTTGACACCGGTTATCCAACCGATCAAACGGTTGGCAAGCACTGAAGGTAAACGCCTCAACAAAAACCCATCCTGCCGTTTGGCACGCCAACCACTTACCAGATCGTATCCTTCTGCCAGTTTCGCAAGTAGTTTTGGGATGTCTGCCGGATCGTTTTGCAGATCACTGTCCATGGTGATGACCACATCGCCCTGGGCGAGATCGAACCCCGCACTCATCGCTGCTGTCTGGCCGAAGTTACGCCGGAAGGTGATCACCTTCAGTGTGGGATCTTTATGTGCGATTTCCTCCAGGACTTTTAGACTATTGTCGCGGCTCCCGTCATCAACAAACAGGATCTCATAGGAGAGTCCAAGAGAAACAAGTACCGTTTTCAGACGGTCATACAATTCCGAAAGATTGAATTCCTCGTTGTATACTGGGATTACAATAGATAGGTCAAGGCTCATGGAGTTATTTTAGCATTCTGTGGATACGTTTGTAAAGGCAGAAATAAGTAGAAGTCAGTGCGGATGTGTGCTATATTGTTCTGTCTGTGCAAGATAGACGACCTATGGAAGCATGACAAAACCGTGCTACAATCGGGTCACTGATTCGCAACTCGCTAAGAAAGGCGGGCCTTTCATGGAGATCACAGCGATCAAACCTTATCCTGTGGGGATGGGGCGACGTAACTTCCTCTTTGTCAAAGTAGAAACGGACGAACCCGGTATCGATGGTATTGGTGAGGCTGGACTTACTTGGAAGGAGTTTGCCGTTGCTGAAACAGTGAATCATCTCGCACCGATGCTGATCGGGCAAGATCCGATGAACACAGAACATCTCTGGCAACTCATGTTTCGAGGGGCATTTTTCCCAGGGGGCAAAATACTCTGTTACGCGATCAGCGCGATTGATATTGCATTATGGGATATCAAGGGAAAGGCATTGGGCGTACCTGTGCATACCCTACTTGGTGGGCAGGTACGGGATCGGGTTGTATGCTATCCTCATATCGGAGGGGGGACTCCCGAACAGCTTGCGGATGCAGCCGTGCAGAAAGTGGAGGAAGGCTGGAAATTTGTGCGCTTCGGCGTGCCCCAGGAAGTTGGAGGGAAGTTTGAACCATCCCGTGCTGTTCGTCAGACCATCGAACAGTTTGAGGCGGTACGTGATGCGGTAGGGGACAATATTGAGATCTGCCTGGATATCCACACCCGACTGGATCCCGCAGATTCAGTAACGCTTTGTCGCGCACTGGAAGATTACCGCCCCTATTTCCTGGAAGATCCACTACGTTCAGAGAATCCGAGCGCTGTTCGTCAGTTCCGCCGGCATGTTTCAGCACCGCTTGCCATCGGTGAACACTTCGCCAGTAAATGGGAGTTTCGTGAGCTGATCGAGGAAGATTTGATCAATTATGCCCGGATCGATCTATGTATCGTTGGTGGTTTGACGGAAGCGCGTAAGGTTGCTCATTGGTGCGAAACCCACTACATCGCGATCGCACCTCACAATCCGCTCGGCCCTGTTTCTA
>JAJRTO010000311.1 GCA_024278235.1 Candidatus Poribacteria bacterium
GGGATGTCAACCCCCTCTTTCTTTGTGATCAATGCATGGCTGACATCTGACAGCAATAGGATGAGGAGACAGAAACAGCCTACAGAGAGCGCCCGGGATCTATCACGCATGGTTCTTCCTCCTTGAACACAGTTCTTGCCCTTTGCTCAGGATTGGCTTGCTTTCCCTGCGAAATCTTGCCAACCAGATTATACGCTATACGATATGCGAAAGCAACAGGATTCAAATGGGGGGGTACCGGCAACTTTTTCACTTGACACAGGGAAATGCTATCGCACATTATACCAAATACAGCTTCAGTAGTTCCCATTTTTGGCTCGTCGTAAGCCACGTAGTCACCTCGCCCGTACACGGAGTGGCGTTGCGACGGCACTCCATTTCATTGCGTGCCTGACTACGAACCACCATTGTGATCTACTGAGTACTTTGGAGGATACATGACTGAGAGACAAGCCGCAATCGATGTGGTGTTACAGGCTGCACAACTGTGTCAGCAGGTGCAGTCGGATATGGTCACTACGGATTCATTGGAGAAAAAGGATCGCAGTCCTGTGACCGTCGCTGACTTCGGTGTGCAGGCGTTGATATGTCAGGCGATCAGAAGGTCGTTTCCAAACGATGTTATTGTTGCTGAAGAAGATTCCCGGGCACTCCGCACGAACCTCCCCATTCTGGAGAGAGTCACACGCTATGTTGAACCCTTTGTCGATGATGTCTCTCCTCAGAAGATCTGTGAATGGATCGATGAGGGACAGGGCAAAGTGGGGGGGCGATTCTGGACTCTCGATCCCATTGACGGTACAAAGGGGTTCCTTCGTAGAGATCAATACGCGGTTGCACTCGCGCTTGTCATCGATGGAGAGGTCGAACTGGGTGTACTTGGATGTCCAAATTTATCGCTGAACCTCAGTGATCCATCATCCCCGACCGGCTGCATTTTTGCCGCTGTGCGTGGTGAAGGCACACAGATGCTCTCTTTAGACGGTCAGATGACCCAACAGGTTCATGTGTCCAATGCTTCTCCACGATTCGCAGAGAGCTTTGAGTCGGCGCATGGAGATCATTCGGCGCACGTCCAAATCGCCCGGCAGTTGGGTATCATGACGCCGCCCATTCGTATGGACAGTCAGGCAAAGTATGGCCTCGTGGCTCGTGGAGACGCCGCTGTCTATCTGCGCCTGCCGAATCCGGCGACTCCCGATTACCGGGAGTGCATCTGGGATCACGCAGCCGGTATGATCGTCGTTCAGGAGGCTGGAGGGGAGGTGACCGACGCCGGAGGACAAAGACTCGATCTCCTCCAGGGAAGGCGAATGATGGCGAACAGGGGGGTCGTGGCAACCAATGGAACGCTCCATTCACAGGTACTGGAATGTATACGGTCTGTGGAGGAGTCGATGCATTTCAATTGAGCCATACCGTCGCCACATAGATGGTCAAGCTCACCGTCAGGATGCTCAACAGAGTTGAGAAAAAAACGGCCTGAGAGGCAAACTCGGGTTCATTCTGAAATTCGAGTGCCAGCAGCGCCGTATTGACTGCACTCGGCATACTCGCA
This sequence comes from Candidatus Poribacteria bacterium, assembly GCA_024278235.1. GTDB lineage: Bacteria > Poribacteria > WGA-4E > JAJRTO01 > JAJRTO01 > JAJRTO01. The sequence goes on from JAJRTO010000311.1 coordinate 1,559, forward strand.
GAGATAAGGAGCATCTGGGCGATCATGCCCTGGAGATGAGCGAGTTGGATAAATCCGAACGCTATGATGGGGCCCAGTATCAGGCGACAGATCGCGGAGAGGATGACATCGGTGATACCATGAGTGAGACTCGTGTTCGCAAGTTTTGCTCCCAGCATAATCAAGGCGACCGGGATCAACGCATCCCCCATTTTTTCCATCGAGATCCATAGAGGCTGCCACACAGGAATCTGATATCCTCGGAAAATCAGGGCGAGCGCAACGGAATAGATCAAGGGATAGCGTAGGGTGTTCCGAACCGATTCTCGTACCGACAGTCGCCCACGGGAGATCAGGAAAATGCCGAGCGTGAAATTGATGATATTCTGTGTTGTGAACACCAAAACCTGGATCGCCGTTGCGAATGGATTTGAATGAAACACCAGTTCAGCAACGGATAGACCATAATTCCCACTGTTGTAGAACATGGTCGAGAGCCCGAAAGCGGCACGCATGGAGGGCTTGTGACCGCGTATCCGTGAGATCAGAAGGGTGATCAGTCGCATCGATACCACGATTCCTGCGGTGAAAATCATGGCGGTTCCGAGGTTGCTTACGGAGAGCGTGGTTCGATAAAGTCGGGTGAAAACAAGACAAGGTAATATGAGATAAAACAACGCCTTAGAAAAAGCGGTCAGGTCGAGATGTAGTCGCTTCTGGAGACCATATCCCGCAGATGCCATCAGCAGGATAGGTAGTATCACGCGGGTGAAAATGTGCAACAGTTGGGTCATGGTTGTCCCCCAGGGAATATAAGACAACATCCTATACATTGCAGCACAGGGGATGTCAAGTACAAACTGCGTTTGCAGAAAGGATGAGAGCTTCAGCAACTTCATGTCCGGCCATGCTTACTTCCATTACGACCGGATGACGCTCTGATGCATATCATGGCCCATGTCACAGGTTCTTACGGCGTAGACAACCAAAGAGGGATTCAACGCAGGGAGGCAGTCTGGAAAAGAACACAAGCGAACGAAACGACGTGATTTCTGTTACACGGAGGCCAAACAGAGGATATAATGGTCTCCGTTGGCTTTGTGAAACAGACAACGGTGAACCCGAAATGTGATTTTTGCCGTTGCTGAAGTATCAAGTCGTTGCAGTTGACGGCGGGGAGCTTTGGTTTTATGAATGTTTCTGGGTTTGCAACGGGTTCCGGTTTGCCGGACGTTTTTCGACGAACCCTCGCTGCAACTGAACCTTGTCGTTAGGCAGGAAGGAGCACCTGATCAGGGGGTATTTGACTATGAGTCCAAAACTTGACAAGTGGCTCAGATGGATGGCAACTATCCATGACGAGATTCAGCAGCTTGTTCTGGATGCAGACACGTTCTGGGCAGTACAAAGCATAATCCGCGCCAATCAGAATATCCAGAAGCCTAATCCCTTCTTTCGCTATCTTGGGAACACCTATGTCTCTCATGCTTTAGCAGGAGTGCGTCGGCAAGTCAAACGCCACAAGGATAGTGTATGCTTTGGAAGATTGCTTGATGAGATTGCTCAGAGCCCTGCGGAGCTTTCTCGCAACCACTTCTGTAGCCTCTACAGTAGGACTAACACCCAACGATGTGCTGAACGTGACTTCGCGAAATACGCAGATGCCAGCGGAGAGCATGTCTGTCCACAGATGGTAGCAGATGATCGTGCGGAACTCCAATCAGCAACAGACGCATGCGAGGAGTTTGCTGACAAACGCATTGCTCATCGAGATAAGCGTGATCCGAAAGTTGTGCCGACATTCGGGGAACTGGATGAGTGCATCAGACTGCTGGATAGGAAGTACGTGAAGTATCACTTGCTGTTCTATGCTGAGGGGATGGACACACTGATGGGAACCTATCAATACAATTGGAAGACCATTTTCCGCGAGGCATGGTTAGTAGAATAGGCGGAGATTTGCCCATGATACGGATAAAAATGACGAAAATAATCCTTCACAGAATTCAGGTAGGTAAGAACGTATCATATTTATCTGGTCGGTTGTCAGCATTATTGACGATGCTTGTGTCCCTGATTTTGTTCGGCTGTGCTACACAGAGGATAATCCTGCCCAAAATATCGGAAGCACCGAGATTAAACCTTCGGCTGGAGACTCCTATGCTTATCTCTGTTCTTGACGCGCGTACTACAAAAGAGGCATCTGAGGAAGTAATTGCTTCGCTAAAGAATGGTCTTTCGCAAACATATGGCAACTCAATTCAGTGGATTGAGTTCTTTGAAGAAGTACCATCGGGACGGGTAGCAGTCAAAATCCGTCTGAAAGCAAATGAGGCGAATTTTGGGTCAAGAATAATCTCCGCTGTAAGTGTCAAAGAGACTTTTGCTGCTCTCCATGCACAGGTCTCTGACCATTGGAATTCGCTTGTGACAACGGCTCTAGCACGTCAAACAACATTAGGAACGGCTTTCGCCGCCGAAGGATGGTGGGTAGGAACAGCATGGTTGCAACTCGAAATCCATGACATGAGAAGGGAACCCGCAGAGCAAGTGTCGTTGCCGATTGTGGCAGAACAGAAAGAATCGAATACATGGGGATATCGCTCTGGGGATAAGGCAGCCCGTGGAGCATGGAATTCGGCTAGTCAACAGTTAATCCAGATATTGGATTCAATATTGGTCATGGTACGTAACCAAGAATGATAAGTTTAGAAGACAGATAGCAGTGGGGCGAAGTACGAATCTTAACAAACAACCTTTACCTAACCCTTATGAGGCTGTGCGACGTGAAGTCGCGTAGGTGATTGTTTGGCTTGGGACTTTCCCATGCTTGGGACTCCCCTATGGATAAGACCTGCCGTTCCTTCGACAGTTGCCTAGTGCATCGTCAAGGGGCATATCTGGCAATCAGAAACCCGTTTTCTCGGGCAAACGTAGGGACGATGCAAGGCTTGACCCAGAAAACGGGCTTCTCAATGCAGCAAATCCAACGATGTGGTGCACATTTGCACTAGGGTGGCGGGTGTAGTGAGCAATTGTCACGTCTGAAACCCATCTGAGAACCTGAGCCCAGATGGGTGAAGCTGGAGCGAAGCTACCAGTATCACGTGGTAGGGAACCAGGCAGGGAAGTAGGGTGAGCTTATGCGAACCGGTGATAAAGTCCGTTAAAGGGAACAAACCAGAGGTGCTGACAGGCTTGAGCTTGGTGCGGGGAAACTCGCACGCCGGGTTCTGAGGTGAGGGAGCGACTCAAGAATCCGTCAACCTGCAACGCATCCACTCATGTCTGCACCAAACAGATGGAATTGAAGATTCGAGATTGGAACAACTTGTGGTGTTGTTTCAATCAACAATCTCTTGAAAAACAGCCCACGTCGATTGGTCTGACTCTCGTCAGAGATATGTTCGACACACCGTAGCATGGTGTGACGTCGTAGCATCATTTAACGCAGGAACATGCGTCCAATCAAACCACAGGGCTCAGGGGTGAATTGCCTATGTGTTCTTGTGTGTCCATTGACACATTGCATGAGTCGTTGCAGAGCATTCATGTCAGGTTTTGTCCCTGGTGGTCCAGTTAGGCGTCTGGCCAGCAGAGATTGAGGCGGAACACAAGTGACAGTGAATAAGCAGGATTGTGCATGAGCAGAATTATGCATAAGAAGCGCAAGTTCTTGCTCATGTCGATGTTGTTGTATAGATCTTCTCCGGACGGAACGTTAGATGGGTCTTGTCCTTCGACAACCTTCCCGGTTCCTTGATCATGGCATAGGTATTGCTAAATGTACAAAGCATCTACCCATGTCTTTTTTGCAGCACGCGAATTGTCGAATATCTGTATGAGCGTTTCCAGGAAACGAGGATCATCGTTTCGCACTGCATGGCACTCAGGAGACGCGGTGCACCACGCGTTGGCGCACGTGGGGGTCAGCGTATGGAGGGATCTCAGGAGGAGGAAGATGGTAAGGAAGCTGTTTCGTCAGGAGAGGGGAATTCTTCTCATTGAGTATGCCGTACTTGGGGCATTGTTTGTTGGAATTATGATGCCGGCCTTGGCTATGATAGCTGATAATGTTCTCGACATCTTGAATGAC
>JAJRTO010000312.1 GCA_024278235.1 Candidatus Poribacteria bacterium
GAGTTAGAGTTCATGACGAAGTTTCAGGAAGCCGATTTTGAAAGGAGAATCGATCCGAGTTACCCTCCCAAAATACAGATGCGCCGCTTTGATCGAATTACGCTTACTACGAGCCAAAAATGGGAACGACTGAGCCTTGTCTGTGCACAGGCGCGCCATCATGCGCAGACAAGCTGTCCGCGCTACCCGGTCTCCCGAGGTAAGCTACCCGCACATTGGAAAGGTACATCAGGAAGCCGGGAAATTCCTAATCATCGGTTGTAAGGGATGACAATCCAATTTGGATTGTGGTATACTCTACATGATCTTCCATTAGGACGCAGAGCAATGTAACCCATTGGGATTTGGGCGTTACATTCTCATCAGGATAGGAGAGGATCTGATGCCACGTGTGCGTACAGTGGCCCGGGATCTGACAGATGAAGGTATGTCCGGGAGTTCCGTTGCGCCTGCCAAGTACACCAGCGATAAGTTCCGACGTCGCTTTCGCGCCGGCCTCATCGCTGCCTGGCTGATCCCGCCTGCGACGGGTGAACTCGGTATGACCTTTTTGGGGTTTTGGGATTCGACGCAAGCCGGTTTGAGTCTGATCCGGTTTACCGGGATTTATATTGTCGTCTTTACCCTTATCGCGTTCGTCGTGTTCAAACACAAGATCATTGATCCGATTGTGACACTCGGTGAGAACCCGCATACATCCGATCCCGGAAGTACCCGGAAATTGACAATGTTTCCCTGGATCTTCTGGGGGCTGTTGAGCCTATACTGTTTTTTGGGACCCCCCTCCGTTTTGTTATCCAACGCCATCTTTGAAGGCACAAAGTACACGTTGAGGCAATATGCATATTCAGCATTTGGCGTCATTCCGTTCCTGTTGATCGCCGCATTCCCTCTGTTTTTCTACCTCACAGATCTGCTCGGACGTTTCCTTGCCCCACGAGGGATTGTGGTTATGGTCGCGCCCTTGTGGTTGAAGGTGATGGTGCTCGGATTATTCACCCCGGTCATGATCGATACCATACTATTAACGTACTATTTCAACCGAACCGGTTTCCTTGCGACAGAAACCATAGGGCTGTGGTTTCTGCTTGTGCTGACCGCCGGAGCGGGCACGATGATCGCCATCCGCAATTTTCGTCAGGGATTGTCCGCGTTCAAGCAGGTCCCGGATGGCGTTCACGAAGTCGGCAGCTACGCTTACCCGGTGGCCGGTTCGCTGGACGAACTCGGGCTGCTTGCCCACGGCTGGGCTGATCTGTTGAAGGCACACGACCGTGCAGAACATCAGGTCAGGGAGCGCGACAGACGCCTCCAGGATATCATCGATAACACGGAAGCTCTTATCTACATCAAAGACAAAGAGGGCCGTTATCAGATGATCAATCAGCGTTATGAGCAGTTGTTCGGCGTCTCGAATGACGATACGGTTGGAGTGACCGACCACGATATCTTTCCGCAGGAGATTGCGGATGCCCGCCACCAGAGTGACCTGAAGGTGATCCGGGATGAAAAGCCGTTAAAACTTCAGGAAAGCTTCCCCCATGAGGATAACCCGCGCACCTACATTTCGCAGAAGTTCCCCTTGTACGATGCTGAGGGAGCCCTTTATGGGGTTGGCAGTGTCTCGACAGAGATCACGGAGCAAAAACAGGCGGAAGAAGTATTACGCCGTTATACGGAGCGATTGACAGTTCTACACGAGATAGACCAGGCTATATTGATCGGTCAGTCGTTGGAGGAAATGGCTCAAGCTGCTATGACTCGCATCGAGCAACTCGTGCCCTGCCAGCAGTGTACCGCCGCCGTGTTCGATCTTGAAGCAAACGAGGTGAAGCTACTTACCTCTCATGTGAGCGGCGAGACCCGGATGCCGGTGGGAACGCGTCTCTCGCTCGATGAGTTTGGAGATATCGAACGCCTTCGCGAAGGAGAAATTCACATGGTGGAAGATACCCTTGCTCTCCATCCGCCGCCATCGGTTCGGTTCCTGCAACATGAAGGTGCACGTTCCTATTTCAAGATACCACTCGTTCTCCAGGGGGAGTTGATCGGTGCTCTCAACATGGCAGCTAACAGTCCGGGCGCCTTCACCTCCGAACACATCGACATTACCCGCGAGGTGGCCGACCAACTGGTGATTGCTATCCAGAATGCCCGCCTTCGTCACGAACTCGATGAGCAGCTTCACTTCCTGACACGCCTTCAGGAGGTTAGCCGGGCGTTTCACGGAATCACGGACCTGGACAGCCTGTTGCAGCTCATCTTCAACTCAATTCGTGAGTTATTTGACGTGGACAAGGGGATGATCTCCCTGGTCAATGAGGAGAAGAAAGTGGTCGAGGGACGGATGGCATTCGGCTTCCCGGAGGATATTGTGACGGATACTGTGCGACCGCTTTACAGGGAACCTCATCCCGATGAAGATCTCCTCGCCATGGTGGTGCGCACCGGCGAGCCTCTGATCACGCGAGGCGATCTGCACCCCCATGCCCATCAGCCGACAGCAGAAAAATATGGCATTCGTGGCCCGACAGTTCAAATGCCTCTTAAGGCACGCGGCAAGGTGATCGGTGTTCTCAGCGTCCTGCGTCAGCGGAGAGAGGGCAGCTCCCGTACCGAGTTCACGGATGCAGAAGTAGCCCTGATGACCCTCTTCGCAAACCATGCGGGAGCCGCTGTGGAGAACGCGCTTCTGTACGATGAGATCCGGCGACATGCGGCCACCTTAGAACAACGCGTGGTTGAACGCACTGCACAACTCGAAACTGCCAACACAGAATTGGCGCAAGCCAATACCCGACTCCAGGAGGTAGAACGCCTGAAATCAGAATTCCTCGCCACGATGAGTCATGAACTCAGAACCCCGCTCAACTCCATCATCGGATTCACCGGCATCATTCTGAAAGGTATCACCGGGAAGATCAATGAAGAGCAAAGGAAACAGCTTTCCATGGTTTACGGTTCGGCAAAGCATCTTCTGAGCTTAATCAATGACCTGCTCGACCTTTCCAAGATCGAAGCAGGTAAAATGGGAGTCATAACGGAGAGATCCAAAATTGAGAACATCATTACTGAGGCTGTCCAGGCATTTTTCCCGGCGATTTCTCAGAAAGGATTGAAGCTCGTCACAAGGCTGCCTGATGATCTTCCAGAAATCAACAGCGACAGAAAGAAGGTCTTGCAGATTCTCATCAACCTGGTTGGTAATGCTGTCAAATTCACCGAGCATGGTGAGATAAAAATTGAGTGTAAGGCCGACGACGACAACCTGGAAGTGAGCGTTTCCGACACGGGCATCGGGATCAAAAAAGAGAATATGGAGATGCTCTTTGAAGCGTTTCGACAGGTCGATGGAACGGCACAGCGAAGGTATGAAGGAGCCGGACTGGGATTATACATCTGTCAGAAGTTGGTGACTTTACTGGGTGGTAAGATTTGGGCAGAAAGTGAATATGGAAGGGGGTCTAAGTTCACCTTTTCGTTGCCACTCAATGACGTGTGAGGACAGATCTGTAAATAATACGAAGGAACTGCCATGAAGAAGATACTGGTAGTAGAGGATAACGCGGAGAACCTGTACTTGGTCACTTTCCTCCTGGAAAAAAGCGGCTACGAGGTTATTGCAGCGAGGGATGGCTTTGAGGCTGTAGAGAACACCAAATCGGAAAAACCTGATCTCATACTCATGGATATGCAACTCCCGGAGATGAATGGTTACGAGGCAACTCAAAAGATAAAACAGATTGCGGAGATAAGCCATATACCTATCGTGGCTCTGACCTCCTATGCGATGCCGGGCGATAAAGAGAAGGCGTTAGCAATAGGTTGTGTGAGCTACATCGAAAAGCCCTTCGATCCGGATACTTTCGTATCCGAGATAGAGAAATATCTCTGAGAGACTCTGTAGGCAGGATAGCGGAAAAATAACTGAGAAAGACAAGTGTCATGAAGATCTTAATCGTTGATGATATCGAAGAGAGTCGTTATATGTTAGAAGTGCTGCTTCGGGGCTATGGTTATGAGGTCGAGTCTGCCGCCGATGGTGTCGAAGCTCTGGAAAAAGCGTCGCAGGATGGATTCGACATGATCATCGCTGACATCCTGATGCCCCGGATGGATGGATTTCAGCTCTGCCGCAAGGTGAAGACAAACGAGAAGTTGAGGCATATCAGTTTCGTGTTCTATAGCGCATCCTACATCGATCCCAAGGATGAGGAGTTTGCTCTGAGTCTTGGAGCTGAAAAATTCATCGTCAAACCGATAGAACCGGATGTTTTCGTTGAAATCCTGCAGGAGATCATCAGTAGCCACGAATCAGGGACCCTGGTGAGCCCCGGGCCCCCTGTTGAAGATGAGGACGCTTATCTCAAGAAACATAATGAGCGGCTGATTAAGAAGCTGGAAGACAAAATGCTCGAGTTGGAAAACGTCAACAAAGAGCTAAGAGAATCGGAGTTGAAATACAAGGAGTTGATAGACAACGCCAATGATGCGGTCGTCGTTGTTGAACCAACAGGTTCTCTGAGTTTCGTTAATCCGAAGTTCTGTGAGATGACGGGTTATTCAATGGATGAAATCAAAGAGATCCACTTTAGCCGTCTCATCCATCCTGAATATCTGCCCATGATTACGGAAAACTTCAGGAGAAGGGTTGCCGGGGAGGATGTCCCCGGAAAATATGAGTTTTGTGTGCTGACCAAGTCAGGAGAGAAAGTCTATGTGGAGTTGAATGCGGCCCCTATTAAGAGGGAAGGGAAAATCGTTGGAATACTACATATCATAAGGGATATCACCGATCGTAAGTGGGCAGAGGAACAGCTCCATGAGAACAACCGTCTTTTGGAGGAGACGCTCGCCGAACTACAGGAGACGCAGCAGCAGATCATTCAGCAGGAACGCTTGCGCGCGCTGGGGGAGATGGCAAGCGGCGTCGCCCACGACTTCA
>JAJRTO010000313.1 GCA_024278235.1 Candidatus Poribacteria bacterium
TTCGCCTGAGCAGAGACGTACTTCGACGCCATCGATCCGTTGAATCTGCTCGCTGAGAAGTGCGATCAATGCGCGATTACGTTCTGTCGGTGGGCGTCCTGCACGGCGGTCGATGATCTTGCCGTCCTTTAGAGTCGCAAAATTAGCACGGGTAGCGATGTCACGGTCCGTCACATCCATGCCGACACCGAACGCCTCCATGATTCCGCGCCCGATCCGGTAGACCATCGGATCGTATCCGAATAAGCTGAGGTGGCCCGGCCCGCTTCCCGGCGTGATACCGGGGAAAATAGGATCTGTCAGTCCCAATGCCCCATTCCGGGCCAATGCATCGAGATTGGGCGTCCGTGCCGTCTCGAGTGCTGTTTTTCCGTCTTGAGGTAATCCACCCACTCCGTCCAATACCAGTAGGACAATCTTCGAGTCAGTTTTCTTTGCGACGGATTGAATGAGTTCCTGAGGTGTCATACGAATTCTTGTCTCCTTAGGGAATTTGCGTTGGTAGAACAATACACACAATGTAGCATCCGTTCTCACTGAGGTCAAGAGCAAAAGCCTTTTTGCATCGGTTCTCCCGAGTATAAGGTCAGGAAGGTTCCTGCTCATTGCAGTCACATTCCTTTTGCCAATATCCAAGAGAGGTGCTACAATGAACGGAGTTTCAATCATAAGCGGGGATCATCCCAGGGCTGGGGTGACTCCAAACGATATGAGGAGGAGATACGCCTGTGAGACTTATCTCAAAAGAGAATATTCTGGAATGGACTCGACTCAATCCCTATGATAGGTTTCCTGATGGGAGGCCGAATGTCCCCGATGACATCCTGGAACGGATGAAATCAGTGACAACCGAGGAGGCATGGGGCGTACTGCGAGGTAATGGGTACAACTTTCAGTTTGAGGGTAACTGGATGAACCTCCATCCTGATCAGGTACTGGTAGGGCGGGCTGTCACGGCGATGTTTGTGCCCAATCGTCCCGACCTACATGAGCTTGTTGAGGAAGAGGGCAAGGAAGCAGGTCGTATCGGGGGACAGAACTCCTGGGTGATCGATACACTCGTGGAGAATGATGTCATCGTAGTGGACCTGTTTGGTAAGGTGAGAGATGGCACTTTTGCAGGGGATAATCTCGGAACGGCCATCAAATCGCGCAGCAATACGGGCATGGTGATCGACGGAGGGGTTCGTGATCTACAACGACTCTACGATATTCCCGATTTCGCCATCTTCGTTCGGGGAACAGATCCCACAGCCATTGCTAACGTCACGCTACTGGGCATCAACGTCCCTATTCGTATTGGCCATGCTACTGTGTTACCCGGGGATGTCGTGCTGGGTACTCGTCAAGGGGTGGTCTTTATCCCCCCGCATCTTGCCGAACAAGTTGTTCAGCGTTCTGAGGACGTTCGTAAGAGAGATCATTTCGGGCAGTTAAGGATTCGGGAAGGGAAATACACACCCGGTCAGGTGGATCGAAAGTGGAGCGAGGAAATGGAAGCCGATTTCAAAGAGTGGAGCGGACAGTAAGAAGTAGAAGCTTCATCTGAATCCAATCCACCCTCTAATATCCATTGCAGTTTGCACAGGTGTGAGCCGTATACTACGGCCGCTTCATACTCGCCCAGTAAGTGGCGAGTTTGCCAGCAGGGGAGATAGCAAAAGCATTCGTTGTCACCTGTATGTTATCGATCGCCCACCACCAGTCGTTCGCAGCGTCGAACACACTCCATGTGATCACCATACTTGCTGCATTTTCTGGATTGGGTATACCCACGGTGATCGTTTCATTGATTTGCTCTCCGTCCGGTTTATTGAGTTCGACCCCGGCAACAGGTTCCAAATAAAGGGTTTGAACACCTATCGACTCGAAGCGCAGTATTTAGATAGGTGCATCGCCATCGAATGAGACAGTTACGTTCGCCTTCTGCGTATCTTCCGGCCGCCAGCTCGAATCGAAGGTAAGCTGGATCGCATTCGTTGCCATCATCCTGGCGATGTCGATGGGCGGCGTGGACAGCCAGGTGTTATAAGGAGCAGGAGCCGCAGGACCGGCGTCATCCCATTCATCCGGATCGGCAACAGCGATGACGGTGTCTGCTTTTGCGTCTGTAGCTCGTGTGAACTCGGAACGTCGTTGGTCTTCCGCTGCATTTGTCCACCACAGCGGATCGACGAAGGCCCATCCTTCCCATTCGGGCATGCCGTTCTTGGGTATGTCGTTCTCAATCTTCCAGCCATCAGGTGGCGTATTTGTCCAGACGTTATCCTGGGCAAGAGCTTCCTGGACACTTGGTCCCAGCGTCAATTCATTGAAGTTTTCCTCAAGCAGCACCGTTTCCTTTGCCATCGCAGAGGCAGGAACCAGCCACTGTGTGGCAATCAGAGAGATCATTGCGATCATCATACCAGCACGGTAGTTCTTCATTGTTTTTCCTCCCAAGTTTCCCGGTTCTGTCCGGTTTTGATGGTTTCTGTGGCACGATCTTAATCTGCAGGATCGCCTAGAACGCCAAAGTGAGAGTACTCATCACGGAGTGCAAACTCATACTGTAGTCGCCGGGCAAGCTGTCGATCTCACCGTCACCGTCCACGTCGAATGGATTGACCGTTCGGTCTGGCCAGATGATGTACTCGTAGTTGACATCGATTCCAAGCGCACCCAACTTCAGCCCAATACCCGCGTTGATGGAATGCTTGTCTCCAATGTCAGGGATCAGCGGGCCCTGCGTTTCTTCGGGAATTGGGCTCGGGTCGAGGTAGTAGCCGCCGCGTATTGCCAA
>JAJRTO010000314.1 GCA_024278235.1 Candidatus Poribacteria bacterium
CTGTCTGTGCATCCTCAACTACTCTGTGGGTGCTGTTGTGTCTGCCGATTCCTCTACCGGAACGAGTTTCAGCCCTCGGATAAGGAACAGCAGGTAGAAAAGACTAAAGATGTAGGGTACATTCCAACCCAGGAGAGTCAGAAAGGCATCCAGAAAAACAGGGAACGTCAGAGCATAGATTGCTATCTGAAAGATCTGGCGGAATGTCATACGTTGGGAGCGCATTCCGATGAAAAGCCAGCCGAAGGCACCGAAGGTCATCGCATAGAGGATCCTGTTTGCCATATTGAAGACCAACAACACGAAGGGGAACAAGGGGAGTGATAGCGCAATCAGAATGCGGCGGAGCGTCCGAAACGTGGAAATATCGAGAACCATGCTATTGAGCCGATGCAGCTCATACTCCCGCCAGCCTGTCTCATCGACCTTGATGATGAGCTTACGACGGGAGAGCATCATGTGAGGTCTGAACTCCTTGAAAAGCGTGGTGGCCTCATCGCCCTCTATCTGAGTGTCGATCAGGATCTGTATGTCCGTTTCCGTATCCTGGTAATGGTAGCGGTCAGGAGGATCCGCCTCGGCAATGCCATCCTTTATAATGACCGTTGGAAAGCCCTCTGCCTCCATCGCCTGCAATATCCGCCCACTCATCGAAACAAGCGACAGGTTGAGAGGGATCGAAAGGAGTATCGATACAATCGCCAGGATCTTCAAAAGATAGAAGATCGTACGTCGAGATGGCTGATTCATGATCTGAGCATAGAAAGCAGGCGCGGTGCTGCTCTTTATGACGGATTCCGCAAATCCCGGACGTGTATCGTCGTTGTTCGACATCAGACTACCTCATCGGGCGGATGTCCATCCGTTGTCGCATTGAGTGCTTCCTGCACGAATTCATCATCTATCTCCTCTTCTTCCTCTGTCTCTTCCTCTTCATCGTCCGGTTCTTCAGGTCCGACTGCCCCTGCAATGATACGTATGATGAAGTAAGCGAGCATTCCGAAGAAGATCACGGCAACCACCATAAAGATCAGGATACCCAGGCTTCCCCGGATCCATTTGGCGAGTGTACCATGTTTTGAAGGCAGTTGATCCACCACGATAATCCGCAACTCGCCCGGCTCAACGCTCTGGTTCCCCTCATGATCCTTATGACGGAACATGGCCACGGGGGCAAAGTAGGTCCCCAATGGCGTGTCTGGTTGGGTGGCCACATGCAAATAAAGGGTGACTCCCGGGATGCTGCGTTTCACCCTTTCTTTCTTTGCCGTGATCGTCACCGTGATATAGTCGGATGCACAATCCTCCAGATCTTCCGATTTAACGACTACAAAGGCACGATACGTATGCTCCTGCCCCGGAAGAATGTGGACCGTCCCGATAAGCTCTTTTCCACGCTGTGAGGTGGTTATCGTCCGTGGTTCAGCCATGAGCGCCGTCTCATAGAGCATCCCTGTCAAAAATAAAAGGAGAATCAGCCTGCGCATGATCTCATCCCTTCTCAATCCAACGGATTTAGCACGAGTCCTGTCATCAATTTTGGGAAGAAGAAAGTGGATTTCTGCGGCATCGTCTCCCCTGCCATCGCGACATCCCTCACCTGGTCCACGCGGGTTGGTTTCAAGAAGAAAGCAAGCTGGGCCTGACCTGAATCGACCCGTTGGATAGCCTCCTGTGTCTCTTCGGTGTAATGGATATGATGTTGCTGTGCAACAACGGAGGTGTCGAGCGAGAAACAACTCTTGAGGATCGACGCATGCAGTCGTGTCACATCGAGATGACTGTAGATCCCGGAATGCGTGGGTTCAAGGTGCGAAACGACATCCCCATTTTCCCGTAGCTTCAGTAAGGCGTATCCATGTGGAGGGTAATATACGCCAAACGCTGTCATCGGTGTGTGATGGAGGGCATCCATCATTTGCATTGGAGAAGCGCAGAGTTCGATTTCTGCGAATTGTGCTAACTGATGCCAGCCTTCTTTCAATGCCGATTCGGATAAGCCGGACAGGAGCCTGTGGATGGGGAGAACGACAAGGCCCGGACTTTCCATGCGCACCAGGGCCATCAGGACATACCTGCAAGCATCACAGTCCGGATATCGCTGCAAATGCTCATCCCTATAAAAAAGTGCTGTCTCGTAACGATGATGTCCATCGGCGATCACAAGGGGCATGGGCTGGAACAGCGACTGTATCTGCTCTATCATACCCGGATCAGAGAGCCGCCAGAGGCGTTCCACATGCTCCTCCGGCAAATGCGCATCGATGATGGGAGGTTGTTCGAGTATTTTCTGAAATAATTCTTCGACCACTGCCTCAGGGTCGGAATACAGAGCAAGAACTGAACTCAAGTTGGTATGACAGGCTCTCAGCAACTGCAGGCGATCTTCCTTCGGGGCAGCAAGCGTCTTCTCATGCGGAAAAATGACACCCGCATCAAACGGCTCCAGACGAACCCGAGCTATCAGTGCTCGACGTGTGTGACAGGTTGTTCCGGTCAGTTCATGTACCGTAAATTGCTGTTCGTAGAGATAGAATGCAGGTTGTTCTTCCCGTCGCAAGATCCCTGTCCATCGCCAGAACTTCAGTTGCTCAGCCGCGCGTGTATAACGATTGTTTCCCTCCGTATCTGTTGGATACGGAGATGCCAACAGCAGGTGCACAATGTTATGAGGGCTTCTCCATTTGAGGTGTTTCAACTCCTGCCCTGAGATCACATCGTAAGGAGGGGCAATGACATGCTCGAAACTGGTGATTCTATCGGGATCATACATCTCACCCCGGAAAGGTCTGATTTCAGCCATCCAAGACTCCGAGAATTTTCGCTGGGTATACACACGCCATACAACCTGGGGCGTGCCCTTCAATGGTAGAACCTGATACTGGATTTGTCAATGGCAAAATCTCAGACCAGTTGCTTCCAACCAGTATCTGTGTTACGATGATCCCATGAGAGGAGAACCATATGAACGGTTATGAACGTATCATGGCGGCGCTACGGTTAAAGCAGCCAGACCGAGTGCCTGTGTGGGAATTGATTGTCAACAAGCCTGTGATAGAAGCCCTCTACGGTGATATCAGCTACGAGGATTTTTGTGAAAAGGCAGATCTGGATGGGGTCACCGTCTTTGAGGATTTTCGTCCGCGTCAGTGGTTTGATAGCTCAACCTACCAGGATGAATGGGGCATTGTGTGGCGCATCCCACCGAATGGGATCCCATATCATGTGGATGGCCCGATAAAATCACCAACCGATCTGGACGACTATCAGCCACCCGATCCGGATACCGATTACCGTCTGGAATCGTTGCAGAAGGCCATCCAGCGTTTCAAAGGAGAGCGGGCCATTGTGTTTCTGGGTCACGACGCATTCGAGTTCTCTCACTATCTCCACAGGATGGATCAACTCCTGCTGGATTATCTACTCCAGCCTGAATTCGCCAAACGGCTTGCAGAGATGATCATCGCCTACAAAAAGCGGGTCATGAGGCACGCTATTGAGATAGGTGCAGATGTCGTGCTGACCGGTGATGATTACGCTCATCGGAATGCCCCTATCATGTCGCCCCAGCATTTTCAGGAGTTTGTGCTGCCGTACCTCCAGGAGATGGTGGATCTTGCCAAAGCGCATGGGGTTCCTTTTATCAAACATACTGACGGAAACATCTGGCCCATTCTGGACGCCATCGTGGACACAGGTATCACGGCGATTGATCCACTGGAACCGATAGCGGGCATGGATATTGGAGAAGTCAAGCAGCAATACGGGGATCGGATCGCCGTGGTGGGCAACGTGGATTGCGGGGAGTTGCTCTCACGAGGGACGCCCGAACAGGTGATCGAAGCTGTGAAGGAGACAATTGCCAAAGCGTCCGTGGGTGGTGGACATATCCTGGCATCGAGCACCAGCATCCATCCGGCCGTCAAGCCAGAGAACTATCAGGCCATGCTGGAGTCTGCAAGGGAATATGGTCAGTACCCCCTTGATCCGAAAATGGTAGAGGAATATCAAACGAGGTGTTATGCAGATCCACCGCTGAGTCAAGGAGGAAGCAGCCGCCCTGGTTTTGCACCAGGCGACTATCCCGGTAACATGGTGTAACCCTCACCCACGATCAGCCCAACGATCACCCAGACACCTCCGATAAAACAGTCTCCCAGAACGAGACCGAGAAACAGTGGCCTTGCCTGCTGGTATGCCTTCAAACCTCCATATTTCAGAACAGTGAACTTGCCGAACCAACCGAGAAATATTGAGAACCACAGGTTCATCATGGGCCATTCCCCCGGCGAAGCCACAAAACCGATGGGATGCAACGGCCACCAGAGGAAACGCTGGCGCAGCACAAACAATCCGGTCATCACCAATGCACCGATACCCACGAAGCTGAAATTGCCCCAATCAGTTTCGGAGGGAGACTGGAACTGCATCTCAAGCCAGCGGAACGGCGTTTGAGGTGCACTGACGAACGTCCAGTACTGCATGTTCAGTGCTCCCGTCTGGTAGACCAGCCGCAAGAAGATATAGCAGGTGAGGATGA
>JAJRTO010000315.1 GCA_024278235.1 Candidatus Poribacteria bacterium
AACGTCCCGGGATCGTTCATCGCCTTGACAAAGACACGAGCGGTGTGCTCGTTGTCGCCAAGACGGATGTGGCACACCGGGATCTGAGCGAGCAGTTGCATAAACACACCGTGTGGAGGCACTATATCGCCCTTGTATGTGGTGTTCCCACGGAGGATCGTTGGACAGCCGACAGTTTTATGGGTCGGAGTCCACGGGATCGAAAGAAAATGGCGGTGGTCGCTATCGGTGGTCGTCGAGCGATCACCCATTTCAAGCGGATGGAAACCTTCAAACAGTTTGCGTTACTGAGCGTCCGGTTGGAAACAGGGCGCACGCATCAGATTCGGGTACACCTTGCGCATTCCGGATATCCCGTCGTCGGTGATCCCACTTATGGAGGCGGGCGACAACGCGCACTCAAGAGTGCATCTGCCCCGACGCTCAAACACGCACTTGCTGCGCTCAAACGGCAAGCCCTCCATGCGGAGCAACTTGCATTCCTCCATCCCGTTACCCGGGAACGGATGGAATTCACAGCCCCGATCCCACCTGATATGACAGCCGTATTGGATGCGTTGAGGATAGATTCATAGGCTGATACCGCTACTGTAGGGTTCCAATGTTTCATCTCAACACATACTGGCCTCTCCTCCTTCTCATCACGGTGCCGCTGCTATGGCTGATTGACAAACAGAAGCCAGGTGGTGCAGGTTGGAGAGGCACGATCACGCTTGTGTTGACGGCTGCGACTCTATGCTGTTTCATCATCGCGTTGACACAGATCACCTGGCAAAAGCGTGAGAAAACACTCTCCCTCGTGTTTGTCGTTGACCTGTCTGCCAGTATCTCGGATGTCCAACGCCAGCAGATGCGCCGTGTCATCCAGCAAACGATTGAGTCTCTGCAAGATACAGATCGTTATGCTATCGTTGGATTTGGAGAAGATGCGTCCGTGGAATTGGGGTGGTCGACAACCGAGACGTCTATCGATGAATGGAAAAGTACCGCCCCGGGAGAACAGGCGAGTCATCTGGAGGACGGACTGCGCACAGCAGCGGATCTGCTCACGGATGGAGTCGGACGCATCCTGCTGTTGAGCGATGGTAACCAAAACGTTGGAGATGCAGAGCAGATCCTTCCCTTACTGCGTGCTCGTGGCATCGATATCGACGTTTGGCCCTTGCGTCGATCTGAGGAACCCGAAGTCATACTCACACAGCTTCATTACCCGAAAGAGGTCGCTGAAGGACGACGCATCCCACTCAAACTGATGGTTACCAGCACGGAACCAACAGAGCTGGAAGTCCAGATCAAACAGGAGAACCTGCTGGTAGAGCACGACACCGTTTCTATCGATTCAGGGCGGCAACTGCTAAACTTTCTGCTCCCTCCCGCCGATGCCGGTCAGCACCGCTATCAGGTCACACTGATCCCCCAGGCAGACACGCTCGCCGTCAACAACGTGGCAGTCGCGCAAATACGTGTTGCGGGCCGCCCCAGGGTGATCTATGTAACATCAGCTTCCAGAGATCCATTTTATCAAGCCGTACCTGATATGGAGAGGCTGGCACCATCTCGCCTATCCCATGATGCCACGGAGTATACAGCATATGACGTGTTGGTACTTGACAATGTGCCGGCGGAGGCTATCAGGGAGAGCGCGATGGAGGCTATCGAGATGGCCGTGCGCGTGGGTGGACTGGGGCTCGTGGTGTTGGGTTCACAGAGTCTCGGTCCAGGGGGATATCTGGATACCACCCTGGAGCCCATCCTTCCCGTTGAACTGACGCCTCCTGAGAAGCAATCCCCCAAAACCATCGTGTTCGTTGTGGACAGATCCGGCAGCATGGGAGCGAAAGTAGGCGCGGATCCCAAGATTCGTCTGGCTCGATCTGCTGTGGCAACAGCCATCCGGGCACTCAGACCGGAAGACTGGATCGGTGTCATCGCTTTCGATGCACAACCTCATGAACTTGTCCCGTTGAGCCCGGTTGGGAAGTCAGAAAAATGGCTCCCATTGCTTGGGCAACTCGATGCGGGGCATGGGACTTTCATGCAGACAGCGTTGGAACAAGCCGAGCGCTGGTTTGAATCTGCCACCACAGAGCGAAAATTCCTTGTGATCGTCTCAGATGGCAGGATCGGTGAGGATGATTCTCCATTGGAAGTCGTGGAAAGACTGGCGCAACGGGACGTTCAGACTTCCGCAATTTCGTTGGGCCCGAACGTGCTCATGCAACAGCTTGGACAAAGCGGCAACGGACGCTACCATGTCGTATCAGATATCCGTACCCTCCCTCGCATACTGGTCGAGGAGATGAAACGTCCGGAGGAATCTCTCCGGACGGGAACTTACACACCTCGTATCAAAGACCCACATCCCATTTTGGCGGGTCTGACAGAGTGGCCGCCCATTTACGGTTACATCAGCACACAACTCCGTGCGCGCGCGCAGGCTCCCCTGGTCGTTGCGAACGGACAGCCGCTTCTTGCAGCATGGCGATATGGGGCCGGTCGCGTTGCCGTCTTTAACTCGGATCTGGCAATTTTGTGGGGTCGGGAGTGGGTTCGTTGGCCAAATCTGCGCAAATTCTGTCAGCAGTTGGTGGATTGGACGATCCCCGAACCGCTATCAGAATCGCTGGCAGTTGAATTGCGGGGATCGGAAGCCAGGATCGTAAGCGGTCAAAAGGCTCCTTCGGAAGCCGTGGTTGGGCGACCTTCCGGCGAGACGCAGTCAGTGCCCTTTCACATGGATGGAGGACAATGGGTTGGGACTTTTACCGTTGATGAGGCGGGAGACTATCTTATCGCGGTTGGCGATGAACGCATGCTATTGCCTGTCGCCTATCCACCGGAATGGGGTGCACTGGGAACGGACGAACCGTTTCTTCGGCGGATAGCGATCCAGACGGGAGGGCGATTTGCTCCGTCCGTCGAGGATGTGGCACGCAGGACATACATTGCTCACCTGCAAACCCGACCGCTCTGGCGTTTCTTCCTCTGGCTCGGGATCGGCTTCTTTTTACTCAACCTGGCAGCCAGGCGTATCAGCCTGACGAACCTGCTGCCTCAGAAACACAGAGATCGGGCTGAAACCTCCATACGGACATTGACGCACTTACAGAAACAGAGACGAACACCACACTCCGTATCCATCACAGACACCACTGTAAGAATGGAGACACCGGCTGGGTTGCAGCGCGCATCCTCCACGGATGTACCACTGGCGTCTCAGTTGCTGTCGCTCAAGCGGGATCATATGTGAGCGTTCAGGAATCAATGGAGGCGGATATCAGAGTTCATCGACTCATCCGCAGAATAGATATAGATGTTGCCGTGATAGGCGGACAGTTCGATCGGGATCGTGCTGTCCATCCGCCGCAGTTCTCTGCTCACGACACACTTGACAATGCACACCAGTCTTGATATGTTCTCGGAGAAGAATCACTGCAAGTGCATGGACTATTTTTCGTCCCTGATCGGGATGAGAGGAGAAGGATATGGATAAACCCACAAATGGCGAACTCTGGGTTGTGTACGAAGGTAGTGGAGGACCTGGCAAAGGCAAGCACATCGTCTTCGTGAGCGGCGATGAGGAATACCGTTCTGAAGAAGCCCTGCCCATGCTGGCGAAGATCCTTGCCGTGCATCATGGCTTCAAATGCACGGTGCTCTTTGCCATCGACCCGGAAACAGGGATCATCGATCCAGAAAATCAGACCAACATCCCGGGGCTGCATCATCTCGAAACTGCCGACATGATGGTGTTGTTCACGCGCTTCCGCGAACTCCCCGATGAGCAGATGCAGTACATCGTGGATTACACCAACGCGGGCAAACCTGTGATGGGATTGCGGACGGCGACTCATGCGTTCAGGTACAGCCGGAATCCGGAGAGTCCCTATGCCAAGTACGGCTGCCAGAGCAAGGAATTCGATGGTGGTTATGGACGTCAAGTATTAGGAGAGACGTGGGTGAACCATCATGGACACCACGGACACGAGAG
>JAJRTO010000316.1 GCA_024278235.1 Candidatus Poribacteria bacterium
CCCAATTCATCAACCCGTTGGAGAAAGCGACCTATCCATAGGTCAACGAACGAGACCTCCGCCGCATAAAGTCCACGTATCGCTGGTAAATCTTCTTCCCGGATATCCTGATGCCGGACGCCATAGCCGAACAGGAAACGTTCGCACGGATAGTCGTCGTGGTACATCTTCTGGAATCGCTCCGGTGCATCCCACGGCTCATGTGGATCGAACGTATCGATCCAAAGCAGGAACGGTTTGCCACCCTGGTTCTTTTCCAGCCACTCCATCCCCGCCCGGAATGATTGAGCACAGAAGTAATCTTCCTCATGATGCCAATATTGTGTATTCATCAGGTATTGCCGCATCAGTTGGTCATAGTTCTCATTCCACAGATGCGCCGGCATATGCTTTTCAGGATCGAACTTCTCCTTAGGCCCGGACTGCCAGGAGTCGGTCTCCTGGCCTCGGATCCATTGCCATGAGTCGAATCCCTTGTGGAAGTTCATATTCGCCTTGAAATAGTGATAGGTATCGGCGATGAAGGCTGTCGTATAGCCATGTGGTTTGAGCATCTCCGGGAGAGTCACGTCGTGGCGACGAAGTGGTGTCCATCCGCCATGTTCTTCCATCGGGATGATGCTCTTTCCTGTAAAATACACCCGCCGTGCAGGAATGGTGGGCAAGCCGTCAGCATAGCAGTTTGTGAATACGACCCCCTCGGATGCGAGCTGATCCAGGTTGGGCGTTCGGATCCAGTCGTTACCGTAGCAGCCAAGATAATCCGCTCGGAACGTGTCTGCAATGATGATAATTAGGTTGAGAGCCATCGTGTACCTCCTCTGCTGGTTGACAATTTATGGCTAATAGCTTGTGGTTTGTGCTAAATCACAATCATGAAACATCCTCGATATCATCCAGGGAGATGGTCATCTGCATCGGTCCAAGCTGCACAACAGCCTTTTGAGTCTTTGGATCGATCTCGTTGAGCGTTCCGGTTCGGTTGAGACTGCGTACATGGACCTTATCTCCCATCTTCAGTTGCTGGATGAAGCCCAGCCGCTGCTGTTCTTCGGGAGCCTCCCGGAGTCTGTCAGTGATATATTGACTGATCCTGTGCAGCGAATCGAGGAGAATCCTCTGTGAGGGTTGTGCTTGCTCTAATCGTTCGATCTCCCCTTTTATTGAACGTAGCTCTGTGAAAACCTCCTTTCGAAGTTTCTCGCTCATGCTTGTCTCCCGACGCACGAGTTCATCAAGTTTGGCTCGATGCTCTTGCTCCAGGCGTTGAGCTTCTGCTCTGGTCTGTTCTGTGATCTGCTTGTTTTCCTCCGCAATCGCTTTTGCAGCCTGCAATTGATTGATGAGTTCCCCGGTCGAATCATCTGCTTTCATCGAATTCACTTCGGCATCCGTGATCACTTTCTCCGGTAGACCCAATTGCCTGGCAATTGTCAATGCGTTGCTGCTACCAGGAGTCCCTATCAGCAGCCTGTAGGTTGGACGTAGTGCGGATCGACTTCAATTCAGGGCTGGCACTGTTTTTCATCGCACCGCTCTCCCCGAAAGTTCTGTCGATTTTCCCCTCGATGTCGGGATAGATCCGGATGGAATGAGCCCATCGATGCAGATGAAGATAGCTTGCATCAGAGTCTTCCAGGAATCCCTTGATATTCCTGAACGCCCGGAAGGTTTCCCTGAACAGCATGATCTCCTCTGTAAGGAGGATACCTTCGTCCTGCTCCAGCTTGTTAAATAGGGGAAACAAGTCATGGAGTCCACCGATTGGCATCGTAAGGTTGGGGGACAATAGACTCTTCAATTCTGTGGTCTCCGCTATGAGCCGTTCGATGCGCTGAATATCAGTAAGCGGATGAATTTGCTGTGCCCGGTATGCCCCCAATCCTGAACTGGCATAACTTGCCAGTAACTGTATGATCTTCTCATATTCCAGGATATCAAAAGTGTGTGGATTCATAGGCGATCTCAATGCAGATGCCAACCAGATTCAACAGCGGATGTTGGTTTCTCACGAGTTTACCGCATCGCGTCTCCGCCACATATCGAATAGTGGGCCAACGATGAGGAGGATAAACGCCAGTCCCATGAGCCCACCGCTCGGAAGAACAGTGTAGGCAAAGATAGGGCTGATCAGGCGTGTGAGCCACCAGGAGCCAACATCCATCAAAAGAGCGACAAAGGGGAGGCAGCAGACGATCATGCGTATGCGAATGGAGAACGAACTGAACGAGAAAATGAGTGCCATCACTATCGAAAATAGGCCCATCCCAAACGCATGGTAATGGCTGAAACTCGCCAGCGAAGTGATGGAACGCTTCTGGGGGGTGGCGGCAGCAGCGACTTCTTCGTAGTCCGTCAGGGGGCGAAAGTTCGCTTCACCGCTCGGCTTGTGACAACGAACGCATTTCTGCTCAAAAATCCAGCGGATCTGTTCATAATCTCCCCTGGTCTTGCCGTCAGCAATCCATTGTTCAATGTCCAATGCGGCATCCGGAGACGGCAAGTATTGCTTCATACTGGTGCGAATCATCGCCTCCAACAGAGTCACGCCGGGATCGCCGCGATAAGTATATTCGATGTCACGAACTGACAACCCCTTCTCACCATCGGCGAGGCTCACTTTGAGTTGCAGATTGAGGGCGGCGAAAAGGTAACTGACCCCCATGATGATCAGAAACAGCGTCAGGATGAGTTTATGGATAAGTGACAACTGCGAGAGTTGGATGTTCATGGACTACCTCCAATTGTATCCGGGAACGTTTATTCAGGGGTGTGACCGTAAAATAGTGTCAAATGCGGTTTAGAGTGATTGTTTTCAGGAATCCTATTGTCTTGAACTGAAACTGGCATGACAGCTACCGGTCATCCGATTGGTGTGATGATACCAGAAAATAGCTCTTGAGTCTACCGGATTATGCTTGACACGAGTTTTTCAGTGAGTCCCGTAGTAGAGCGTGCAGCTTGCTCGTTTC
>JAJRTO010000317.1 GCA_024278235.1 Candidatus Poribacteria bacterium
CGCTTGAAGAAGACGTCGGGAGATAGGATCGTCCTCGGCGATTAGAATTCTCATGCTGTGTTCCTTGTCTTTGATTCATGCAAGATGCCCAACGTTCAACGTTCCAACGTTCAACGTTCCAACGTTCAACGTGAAACTTGCTTAGAATAGGGGTTTTCAGATGTTATTTTCCCTGGAGATAGCGATTCAATGACTGGCAAAGCCGGTCCATTTCCTCCTCAAGTTCCTGTAGGGCGCTCTCTCTCTGATCGAAATCAGCATTCCGCCCGATTATCTCTAGCCTGAGCGCGGCCTGGAACACGGATGGAACCCCAAAATTGCTTACGGACCCTTTCAGCGCGTGTGCAGCACGTTCGAGTGTCTGGCCATCCTGTCGTGCGCAAGCATCTCGGATAGCAGACAAAAGACGGGGACTATCTTCGAGGAACAAACCGATAATCTCCTGCAAGAGATCTTCATCCCCGTCTATCTGCTTCAGGATGATCTGAGGATCGAACACCTCCTCGGAGCAAGGAACCTCGGAGCAAGGAGCTTCATCGACCATGACATCAACCGTTTCCTCTGTCGCTTGCACGAAGTCCTCAATCATGGCCATGAGGTCGTTTTTCTTGAGTGGCTTAGAGATATAGGCATCCATCCCTGCTTCAAGGCAACGCACCTCATCATCCTTCATGGCATATGCGGTCACTGCAATGATCGGTGTGTGATGTCCTTGTTCATGTTCACGAATCCATTGTGTCGCTTCCAATCCATCCATTCGTGGCATCTGTACATCCATCAATATGAGATCAAAAGATCCGTTCTCCCACATCTCGACGGCCTCCTGACCATTGCCCGCGATGGTAACAGCATATCCCTGGCTTTCTAGTATCTTGGAACCCAGCTTCTGATTGAGCGGATTATCTTCTGCAAGCAGGATATGAAACTTACTTCGCTCTTCGCGCAAGGAATGACGCGTAACCAGAGGAGCAGCGGACCTCTCCGGCGATGATGTATCCAGCACCGTGCCAATGGCAGCCAGCAGATCCGCCTGCTTGACAGGTTTTGTCAGGTAGGCTGCAACATCGAGTTCCCGACAGCGAGCGGCATCGCCGCGCTGTCCAGCCGACGTCAAGAGGATAAGAGATGTATCTGCCAGTGCTGGGCGATTCTTGATTTGTTCGGCGATCTCAAATCCATCCATCCCAGGTATCATGACGTCGATCAATGCTATCGGGAAGCTCTCACCAGCAGCCGCAGCTTGCTCCATTTCTGCGAGTGCCTTCCGACCGCTATCAATCGCCGTTGGTATCATCCCCCAGTTGTTCAGCATCTCTTTGAGAATACGTCGGTTCGTCGCATTGTCGTCTACCACCAATACATGGATATTTTGCAGAGCGATTGGATCGGCTGGCAAACAGGGGAGAGGTTCCTGTTCCTGTTGCACCCCAAAGCGGGCAGTGAAGTGAAAGATACACCCTGGGAACTCGTTTTCTGATTCTTGACTCTCAGATGTTAGATGTTCTGACTCGCAATCTTCATTCAGCCATCCGCAATCCACGGGACTTTCCACCCATATCTCGCCGCCCATCATCTGAACGAGTTGGGATGAAATGGCTAGTCCTAACCCTGTTCCTCCATACTTGCGTGTTGTGGAGCTATCGGCCTGACTGAATGCCTCAAAAATAGTCTGTTGATTTTCTGGCGGGACGCCAATACCCGTATCCCGGACAGAAAAATGGAGGATGCATTCGGAAGTTCGTTCGTGGTGTGAGGTGTATGGTGTGTGTCTTGTGTCCCGTCCTCCGCGTTTTGCTCCCTGCTGATTGCCATCTGTCCGCCACATTCTACAATCTACCACCACTTCTCCCGTTTCAGTGAACTTGATCGCATTCCCCACCAGATTGACGATAATCTGGCGTAATCTCCCTGGATCTCCAATGAGTGCATCGGGAACGTCCGGATGGATATGGTAGGCAAGTTCCAAACCCTTCTGCTGGGCACGTACTGCAAGCGTCTTCATCGTATCACCCACACTATCCCGCAGACAGAAATCAATCGTCTCGAAGTCAAGTTTCCCAGCTTCGATCTTGGAGAAATCCAGAATATCATTGAGCACGGTCAGTAGTGCATTAGCAGAACTCTTGACCATCCCCAGATACTCTCTCTGCTCCTGGGTGAGTTCTGTATCAAGCGCGAGTTCCGTCATACCCATGATACCATTCATAGGAGTACGAATTTCATGGCTCATGTTGGCCAAGAATTCGCTTTTGGCACGATTGGCGGCCTCAGCGGCTTCCTTAGCTTGCTTCAGTTCCTCTTCTGCTCGTTTACGCCTTGTAATGTCACGCACAATGCCAACGGCATTCCATTGATTCTTCAGCTTGACGACCGAAACAGACAGCTCAATGGGAAACTCGGTGCCATCTTTTCTGAGTGCTGTTAGTTCGAGTGTCTGATTGACCGCATCTCCCCGACCTGTCGCGCGGAAGTACCTGAGACCTTTTCGACTCGCTTCCTGGTACTGTTGGGGCACGAGCAACGCGTGCATATCCTTGCCCAGGGTTTGCTGTTCGGTGTATCCGAATATTTCCTCGGCCGCTTTGTTCCAATAAGACACATGACCGTCCTGATCCAACATGATGATCGCATCGTGGGCCGAACTGGTAATGGATCGAAACTTCTGCTCACTTTCCCACAGCGCCTCTTCTATCTGTTTCCGCTCGGTGATGTCCGTACAGACCCCCATCAAATTCCATTGCCCCTCTTTTACGGATTCGATACGCACGTCCTCGGCGAGCCATCTTATTTCACCATCAGCCCGTCGGCAACGAAACATCTGACTGTAACGACTTTTGCCTGAGCGCAAGGCGGCACTCGAGGTTTCATTCATACGTTCCCTATCCTCCGGGAATTTACTGGCATACCATGCATCACTGTAAGTTTCTCCCGGAGGAATCTCCAGGGGGAGGAATTGCTGAGCAGCCACTTCATTGGAGATCCTTGTATCCCACACATAGGTGGCATCTCTTTCTTCGACGACAGCATACCAGAGGAGACACTGCGCTCCCCTGAGTATATGTTGCAGTCTTTGTTCGGCATGCTCACGCTCTGTAATGTCCTGCGCGACGCAGACGAATCCCTGGATCGTGCCATCATCATCGTACATGATAGATCCTGAGAAGGACATCGGGATGTGTCTGCCATCTTTCGTCAGGTAACGGGTCTTGATATTCCCGGCAAAGCCTTGATCCATCAGGCTATCGATCCCGGATTCCCCGAACGATTCTACATCAGACAATATCATCTCAATGGGTTTCCCGATCAACTCATGTTCCTGATATCCAAGAAGATCGAGCGTCGCCTGATTGACCGTTTGAATCGTTGCATCAGGATTCAGGACGATCAGAGTATCCATCATGGATCGGATGATATTATCGACGTAGGATTTGGAAACAGTGGTTGTGCTTAGATCCTCGACCATCTGATTCAGGGTTGTGGCCAAAACGCCGATTTCATCTTTGGACTGAATATCTATTTTCGTGTCTAGCTTCCCTTTCCCGATCTCCGTTGCAGCGCTCTTAAGTTTGATGATGGAGCCTAAAGTAGAGCGGGAGATAAAGAGGATGCCTACAGGTGCTGCCACAAGCAAACATACGAGCAAGACGAG
Source organism: Candidatus Poribacteria bacterium (assembly GCA_024278235.1). Lineage (GTDB taxonomy): Bacteria > Poribacteria > WGA-4E > JAJRTO01 > JAJRTO01 > JAJRTO01. The sequence continues at coordinate 3,650 of JAJRTO010000317.1, forward strand.
GGTGACGAGGATAGCTTCTCGCTTCAGATGCGAGTATATCTCTCGTAAGTCAGATTGAACATAAGCGACACCGATCGTTTCTCCATCGAGGACTACCGGCCGAAATAGTACCAGATTCTTGTTCACAAAACGGTAACCCGGTTCCTGATGTTTGGGAGACAAGAGTTCAGGGATCCCTCCATTATTACGTCCACCCGCCATATTCCCGGGTTCGTGGCAGATCCCACAGAATGTTGTCTCACGAGCATCAGGACGAAGATATTCAGCAAACACCCTTCCGTCCGGCAGGTAGATGCCTGCAGAGATGATCTGCTCGTTCGCGTTTAAGGTCCGCAAAGTCTCTTCCGCTGCTGCCCGATCATCGCAGCTCAGGGCCGTGGTGCTATTTGCCGCGATGATTCCTACCTGCGCGGAGAAACAGCATACCATCGTCTTCCGCAGTGTGATCCAGCCGTGTA
>JAJRTO010000318.1 GCA_024278235.1 Candidatus Poribacteria bacterium
CCCTTATCGAGAGTTCAGGACCAGGATCCCGGAATCCGGCAGTTTTTTTGATGTCTCATTCAGATCCTCAGTTTGCTTCTGAGTGAGGTTCACAATGGCTTCATGCACTGTATCACAGATTAAGAAAAGCCTTCTACCACCAACGAGGGTAATGACCCGATTGACACGTTCATTGAGTGCGGCTAGTATGAGTTCGCCATCCAGGGCCCGCAGTTTGTGCATTTTACCCACCAGGATACCGATGGTGGTGCTATTGATGTAGCCTACCTCGGAGCAGTCCACTACAATCCGATGGTTTCCCTCTTCGATGAACTGGTTCAAGGACTTTCGCATCTGCCGTACCGTAAAAGCATCAAGGTCACCTTGAAGAGAAAACACCAGTACATCACCTACTTTGCGGGTATTGATCGTAAGATTTCCCATAAATACAATGCGCAATGTATCCCCTCAGTCGAGGGGGGACATCGACGCTTTTATCCCCTTTCTTGCCTTGTTATGTTCCGTTAATGTCCTTGAGAAATGATGAGTGCCATCACCTCTAGCCACGAAATACATCATATCAGTCTTTGCAGGTTGCCAGGCTGCCTTGAGTGACGCATAACCCGGATTGCAAATAGGTCCCGGTGGCAATCCACCGTAGCGATACGTATTGTAGAGCGAATCGATCTCCAGATCTTTGTGTGTCAGCTTCCGACGCGGATAACCGAGAACATAGGCGACTGTCGGATCTGCCTGGAGTTTCCAGCCGAGACGCAATCGGTTGTAAAAGACGCCTGCAATGAGAGATCGCTCGTCGTCCACCCGCGCTTCTTTTTCAACGATGGAAGCGAGGATGACGGTTTCCCGCTTTGACAGGGAACCGACAGAGGATGCCGTCAATTTGCTCCATTGCTGATCAAACCTCCGAAGCATCTGCTGAATACATGCCTGAGCAGTGGTTCCACGTTCCAGGTAATAGGTATCCGGGAACAGGTATCCTTCGAGGATTCGATGAGCAGGATACTGCAGATCACCCGAGCCGTCAATTTGCTCACTCACTATCTCGCTGATTCGCTGATTCGCACACCGATCTGCTGCCTCGATGAATTCTTGCCGAGTCCCCCAGTTTTCATTTTCCCATATTGCTGCGATGTCATCCAGTGTATAACCTTCTGGAACCACCAGCAGGTCCCGAATCGTGTCACCACGAACCATTTGGTCTAAGATAGACCGTGCGCTGGAGCGGGGATCGAATCGGTACCAACCTGCTTTCAGATGACGTGTGTTGCCTGTGATACGGCTCCATAGATGAAAAGCCCGGGAATCTCGGATCAACCCGGCATCTGCCAATAAACGTGCAACCTGTGCCGCGCTAAGACCTTCCTTGATTTCGATCTCACTCGCTTTGCTATCACCCACCGGCCGCAGCCGGTAGAAGAAGCTACCTGACACGACGAGCGAGACAATCAACAGGCAACAGGCGCTGAACCATAAATAGAAGGTGATCCCTGTCCCGCCTTCTGCCTTCTGGTCTCTGCTTCCCATCCTCCGACTCACGTAGCTTCCCGGTTTTGATGGTGTGCTAGATAGGATTCCAGCATCAATGCAGCAGCGACCTGATCGATCACCAGCTTTCGCTTGCGGCGCGACACATCTGTCGCCAGGAGGATCCGTTCAGCTTCGACAGTAGTAAAACGCTCATCCCATGTGAACACAGGGATCTCCAGGTGAGCTTGCAGAGCCTTCACAAACTGCTGTACCTTCTCAGCCTGGATGCCAACGGAACCATCCAACCGATGGGGTATTCCGACCACCACACCAGCGACATCATGTTCGGCAACAAGCTGATGAAGGACCTCCAGATCCTTCTTCGTCCCCTTGCTCTGAATCGTGCAGAGTGCATGTGCGCCAAAGCCTATATCATCGCTGATGGCAACCCCGATCCGGACTTCTCCTACATCGAGTCCAAGCATGAGTGCTGAATGCTGTGCGTTGAGTCCTGAATCTTGCATCTTTTTATCGTTGTCCATCAAGAGTCGAAGGTCGTTCGTCGAGAACCTCGTAAGTATCACCCATTGAGATGGCAGATCTCCGGCGTTCTTCCTATCGTCAGAGTCTTCCTGATCTTAAGATCGAAATCACCAAGCCCAGTCCGAGGAAACCTGCGATCAGGTAACCCAGGATTCCCAGAGCTGCATAGCCGAATAGTTGAGGCCCGGATCCTTGCATCACAAGGATAGAGGAGCCAACGATCAACGCAGCAATGATCATACTAAATGAAAGACGGTTACTTACCCGATCCAACTCGTGACTGAGATGCTCCAGGCCATATGATTCGACATCGACTTTGAGATTTCCGCGTTGCAGCTTGTGGAGTATCAGATTGAGTTGAACCGGCAGATCGCGCATCATATGATTGATATCCGTGAGCGTCACCGTGAACTCTTTTAACCATGCCCTCGGATCCATCTGACGTGTCACCACCCGTTGCACGTATGGCTTACCGATCTCTAACATATTGAGTTGAGGGTCCAGTTTCAGGACAATCCCCTCAAGCGTGATGAGGCATTTGCCAAGCAGTAAGAAAGCCGATGGCAATTGAATCTTGTGTTGCAGAGCATTTGTGAAGATCTCCTCCATGAGCCCGCCTAGTTGAACTCTATCAAGCGGCAAACTGAAATAGCGGGCCAGGAAATCTGCCATATCACTTTTGAGATTGGTTACATCCGATTCATTTCCCAGGATACCCATACGCATATAGATCTTCACGACTTGCTCGACATCCTCGGTGACGATTGCCACAAACCATGAGGATAGGTAGCGCAGCATCTCGCCGCTAACGCGACCCACCAACCCAAAATCGATGAGTGCGAGGCGTCCATCATCCTGAATCAACAGGTTACCTGGATGCGGATCTGCATGGAAGCAACCATGCTCAAAAATCTGAATGAAGAAGAGATCGAGGCACTCTCTTGCGATTTTCTTTCGATCCAACCCCAGTTCATCGATTCTTTCGACCTGATCGATTGAGATACCCTGGAGTTCCTGGAGTACCAGAACACGGCGGCTGGAAAGCTCCCAGAACACCTTGGGAATCTGTACGCTCTCACGATCTGCGTACTGATGGTAGAAAGTATCTGTGTTGGCGCCTTCCATCGTGAAATCAAGTTCCCTGCGGATCGACTTGGAAAACTCGGTGACAAGCGCCACCGGATCGTGATGCCTTAGCTCCGCAACACGGCGCTCCAGCAATCGCGCAACGGCCATCAGGATATGCAGATCCGTCTCGATCAGTGTATCCACATCAGGTCGCTGTACTTTGACGACGACATGCTCACCCGTGATCAGACGAGCGCAATGTACCTGTGCAATGGAGGCAGCCGCCAAGGGCTCCTCTGTAAATTCAGAGAAGATTTCATCGATCGAATGGTGAAGCTCCTCGGCGAGGATACGTTCAACGGCATTAAAGCTGAACGGCGGGGCTTCATGTTGTAATTTACGTAGTTCCTGGATGTATTCGGGGGGGACGATATCAGATCGGGTACTTAATACCTGTCCTAGTTTGATAAACGTAGCACCCAGCTCTTCAAAGGCGAGACGTAGTCGTTCGGGTGTGGAGGGTCGTTCTACTTCTCGCCGACGCCATCTGAAACGCCGCATCCGTGGTGCATACCGCCCAAGTTCGAGACGTTCGATCAGATGCCCAAAACCGTGTTTTACAAAGACATTTACGATTTGTTGCAAACGCTGAAAATTCTTGATCGTGCGATTGATGTTTGGGATTGGCATCTACCAGAACTTCCACCATGATTTCTTGGGGCGATATTCTAACGGCTCTGGTCTTGGCACCGGCCGGCCTTCAACCACTGCACGAGGCCGGGCATCTATGAGCTTCATCGTCTCAGCTTCTCCAACGATCCTGCTGAGTTCGATGAAAACTTCACCAAGCGGAGCCGAGTGGGATGTATGCATATCGGAAGCGACAATGTGAGCCAAACGGTGTCGGAGTAAAATATGAGCTGTGTGTTGTACTTCGGAGCCATAGCGCCCCCGGATGCTTCCTGTGTTGATCTGGATCAGACACCCCTTCTCAATAAATTTGCTGATGATGTTGGGATCTCGAATGACATCTGCGTAGCGTTCAACATGTGCAATGATCGGCGTAATACCGCGTACCTGTATATCAAAGACCATCTGCTCAACATAGGGGGGGATCTGCTGCATGGGAGATTCGATCAGGAGATACTTCCCCATATTGGCAAATGTGAAACGGTGAAAATCTTCATCAAAACTGAAGATTTCGGGGGCAAAATAACATTCTCTACCGGTGACTATTTGAATCGATATACCTGCCTGCATGGCCATTGCCCGGAGTTCATCTGCCAGGACATCACGTTGTTTATTGGATACCATGAAACTCCCAGGGAGCCAGTGGGGTGTGGCAACGATCACATCTACCCCGCTCACAGCCGAACGACGCAACATTGCGAGCGATTCTTCAAGGGAATCGGAGCCATCATCGACCTTTGGCAGTATATGCGTATGTATATCAACCATATATGAACCACTTTCTATGGATCTTCACGGATCATCGCAGATCTGCTGCAATGTTCTATGATAGCACCCACTATTCTATGTGTCAAGGACGAAGAATACCGATACTCATAGCCCTTGCAGCACAGCATAAAGCCAATGGCCCAGTGAAAAACTGACAACCGCCACAGCAATCCCGGCGAACGAATCAATCGCATAGTGGAATCTACCGTAAACAGTCGCTACGACAAGCCCCACGACAAATGGGGCAAACACAATGGAAATAGGAACGTTGAACGCACCCAGGCACATCAGGATCACCAATCCAATCGTTACGTGAGAACTGGGGAAAGCCGAGCCCTTGGATGAGCCATGCTGGAGAAACTTCATGATCAGGCGATAGAAGGGACTTTCGGAATAGGGTTTGCCGACCCTCGGGAACTCATAATAGGGGCTTGCAACCGGGCAGAAGATATAGATCCAGGAGCATGCCTGGAGAGCTAACATCATAATGAACGTCGTCTCTCGAAACGCGGCGTACTGGCCGAGGGCATAAAGCAGAAGGCAAACGGCAGGGATCATCACATAATAAGAGAGATAGCTCACGTAGAGGAGATCGGCCAGCCAGAGGTAAGGTAGTCTTTCGATGACATACATGCTTGGCTGACCGCGAAACAGACGTTCCTCCAGTTGGATGATAGACTTGTCAAAAAATTGCTGAGTGACGAGACGATTGAGGAGCCGAATTTCTGTGTAGAGAAAGAAATAACCGGCCACGGGATACCAGTCTCGCAATATCCCGGGGATAGAAATCCAGCGCGTCGAGTAGATCATCCCCCCGATGACGCATCGAAGGGCGATATGGATGGGCCAATAGGGAAGGTAGCGTCGACGTATCGACATCAAGACCGTCGTGGAGATGAGATAAGTCAACAGCAGGATTTCGATAGGTCTCAAGCCGTGGAGGTAAGCAGTGAAAACCATGTTATCCCCTACAGCCAACCATGCTTAAGATACCAGTTTGTCGTTTCTTCGATTCCCAGTTTGAGGGAGTAAGCGGGTTGGAATCCGAAATCCTGTTTTGCCCTGGCACAGCTACAAACCCAGAAAGGTTCCATCAGTTCCTGGAATTTCTGCCGATTGAGAAGCGCGGTTTTCCCACGCAAGTGCGCTGCTGCCTCACTTCCCAGGGTCACCAGGCGCAGTAATGCTATTGGTATATGAACCCTCATAGGGATGCGCCCCAGGGTAGCAGCAATGCGCATGCTGATCGCTTCCCATGAATGCGGTTTGCCATCTGTCAAGAAATAGAGTTCTCCTTCCGCTTCTTGTGATTCTGCCGCCTGGATCATGCCTTCCACGAGATCCCTGACATAGATGAGACTCACTCGTCTGTCCCGAGACCCCAGGATGGGGAAAACCCCCGAATATACCAACCTGAAGTACATGTGAACATCTCTATCGCGTGGTCCATACACAACCGGAGGACGGATGATTGTGATCGGAAGGACCTCGCTACGTCCACGTAGGATGGCCTCTGCTTGCAGTTTGGAGCGGCCGTAGTCACTGATGGGATGGGGTGGGTCGGCCTCTACGAGTGGAATCCCTTCCTGGCTGGGACCGGTCGCTGCAAGGCTGCTGCAATAAACAAAGCGGCGGATATTCGGATTACGCTCCAAGCAGGCTTCGAGCAGATGACGGGTGCCCCGGGCATTCACATACTCATAGGTTTCTGCATCCGGAGCCCTGGTAAGCCCGGCCAGGTGAAACACATAATCGACTCCACGCACAGCTTGCAGTAACGATTCCGGCTGGGTGATATCTCCTTCGACATAGTTGATTCGATAGCGATGGATCCATTGACGATTACTCGATGGACGCACCAAACAGGTGACGCGATATCCACGTCGAGCCAATGCATCCACGAGATTGCCACCGACAAACCCACTTGCGCCTGTTACGAGAGCCCTGTTACTCATTCATCTCTGAAACCACTGCCTGCGGCAGTGGCATCCTCCAAAGGTTCTATTGCTTGATCTGTCTGTTCTCCCGGAGTGCCCGGAACACTTCCATGCAGAGCCGCTACAATGCATAATCATAGATACGATAGCGTTTGTAGGCAGAAGCTCCGAAGTTCCGACTCATACGATTCATCATCACATTATCTTCAAGGATCCAAGACAATTCAGCCCACTGATACCCCTTTTTTCGACCAGCACGGAAGATTTCCATCAGGAGCAGGGCCTCGACCCCATGCTGGCGATACATGTCAACAACGCCCAGGAGCAGCACGCGGATCCCATCGATACGACGGGAAGCGAGCAGTAACTTGAGCAATCCTAATGGGAACAGACGCCCATTTGCACGCTTGAGTGCCTGGTTGAAATCGGGAAGTGCCAAAACAAAGCCAACAGGTTGTCCCGCAATCTCTGCGAAGAGGGCAAGATCCTTGTCTGCGATCTGCTTGAGTTGGTGAGCCAGATGCTGAAACTCCTTGCTGGTGACGGGCACAAACCCCCAGTTCTTTTCCCAGGCATTGTTATAGATCTGTTCGAGTAGAGGAATCTCTTTGTCCAACTGCTTCAGATTCAGTGGCCTCACGGTTATATGCTTTCGCCGCCGTACGGTCTCAGCGACGCGGACCAGTTTGGGTGGAGTTTCCTGATCGCTGGTAAACAGATAGGCCAGGAGATCCTTCGCCTTTTGAAATCCAAAGCGTTCCATGTATTCAGGATAGTAACGTGGATTATAGGGCATCATCAATGCAGGAGGTGCATCGAACCCTTCCACCAACATGGCACACTCATCGTTTGTAGAGAAACTCATCGGCCCACGCATCACCTGGAGACCGCGATCACGCAACCAATTTGCACTCTCGTCAAGTAAAGCCGTGGCGATTTCGTACTCAGGGATCGTTTCAAAAAAGCCGAAGAAACCGACAGGTTCCTGATGGAATTCGATGTGACTGTAGTTGATAATAGCGGCAACACGTCCAACGGCCTGCCCATCCCGTACTGCCACGAAGTACTCTGCTTCAGCGTGCTCAAAAAATGGATTCTGCTGCCGATCCAGGGTCTTCTTGATCTCAGAGAGAAGGGGAGGCACCCAATAAGGATCATCGTGGTACACCCGCCAGGGACAACGAATAAACTGCTTAAGTTCCTGGGAAGATCGGACCGGGATCACCTCGAAAGACATGGCAACTCCCTTCAGATAACACCGCATTCTTTGCCGACACGCTCAAAGATCTCCAACACTCGATCCAACTGTTCACCCGTATGCGTTGCCATAAAGCTGGTTCTCAGGCGTGAGCTGTGTTCAGGAACGGCCGGGCTGACGACAGGATTGGTGAAAAGCCCATGGATGAACAACTGCTTCCAGAAGTAGAAGGTCTTCATCGTGTCCCCAATGATGATGGGCACAATAGGTGTTTCCGTGATACCGATATTGAAGCCAAGTGCACGAAAGCCCTCATGCATTTTATAGGTGTTCTTCCAGAGCTGTTCCCTGCGTTCCGGTTCGCTGCGAATAATATTGAGTGCGGCATGAACTGTGGCGACTGCACTGGGAGGCATGCTTGCGCTGAAAATCAGGCTCCGCGCATGATGTTTCAGGTAATCGATCACTGCTTCTTCACTGGCAATAAACCCACCGATGCAGGCAAAGGATTTGCTGAAGGTCCCCATGATCAGATCCACTTGATCGGTCAATCCAAAATGTTCTGCAGTACCGGCTCCCGTCGTCCCGGCGGAGCACGCGAGTTCCGACCCCAGCACGCCGAGAGAATGGGCATCATCAATCATGAGGCGGCAACCAAACTTCTCACAGAGTTTTGTGAGTGTCTGCAGATCGGCGATATCGCCCTCCATACTAAAGATCCCATCCACAACGATCAACTTGCCTCGCTCGGGATCGCTCTTACTCAGCCGCTGTTCGAGGTTCTCGTAATCCTGGTGTCGGAAACGCACCACTTCGCCGAAAGACATCTGACATCCATCAATAATACAGGCGTGGTTCAGCCGATCCGTAAACACGGTATCGCCACGGCCGACGAGAGAGGCAATCGTTCCCAGATTTGTCTGATAACCCGTACTGAAAATGAGGGCTGCTTCTTTACCAACAAAATCTGCAAGCTCCTGCTCCAATTCCTCATGCAGGTCGAGGGTTCCATTCAGGAAGCGGCTTCCTGTACAGCCTGAGCCATACTTTCTGCCGGCCTGTTCTGCGGCTTCAAGGATCCGTGGATCATGAGTCAGTCCAAGATAGTTATTGGAACCGATCATGATCTTACGTTCACCATGAATGGTAACCTCCGTATCGCACGACTCTGATATTGGCATGAAGTAAGGATAGTAACCTGCTGCCTGTGCTTCCCGAGCTTCGGTAAAATTGTAGCACTTCTTAAAGATATCCATGTGCTTCCCTTTGCCGAAATCGCCCCATCCTGTCCATCGTTATCTAAGGGACCTTTTCCACCAATAACTACGGTCGCAGGCATAAGCATATCACAGGATAGCATTCGATGCAACCCAAAAAAACGGTTTAGAACTTCGCATAAACCCGCACAAAGGTCTCCATAAAATTCCGATCATTCACATCGCCCTTGGCTCGCTGATCAATGTACCTGGCACCAATATGCAGAAAAAGGTCCTTCTCATAAGCCACAAAATTCTTCTCCATCTCTGCGAGGATGGCTTGTCGTACAAAATCATTTGTATTTTCAAACATATCCTTGAAAAGGAGAAGTTGAATCCCTCCCGTGATTTTGATGGTTTTAGTGAACTGATAGACAACTTTGAAGATGAGTGCAGGAGATATATCACGCACATAAGCCTGTTCAATTCTGCGCAGTCGGATGCGTTGCGGGACCTTTTCTCCATCTATCTCAGCCATCAGCAGAAGATCCTCCGGACGATCTTCCGTCATCTTGAATCCATTACGGATGGTGTATTTGAACATGGGGCTTACTTCCAGTGATTTAGACGGGCGCATACGATAGTTGAACTTCACGATACCGACCTCATAATGCTGATTATCTCCATCGAAATCGAGATCATACTGCAGCTTGATGCGCGCTGTCGTGACAACTCGTTTGAAACCCGTATACTCAAAGGTTGCCTTCGCCGTGTTGATCAGATCATTCTGCATCAGCAAGGGATCCTGTAGCCGCATCTCTGATTCTACGCCACCGCGCACCGGAAAGAAGGCAATATCCCCTGCCTCTTCCATCGCTTGCACATCGGGCAAGCTGCGATAGAGTTTCTCCTCATCCCTGTTCAGGAACCCGGCAAAATACCATGTCTCATCCGGGATCCGATCCCTGACGTACTTCAACTCATTCTCAATGAGCAGGGAGCCTACTTTGGGGATGTCCCTCTGATAGACGATATTGGTGAAGGCTTTTGTTGCGGATGTGGAACGATGCATATCCTTTTCATACTGTAAGCCAATATCCAAATCTGTGGAACTTCCCCGACGGCTCGTCTTGCGTTTCATCAGCAGACGAACCCCACGCAAGCCAATATCGAACTCATAATCGGGATCCTTGTCGTTTTCCTCTTGATCACGAATCCCATTGTTGTTCCGATCACTCTCATCCAGGAAATCCTCATCCACGTCGAAGAGCAGGATGTCATCCTCATAGTCGAAAGTTCCATTATCGTTCTTGTCGAGATCACCAGGGATAATTCGGGAAGGTGGATCCAAAAATGTGTTGTCCGTATAGCGATCCTGATCATCATTATCACCGACGGATCGCGAGGCATCGTAGCGTGTGCCTACTCGAAAAGCGGCTCCTTGCAGGATCGTGTCTCCGATTGTACGGAACGCCTTGAACACTGTTGCTGTGGCGTCAAAGCGAGACCGCAAATCCCGTTGAAGCGCATGCTTAGGGGTGGATGCCAGTTCGGCCTTCAAACCGTAATTGGCAAAATTGGTTTCAATATCTGCTGCCAGGACCGGCGTTTCACGAAAGTACCAGGAAAGTCCCAATTTACTCTTGCCGAACTTGGTGACTTCCCGTAATCCGATCCCGGAACTCTCAATTTCCTCCCGCCCAATAATCGGATTGAGCGGGCCCGGAACCATCAGAAATGTCCAATCTGTGCGTGATGCTCGAACATCCCAACGTACACCTGAGAGATCTACCCGATCGAAACTGAACTTCGTATAGGTTGTGGGAATATCTCCCAGACTCAGGATGTTCTTCACGCTTCCCGCCGTTTCCTCGATGATCAGCACACTATGGAACCCACGTCGGAATACGCGGTCGAAGTCAAAGCTATTCTGTTCTACCTCCTGTTCCTCCACATCCGCCAGAAAATCCCGTGTATCTGTGAAATCATACTCCACACGCCCTGACAGGAACAGTTTTCCAAACAGACTGTAGACATCCTTGGCGTCTACGGATACTCCAAACCCCATGAGAACGACGCAAAACAAGACAACAAACTTACGATAAGATGGCATTGACCCTCCTCCAACTGACCACTGATCGCTGGAACCGTGGTTTATTCCTGGCTTGTTCCGGTTACCCAATTTGCACTGTCAAAATTAGTTAGACGCGGATTCAGCAGGATGGCTTATTGGGATCTCCAGGCTTCATCTTATTGAGCGGGTGGGTTCAGTAGGTAACACTTTTGTAAACAGGTACCGAAATCACAGAAGACGGGAAGACGGGAAGACGGGAAGAGGGGAAGAGGGGAATTGGAGCGTTTTCCCGTTCGCCCGTTTTCTCACTTTCTCACTTTCTCGTCTTCATGTCGTCGTTGCAGGGATTTGAAAAAACGTTCGCTACTGAAGAGCGGGTGGGTATAGCTAGGAGGATGCC
>JAJRTO010000319.1 GCA_024278235.1 Candidatus Poribacteria bacterium
CGAGGCAGAGGGATACACAGCATATACTCTTAATCTCATCTCACAACAGTGGTTGACTGATCAGGAGGTGGATCGAACCCTATGGCAACATGTGCTGCAGATTGTTCGACCTCATGAACTCGCCACTGACATCGGGCTGTTGCTCATTGGTGGAGGGAGTAACGGCAAGCCTCTACCCGAACAGCCATCAGAAATGGTTGTCAAACTGGCCGTGAGTACCCGTTCGGTAGTGGCCGAATTAGGTATGGTGCCCAACCAACCCTTGACATTCCGCGGTGAAGAGCAACCGCGCTGGGAAGATGCTCTCATCGCCTATACATGGGACCAATACTTGCGCACAGGTGACGAACGGTGGCCTGCACGACTCCCCATGACCAAGGCGGCTGTGCGTGCCATGGATGCCATCACTGCCTTCTGCGCCAGCGAGGCAGGATCGAAGATCACCGTGGATAAATTCGTCGTCGCTGGGGGCTCCAAACGCGGGTGGACCACCTGGACCACGGCAGCCGTCGATCCCCGGGTGATTGCGATCTGTCCCATTGTCATCGATATGCTGAATGTCGTCCCCTCTTTCATTCATCACTTCGAGGCTTACGGCAAATATGCTCCTGCTGTTGGGGACTATGAAGAGATGAACATCATGGCGTGGATGCCATCACCCGAGTATCAGCAGTTGTTAGCAATAGTCGAACCGTACTCCTACCGGAAGCGGCTGACGCTCCCAAAACTCCTCATGAACTCGACAGGCGACGAGTTTTTCCTTCCGGATTCCGCTCAGTTCTACTGGGACGACTTGGCGGGAGAGAAGTACCTACGGTACGTACCCAATACGAACCACGGCCTGGGAGATTCGGATGCCATGGAGAGCTTGCTGAGCTGGTATCACGCAATTGTGCACAATGTGCCCAGGCCACGGTTCAACTGGAACGTAGAGGAAGACAGTTCGATTCGGATGTTGACGTTGGATGTACCAACATCAGTACAGCTATGGCAGGCGACCAATCCGGATGCACGGGATTTCCGGAAAAACACATTGGGCACTGCATGGACGAGTGAGGAGCTTCCCGATTTGGGTGGTGGCACCTACCTTGCCCGCGTTGTTCAACCCGAGCGGGGATGGACCGCGTATTTCATAGAGTTGACATATCCGAGTGGAACAGTGGTGCCATTTAAGTTCACCACCCAAGTGGTGGTAGTGCCCCGGACGAATCCATTCCGTTATAAGCCACCCTCGCCGTCAGACCACGCACCCGGTTTCTTGTCGAAGTGACAGGATAAATAAATTCCTATTGACGAGGGAGTGAACAATCGATAAAATAATACCAATTGGAGTCAGATTTGATCACGTCATTCCAGTAAGGGCGAGGTGACCTCGCTACAAGGATCAAATCTTACTCCAAACGATATAAAAGGTAAATTCATGGAACGGGCAACGAGAGGCGTTGAGCTTCGACTGCTGTTAAAACGGACCCGTTAAGTTCACCTTCTGAAGGTACCACCTATTACGACAAGGGGGATCAGATGAAACGTTCACTTTTCATGACGCTGAGTATATTGGTGGTATGTGCTGCCGTGTTGGTCGGCGATGCTCAGACACCCATGTCTGATATTGACATGCTGCTTCAGGCCAATGTTGGCAGACCACAGGCTTTTGCTGTTCTCGTGCCTCCGGATGCGGACACGAGTGCGGGTAACCTGACTGAGTTCTGGACGACAAATCAACTCCCGACGAACGGCGATTGGCCCAATGTTACCAATTTCCACGGTGGAGATCTGCTGGGTTATTGTACGGGCAGGCTTGTCATCTATAAAGATGAAACTGGATACGCTAACATGAAGGTCAAGAATTTCATCGATTTCAGAGGGAAAACATACCATATTACGCGCTGGGATCAGAACTTTGATTTCTATATTTACTGTCCGGAGGAGTATGACTACGTCTACTGGTATTTCGGAGGAGGTTGGGATCTTCCATCTCGCCTCAGCAAGCTGCGTCAATCACATGACATCAATTGGGAAATGACTTTTAGCAGCCCATTTGGAGGCGGAACTGGTGGTAGTACGTTCACCATTCACCCGGGTTACTGATCTTAAAACTCTGGTTCATCCGACTTGCGTGTGGTCATGGGTCTTCAGCTCTCAGGCATCAGCAAATAATTGAAGTCTGATGCCTGAGAGCTGATTATCAACACAGATATCTTGATTCCCACGTTTAACTCTGATGATCCAAAATGTGAGGTACAACGAATGAAACGGCTCAACGGAAAGATGCCTATTCTAGTCAGCTGGCTCCTCATATGGCTTCTCCAGCCCTTACTGCAAACTCAGGGGATCGCTGCGGATCCTGAACGCATCTCCCTCAAGGATTTCAAGGTTCTGTTTGATAACGCCGCAGATATCGTCATCGTGGATGTTCGCAGCCAGCGCAGCTATGAAGCCGGGCATATCCCCGGGGCTATTTCCATACCTGTTTCTGAGCTTGAAGATAGGCATCAGGAACTTCCTCTGGATAAGACCATCATCCTCTACTGAAGCTGACCGGCAGAAGCCTCAAGTGCCCGTGCGGCACTTATATTAGAAGAACGGCTTGGTTTTCAGCACGATCAACTAAAAGTACTTCTTGGCGGTTTCCCCGAGTGGAGATGGGCAGGTTACCCAGTTGAAACAGGGGCACCAGCACCCGTCCGTGCAAAGGGGAAACATTTTACCATGTGGGGGAGAATAAAATCCAGGTAGTCATTGCAGAAAAGAATGCATGCTGATCAGTGTGGGGTGTCAAAGTGGGGTGTCAAAAAGACAACTGATCAGCATACATTAGATTGGGCTTGTCATTATAGACGTGGAAAACGTGCAGCAGTTCGTAGTTTCTATGATGGTAAAATTTGGATGGAGATCAGTCTTCCAGGGCAAAACCGATCTTCAGTATCACTTGCCATTGTGTGACCTGGCCATCCTGGATGGTGCCTCGGGTTTCGATCACTTCAAACCAACGCATCTGGCGGATGGTTTTTGATGCGCGGGTAACAGCGTTCTGGATGGCATCTTCCAGACTTGTCGAGGAAGTCCCTGTCAGTTCGATGAGTTTATAGATATTGTCGCCCATAAGAAATTCGCGCGGAACTCTGAATAGATTCAAAAGAAGCGCGCTTCTCTCCTTTCCCGAAGTATTGTGGACTATGTGGATAATCTTGTTTCACTTGAGTTGCCACATCAGCTTACACAATTATACCAGATACCTGGCGCGATTCCAACCACATGTTTTGCCCTCTCCTACCAATAGACCAGTGCATCCTCAAACATTTGTGCCAGTTCTTCCTCACCGGCCGCTCGCGGTGACAGCTTCGTGACACGATGCTGCGGCAAAGTGCCCGCCACCAGTGCAGGAATGTCGCTGACCGTGCAGCCGAGATCGCCAAGTCCATTGGGCATCCGCAGACGTTGCATCATGCGAATGATCTGATCGGCGAGAATCTGACCGGCATCATCTGGCTTGGTATTCGAGACATCCGCGCCGAGCACCTCTGCGGCTCGAAGATGTCGCTCCGGGCAGGCAACTGCTGTGAAACGGAAAACCGCCGGGGCATTGAGTATCACTGCAATACCATGTGGCACAAGTGGGTGATCGACCTCATATCCATCCGGCTGGAAACGATGCCCCATCCCACAGACCGGATAAGACATGCCATGCGGAAGATGCACACCCGCATTCCCGAAGCCTATCCCGGCATACGAAGCGGCCAGCAGCATGTGAGAGCGGGCTTCATCATCAGAGGGATCTTCCACCGCCCGAATCAGATAGCGGAATACCATCCGCAGTGCCTCGAGCGCCCAGAGGTCACTGATGGGATTGGTGCCCTGGTAGGCGGGACGCATTCTCGGATGCTCCGGATGAGGCCGCTGATTGTAGGGTAACGCCGTGTAGGATTCCAAAGCGTGGCTAAGCACATCCAGCCCCGTAGAAGCGGCCACCATTCCCGGGAGCGTCCGCGTGTTCTCCGGATCGATCACGCCGAGCATCGGCTTCAAACGCCGATGGGCGATCCCCGTCTTGGCATGCATTTCTTCCAGGTCAAAGATAGCGACCCCTGTGGTTTCGCTGCCTGTACCAGCGGTGGTCGGAATCGCAATCAACGGTTTGAGTTCCCCGGGGATGGGGATACCTTTCCCGATGGGAGGATTGACATAATCCATGAAATCCGCTGGATAGGTCGCATAAAGGTTTGCCACTTTGGCCGTGTCTATCGTCGATCCGCCTCCAACGGCGACATATCCGTCGAATCCCCCTCCCTGAGCGAAAGTGATCGCCTCTCGGAAGGATCGGTCAGTGGGCTCCACGCGCACCCGGTCGAACAGTGCAAAGTCGATGGTTTGATCCTCTAGCGATTCGAGGACGGTCGCCACCGGTGGCAACTTGCTCAGGTTGGTATCCGTGACGACCATGACTCTGCGGATCCCCATATCAGCGAGATCCATACCGATTTCCCGCGTGACTCCCGGACCAAATCGGATGTTCGACGTGGCCATCTCAAATGCCGTATCGTGTTTCATAAGTGTTGTCCTTCCCTCAGCGGCTTATCGATCACAACCCCCACACGCCCCGGATGGCTTCCCCACATTGTTTGCACTGTCCGTCCTTGATCCCAGTACACTGGATATGAGCACGCTTGCGTTCGACGAGCAGATCACCACAGTTCGCACACCGTGTGTCTTCATAGCGGTTCATGTTTTGGAGGTACACGTACCGTAAGCCTACCTCGTGTGCAATTGCACGGGCAGAATCCATCGATTGGCGTGGAGTCGCATGGGATGTCGCAAGGAGATAGTTGGGATAGAAACGCGAGAGATGAAGCGGAGTATCTCGGCCAAGCGTTGTGTATAGCCACTCGCAGAGCTGTCGAGTCTCTTGAGGGTTGTCATTGTGTTCGGGAACGATCAGGTGTGTGATCTCAAGGTGTGTTCCCGTTTCTGCTGCTGCTACAATCGCTTTTTGAACCGCTTCCAGTTTAGGCTGATTCCCCCACACCCCACAAATCGTCTGGTAGAAGTCATCCGAAAATCCCTTGAGATCCAGGTTGATCGCATCCAGATAGGCGCACACCTCTTTGAGCGGCCCCGGATGGATATAGCCGGCGGTATGGGCTGCCGTCCCCAGCCCTGCCTTTTTCGCGGCCCGGGCGGTATCCAACATATACTCAAAGAACACCGTAGGTTCACTGTAGGTGAAGAGGATCACCTCACAGTTCTCAGCTTGAGCGCGTTCCACGACCTGTTCCGGCAGCAGGAATTCAGCCTCGACATCCTCCGGACGACTCTGTGAGATCTGTTCAGTTTCACAGTATTGGCATTGGAGGTTGCAGCCTGCAGTGCCAATGGCGAGAGCCTGCCTACCAGGGAACGCGTGGTAGAAACCCCTGTCTTCCATACGTTCCGCATAAACGGCGCACGCCTGTGCATACACCAGAGAGTAATACGTGCCGCCGCGATTTTCGCGTGCGCCACAGAAACCACGTTCGCCATCGTTCACTTCGCACTGTCTGGGCTCCAATTGGCACACGATGGTCTTGCCTTCTGTCCGCTCATAGTGCATCGCTTCATGGAGAGGTGAGGGGGACGTTTCTGCCAGTGTGTGATGGGCGAACTTCAGACTGAAACTGCCTGCGGCGAGCCATTTGAAAAACTCTCTGCGGGTGGATGCGGACATGATTTTCTACTATATTCCAATCTTCACCACTTCCATCCTCGCAGGATCATTGGTGCCCAATCCCCGCTGAGTGGCAGTAGCAATATAGCGGGGGGGACGTCCAGCGGCTTCCAGCGAAGGTATCCCTGCTTCCCGGCGTCTCTCCTCGATGATCAGTCCGGCCGTCTGATCCAGAGCGACGGGATCCGTACCGACGAGGAGCCCATTGTAAGCCCATACGCCACCCGGATGGTAACTTGGTCCGCCTTCATAAAGCGCGCGTAGGGCGTCGCAGACGATCAGGCGCATCTTATTCCGTATCATGGGTATCGTGGAGAGATCTGCGATGAAGGGATCGCCGTGATTCGAGTGGTATTTGTTTGGGTTATGAATCGCGCCATACCAGTTTTTCATGCTGGCAGTCACCCCGGCGATGTTGTGATCTTTCAGGATAGGCACGTTGATCAAGGCCGTACAATGGTTCGTGACGATCTTGCTCAGGCGGCTGATGACACTCCCTGCAATCACTTGTTTCCCATAGCCGGCACGCTTGTCATCCGTGCCATAGCATCGGATATCGTTGCCATCGCGGTTTATCGGGTAACCGGCGGCGTTGAGTTCGCGGTTGGAGCGTTCCCAGAGGATAATGTGGCGACCGGGAATGCCAATCTCCCGGAGACGTGTGGTGATCGCCTGAATCACTTCAGGACGGCTGGAAAGTGCTTTTCCCGCCAGGCAATTGAGTTTGATGCCCACGATGTCATCCGATGTAAAGAGGGATCGCCAGGCTTGTTGGGTGTTGGCCGCCCCTGTCAAGCGTACCATCGCTGTGTCGAGCATCCTTTGCACCGATGCATACCGTTCTTCAGTGGCAGCACGAACAACACCAGGTTTCTGGACGATAACGATCCGAGAAGCTGGTTGCGCAGATGCATTCTTGATCTGTTCGCTCTGTCGTGCTGCTTGAGCATAGCCGAAAAAGGTGGAACCACTCAAACCGAGCCAACCCAACTGCTTCAGAAACTCCCGACGGCTCACGCCGTACTCCAGCCAGCGGTTCATATATCCCACCTCCCGGGGATCGGTTCTCCACAGAAAGCACAGGCCCCATCCTTGATGTGGCTCTCTTCAACCTGGAGATAACCGATCCGATGGATCAGCATCCTGTTGCAGCGTGGACAAAAGGTGTTCTCCCCTTCGTGTCCCGGCATGTTGCCAAGATACACAAATTTGAGTCCCGTCTCCAATGCAGCATCCCGCACGCGTTCCAGAGTGCTATCCGGTGTGCGCGGAAAATTCCTCATCTTGTAAGCCGGAAAGAACCTCAGGAAGTGCACGGGAACCCCATCGCCGAGGTGGTCCAGGATCCACTGCGCCATATCGCGGATCTCTTCAGATTTGTCATTGAACCGTGGCACAATTGGATCCACGATTTCCAGCCAGGCGTCCGTGGAATGCACGACCTCGATGGCATCCAGTACCGGCTGCAAACGTCCCTTGGCGACCTTCTCATAGAAATCCTCGCGGAACCCCTTGAGGTCCACGCGTACGACATCGAACACCTCACAGAGATC
Source organism: Candidatus Poribacteria bacterium (assembly GCA_024278235.1). Classification (GTDB taxonomy): domain Bacteria; phylum Poribacteria; class WGA-4E; order JAJRTO01; family JAJRTO01; genus JAJRTO01. Next base: position 7,255 of record JAJRTO010000319.1, read on the forward strand.
CCGCATCGGCTCTGGATCGACGAATCCCGCAGTGATGAGCACTGACTTGAGCCCATATTGTTTCCCTTCGAGGGCAACGTCCATGACGTATTCCGCGTAGACCACCGGCTCGGTATAGGTGAATGCCAATACCTGACAGTTATTGCGGATCGCCAACTGAACAGCTTCAGCGGGTTCGAGGTAGTAGTTGAGGGTATCCTCCGCGCCAAACTGGCTCATCTGCCAGTTCTGACAGTACTTGCATCGTAGATTGCAGCCTGCGGCCGCTATGGCGAGGCAGCGTGCTCCGGGATAGGCGTGGAAGATGGGGCCTTGTTCCATCGGATGGAGTGCGATACTGCATGGCTGTGCGTAGACGGTACTCTGCAGCTTCCGTTCTCTGTTCACTCGCACACGACACCATCCAGCTTTCCCTTCTGGGATGATGCAATACTTGGGGCACAATACACATTGCACATTGGGACCAACGCCCCGTCCATATTGTGCTGGAGTGTAAAGGACCTCTTGCTGACGAGGCAGCCCCTCTATGGTGCGCGTGGGATTTTCCTTCCCTCGATAAACGGGTGCAGCCAGTGCCCCCCCCGCCAGGCAACTTCCTGCAAGACACGCGCCCCATTGTAGAAAGTCTCGTCGGGTCCAGCTCATGCAATTCTCTTTTCACCGTGTGAAAATCGCTATCGTGATGCGAGCGATGGTCGTTCTTCTTTGTAGAACTGGATCTCATCCAGCCAGATGGAACCTTGCTGACCGGGTGCTGGTTTGTTTCCAAGATGCTCGGCCCGGTAGACACTGAAACTCAGGCGACTCATCGCATACAGTTCGAGGATACGGTTTCCGGATCCTTGAGCGTGGACCTGGAATTGGCTGAAGGGCACCTTGACTTCCATCCAGGTGCTGGGAACATTCCAGCTTCCGACAGTCCATGACTCTCGATCCTCGCTGACACTTGCTCTCAGTTGAACGGCTGGTTCGGCACGGATGTAAAAGCGGATCCCATCTGCATCCGTGAAGTCCAGATTGGCCAGATCGACACCGATGTGCGCAAGACTATGATTCTGATAGTCAGGAGCCGCATAGTCCGCCTGCAGGGCCCGTTGGGTGCCATTCGCTCCGCCTTTATCATCGATGCTCAACTTCATGTTAGAATACAGGTCCTTCGAGTGAACAGGCCAACCTCGATGCCGAACCCGGGAGGGGCTCTCGAAATCATCCACCAAGCCTTCGTCGGAGAACCTGTCCGCCAATGCTTTGTTCATCCTCCAGAGGCCATCTGCAGTGCCAACCCAGAGATACTGAGGATCCACGGCGAGGGTAGAAATATAGCGACCCCCGAACAGATCCCATACTGCGTAATAGGTGGTGAACTTCTTCTTTTCCAGATCGAATTGCGAAAGTCCCTCTTTATAGGCAACCCAGAGGCTGTTTCCATCGCGTGCGGCGGCCACAATCGGGTTGTCCTTTGGCCCCCGGTTCGTGTAAAACCGCTCATATTTTTTGGGGATAGTCGTATCCAATAGGGTGATGCCATTGATCGTCGCACACCATACATTGGTGCCGTCCGGGAAGAAATCCACCACCCGAGAATGGATCAGCCCATCGCCACAGCCATAGGTCTTCAGATCTTTACCGTTCCTATCGGTGGCGGTGATATTGAAGGCTGCATGCCACACCTGGTTTCCCTGGACAGTGAGAGAATCGGCATAGATCGCGTTCTTGCTAGACCCGGGGGCACTTCCACTACCTGCTTCAGGACTCCAACCGCCGCCGTGGGGCCAGTTCTGAAAAGCCCGCTTTTCCTTGTCGTATTTGGCGATTCCGCTTGTGAGACCAAGCCAGACCTCAGTCGGCGTCACATCGAGTGCCATGACCGCGCCCTTGAGCAGCCCATCATGCGTTGTGTAGTTGACGAAATCATTATCTTCAAAGCGGCTCAACCCCATGAATGTGCCCAACCAGACGGTATCCCCATCCGGTGCAATGGCGAGTACCGCATCATCGATCAGTCCATCACTGCTGTCGAATACCTGCTGCGCCTGGGGGTTCCCCCCTGCGAAGCGATAGAGTCCCTCGTCTGTTCCAATCCAGATCGCATCCTCGCTGCGGACGACCGTGTTGATCCCCAGACCCGGGAGGAATTCCTGCCACAGTTCCCCTCGTAGCGAGGCAAGCGCGGGGGTAGGTTGTATATTCTCGGAGGCTTCCAGGCGTATCTCTGCATCTTTCGCCAGAGGAACGAGTTCTTTGGCAATCATGCTTCCCTGAACGCGCAGATCATACTCTTGGATGTAAACTTCCACTTTAGACCACGGATCACCTTGTTCCAGCACTGTTATCTGAGTCCCCACAGGGAGTCTACCAATCACTTGATTGCCTTGATAAAAATTGGCGGATTGGGAACTCACGACCATGAGAGAACCCTGCTGTTGCAGTGCCATGTCATGCGTTGAGCTACAGCCGGCGATGAATGCCAGCACCGTACCTATGAAAGAAAGGGGGAGGATCCAGGAATGGCTTCTCATGAGCTTCACTCCTCACACCAAAATTTGGATGATGGGACGTTGGCAGCGTCCTTAACAGGTTCACTGGAAGGAAGCTGGGAGGGTAGAAATCATTACCAAATAATAAGACTTGCTCGGTCTTATACAAACTAGTCTAGCATGCAGAAATAGTAATGTCAAGGCGGATGTCGACTCTGATTTATCCCCTTCGTGCTGGGACATACGCTTTAGATGCAAACATGGAGCCACCTGGGGAATTTCTGAGCGAAGTCAAATACCGGTGGCCTGATCCAGGGGCATTTAGTTCTTCCGAAACCGAGGCTCAGCAAGCTGGGAGTACCGGACTCAATCCAGAATTGACGCAGGTTCATAGCGATCCAGTTCTTGCCGAATCTGCTGTTTCGCCGAGAATTAAATGGCCCTGGGCCTGATCCCGTTGCAGAAAAATCGAACATAACGGCAACTTTCACGTTTATATCTCCTGCTGATCAGGATTGGTGGTCCCAGGCCGTGAGTGACGAACACGTTAGGAGAGCGACGCCAATGAAAGTTACCTGCCATTACACGCATACGGATAACAGAATAGGGGAACTCTGCTTAGACGGTTTTCCCGAAGGAACCGCCGGGCCAATCGGGAATGCCTTAAGGCGCACGCTGCTCTCAGAAATTGAGGGCACGGCTGTGACGGCGGTCGGGATTGCCGGCACGCGCCACACATTCGATGCCGTTGATGGAGTCAAAGAGGATGTGCAGGAGATCATCGCTAATCTCCGCAAACTGGAGCTAAAACTCACCGTGCCTGGCAAAAAGGTATTGACGCTTGACACTCAACGACGTCAGGTCACGGCATTTGATATCCACACTGATCCGGATGTTCATATCTTGAACCCTCAACTGCCGATCGCCACTTTGAATCCCGGAGCGAAACTTCAGCTTCAGATGGAAGTTCAAAAAGGACGCGGATTTCAACGGGTAAGTGAACTGCGCAGCACGGAAGATGCGATTTCCATGACCCAGGTTCCTGCCGACTTCTCTCCCGTGAAAAAGGTGGGATACCGTGTCCAGAACAGCGGAGAGGGACGCGAATACCTTGTGTTGCAGGTGATCACCAATGGAACGATCTCGCCATTGGATGCCGCCATGCAGGCGACGGATATCCTCGCCGGAAATTTGAAGGATGTTATCCCCGTCGGAGAATATGATCCAAACGGTGACAGGTTCCCATTGCCGGATGGTGTGATCCGGTTGTTGAGCCATGCTCTGAGGCGGGAACTCCTCTCCTGCAGAGATGCAGAAGGTTCCCCCGTACTCACCGTAGAATCCTCCGACTCAGAGATCGTGATCGGGACGGATGGGACACTCACACCGAATGATGCGCTGACAGCATCACTCAGTCGTTTGGCTGATAAGTTCGCCGCCGTCCGGGATGCCTTGAAGGATCCACGATGCAAACAGGAACGGGGGCCGCAGAGTGAACCTGCACCGCAGAAGGGTCCAATTGTATTTGGGGACCTCCGTTTTGTCGATGAAACTCCCGACCTGCTCGCCATTCAATGCGACTCTTACAGGGACTTCATTGAACGGGGGATTCTGGAGATATTGAGCGAATTTTTCCCAATCAAGGATGACCGGGATCAGATTCGGATTGAGTTACAGGGACATCGGCTCAAACCATTGGCGGATGCCAATACATGCTTCAAACGAGGTAGGACATATGCAGCTTCCCTGGTGTTGTCTCTGCGACTGAATGACGTGGAGCAGAAGAAGACACAGGACTTCGAGGTCGAGGTGTGCAAGTTGCCACTGATGACCGAGGATGGAACGTTCATCATCCAGGGAGTCAAACGCGTCGGCGTGGGCCAGCTTCATCGGTCCCCCGGTGCGATCTTCGAGAGAGACTCGAAGAAAGGGATGCTGTCTGCTCGAATCATTCCCTATCGTGGAGCATGGGTAGAGTTTGAAACAAGCGATGACGGGGAACAACCTGGGTGCCTCTATGTGAGGCTTGATCGCCGTGAACGTCTCCCGGCCACAGCACTTCTCCGAACTTTCGGTGCGGAGACCAATGACGCGATTCTGGGGCTTTTTTCTCAGACGGAGGACGATGAGAAGGTGCTTATCCGGAATACGCTTCGGGAGGATGTGACGAGCGGCAGGGAGGAGGCGATTCTTGAAATCTATCGGCGGTTGCAGCCTGATGACACGCCAGATATTGAATCGGCAACGTATCGTGTCACGAAGATGCTCAGCGATTCAGCGCGCTATGATCTCTCGAAGGTTGGTCGCTATCAACTGAACCGTAAACTTGGATTGAGTGTCTCAGTGGAGGAACGACTCCTCACAATCGAGGACATCGTTGCTGTCATGAAGCGGCTGATGGCCATCTACTGTGGCAAAGCTGAGACAGACGATCTTGCCAGTCTGACGGAACGCCGTGTGAGAAGTATCGGGGAGCTGATGCAAAACCAACTGCGGCTCGGTTTCTATCGCATGGCACGGCATGCCCGAGAGAGACTCAATCTCCAGGAAGAGTCGCTGTCCCCGGAGGAACGGATCGATCCACAGTTTGTCACGGAATCGCTGCACGATTTCTGGAGCGGAAGTCAACTCTCTCAGGTAATCCAACAGACAAACCCACTCGATGAGTTGACGCACAAACGCCGTCTCAGCGACTTGGGGCCCGGAGGTCTGCACCGTGATCGCGCTCCTTTTGAAATTCGGGATCTTCATGAAACCCATTACGGCAGAATCTGTCCGATGGAAACGCCCGAAGGGCCAAGTGTGGGACTGATCACCACCCTGGCCAATCATGCCCGGGTGAACGAATATGGGTTCATCGAATTTGCCAATGAGCGGATGGGCGAATCACGAACGACGCATCCACAGCAAATACTTGGGTTGTCATCGAGCCTTATCCCCTTCATCGAATATGACGACCCGAAGCGAGTGCTGATGGGCGCGAACATGCAGCGTCAGGCGGTACCTCTCATGTCGACGGAGCTGCCTCTCGTACAGGCTGGCATGGAGGCAAGAGTTGCCCAGAACTCCAGAGCGATGGCCCATGCTCATGTCAGTGGGCAGGTGGTCAAGGCCACAGCGGACGAGATCATTATCCGAGCACATGATGGCAGCTTGACCACGTATCATCTCTCCAGGCACGAGCGATCCAATAACGGGACCAGTATCACGCAAAAACCGACCGTTTCTGTGGAACAGATGGTCGAGACAGGAACACCGATCGCGGATGGTCCAGCGATGAAGGATGGTGTGTTGTCGTTAGGTAGAAACGTCCTGGTCGCTTATATGCCGTGGGAAGGTTACAATACAGAGGATGGGATCGTCATCAGTGACCGACTGGTCCGCGAAGAGATCTTCACCTCCGTGCATATTGAGAAGATCCGTGTGGAGGCTCGACATACGGAGGCGGGAGTCGAACATCTGACGGCTCATCTACCTGGGAAACCTGAAGAAGATATGGATCACCTGGATGCACATGGCATTGCAAAGGTGGGAACGGAGATCCGCCCTGCTGATATCCTTGTTGGTAAGTTATCCCCTCGTATCGTGGATGAACCCAGGCTTGCCGATCTGCTTCAGGAAGAATCGATGCACTACGTCAATACATCCAAGTTCGTCCCCCCATACATTGAGGGACAGGTGATCCGCACCCAGTACCTGTCACGGAGAAACGGCGATGATCTCCCAGCCGATGTGGAAGAGATCGCCGTGGTAGAAATCGCCATACGCCGTGATGTCCAGGTCGGAGACAAATTCGCAAACCGCCATGGGAACAAGGGAGTTGTTGCCAGGATTGTCCCGGAGGCCGATATGCCCCATCTCGCAGATGGTACACCAGTAGACGTGATCCTCAGTCCTCTCAAATTGCAGGAGCGACAGAACTATGGAGAAATCCTGGAGACGCACCTCGGCTGGGCAGCCCATCAGTTGGGACAGACCATCGTGTGCCCTCCTTACGATGGGCCGGATGACAAGCTGATTGGGGAATTGTTAGCTCGTGCAGGACTCCCTGAAAGTGGTAGGACCACCCTTTTCGATGGACGCACGGGCCGCGCCTACGATGGTGAGGTCATCGTCGGGTATCAGTACCTCATGAAACTGTATCATCTCGTCGAAGACAAGATCCATGCCCGTTCGATAGGCCCCTATTCCATTATCACCCAGCAACCTTTGGGTGGCAAAGCCCAGTTCGGTGGCCAACGTCTCGGTGAGATGGAGGTGTGGGCTCTCGAAGCTTATGGTGCAGCCCATACACTCTACGAAATGCTGACGGCGAAGTCCAATGCAACGTCAGGGCTCCTGTTGTATAAACGTATTGCCAATCAAGGCAAACAAGCCTTACTCAATACTCGGCCCTCAACACTCGGCATTCAACAGACGCCCATCTTCAAGCTACTGACATCTTGTCTCCGTGGATTGGGGATCGATCTGACCCAGGATGAGCAGGGAGTCCATATACGGCTGGCTTCACCGGATCGGATTCGTGAGTGGTCTCAAGGAGAAATCAGCCTGGAAGTGCCTGACCACGGTGATCTCCCGGAATCATCGCTCATCGAACTTCCGGATGCGAACGCGATGGGACATGTCGATCTTGCAGTCCCTGTCTCGCACATCTGGTTTTTCAAGGGACTTCCAGGTCCCATCGGTCTGCTGCTCGACCTGATGCCCAGAGACTTAGAGAGTGTGCTCTATTATGAGAAGTACATCGTCCTGGATGCGACATCCGATGTCCCTCAAATCGGCCAGGTGTTGACAGAAGAGGAATACGGTGTGCTCAGAGAAAAACACGACTTCCGTGCTGGGATCGGTGGTACGGCCATTCGGGAGCTACTGAAGCAACTCGATTTAGAGAAAATGGCAGAGGAACTCACATTGGCAATCGAAGAGACAGAGGAACCCTCTTCGAGGGAGAAACTCAGGAAGCGGCTTCGACGTATCCACGAGCTTCTGAAGTCGGGTGTTCGTCCGGAGTGGCTGATGATGACCGTGTTGCCGGTCGTCCCCCGGAGCATACGTCCAACGATTCCCATCAGCAACGATGGCATCCATGAAGATGGCATCCATGAAAGCATGTTGGCGACCTCAGATTTGAACTTTCTCTATCGGACCGTTATCTATCGGAATAGTCGTCTCAAACGGCTCATTGAATTGGACGCGCCGGAAGCTGTCATCCACAATGAGGCGCGGATGCTGCAACAAGCAGTCGATGCACTTCTCGACAATGGGCGGCATGGCGCAGTGGTGCGTGATGAAGCGGGACGGCTGCTCCAGTCGCTCGCTGACATACTCAAAGGGAAGCCCGGACTCCTCCGGAGCAATCTGCTGGGAACACGCGTGGACTACTCGGGAAGATCTGTGATCGTCCCAGGCCCGGAACTCAAGATGGATGAATGTGGCTTGCCGAGAGAGATGGCTCTGAGGTTGTTTGAGCCATTTCTCATCCATGAGTTGATAACGTCCGGACATGCTGCGAATATCCGGGTTGCGAAGCAGCTCATCGATGGAAATTGTCCTGAGGCAACGGTGATGCTAGATAAAATCGTTCAGGATCGGTTTGTGCTGTTGAACCGGGCTCCAACGTTACACCGTGGGGCTTTGCAAGCGTTCAGGCCCGTTCTGATCGATGAAAAGGCCATCCGCATCCATCCGCTGGTGTGCCGCGCTTTCAACGCCGACTTCGATGGCGATCAGATGGCTGTTCATGTTCCTCTGATGGACGAAGCTCAGCAAGAAGCCCGTGAGCAGATGCTTTCACATAAGAACCTCCTTTCTCCGGCGAACGGATGCCTGCTGGCGCAACCCGTTCCGGAAGTGGTTCTCGGATGTCATTATCTCACGCTCTCACGAGATGAGGCTACCCAGGGGACCATAGTATCAATGTCTCCTGCTGAAGTAACACGCGCCTACGAACTCGATGAAATTGGACTCCACGACAGGATCGTCGTAAAATGGGATGGGGAAGAGATTGACACAACGGTCGGGCGTGTGCTCTTCAACGGACTTTTGGAGGACGCTCACCCCTATGTCAATGAGCCCCTGGACAGGGATCGTCTCTTCGGGATCATCGAATCGGTTCGCACAGAACATGGTGAGGCCAGAGCGATTGCCTTTCTGGAACAGGTCGCGCAGATCGGTTTTCGATTCGCCACCCGGATGGGCACAACAAACGGACAAATGGACAAAATCTCCCCCTTTTCACCCGAAGAACACTTCAATGCAGCGCGTGCTAGTCGAAAGGTCCTCGCGGACACGGTTTCAAAGGTCACATCCTCCGGGTATCTGTCTCGTAAACTCGCAACAGTGGCGGCCGGTGTACTCGTCACGGAGGCAAATTGCAACACGGAGAAAACTCGAAATCCCGTCACCTGCGAGACCGCTTACGGTGTCTGCGCTAAATGCTACGGAACCGATTTAGCCACAGGAGGTCCCATCCAGATTGGAATGCCCGTCGGGATGATCGCTGTTTCGGCATTCGGCGAACATGCATACCGATTGCCGATAGGGAGTCTCCACCGGCTATCAGCATTGCTGGAAGCGCGTCGTGAGGCAACCTTGCAGGTCGAGGGACGAGAATACCAACTGCCGGAGCTACTTGCAGAGCGGGGGCGTGAAGTCCTCCACGAGTATCTCCTGAAAGCACTTCGGAACATCTATCTTGAGCAGGAAATGCGGGTGGATCCGAAGCATTTCGAGATCATCATCCGCCAGATGCTGTCGCAGGTAAAGATCCTGGATCCGGGCGACACCTCGTTCTTCGCAGAAGACCAGGTGAGCCGAACGAGACTGTTGGAAGAAAACGCGGCGGTGACAGCAAACGGTGGACAACCTGCGACCTATGAGTCACAGATCCTCGGCATCACGAAAATTGCTCTTGCCAGCGACAGTTTCCTGTCTGCTGCTACTTTTCAGCAGACGACGAACATATTGGCGAACGCTGCCTTTTGCGGAGCGACGGATCCGCTTCGTGGACTGCATGAGCGAGTTATTGCCGGACGACTCATACCAGTTTCAGTTTGAGATGAGCGCATGGCGACCACCGTTTGCATTGGAGACCACTGGATGGAGAGTTTGTCCAGCGAGCAACTGATGCTGAAGTGCAAGCAAGGACAAAACCGTGCATTCGACATCCTGATGAGACGGCATGAGAGAGGATTGATCGCCTATTTCGAGGAGAAGCTTTCTTACAAAACTCTTTACGACGACCCATCGCATAGGGATAGAGCACGCGCCAAAGACCTGGCGCAGGAGACTTTCCTTCGAGCCTTCAATGCAAGGGGACGCTACATCCCGAAAGCCAAATTCACAACTTGGCTATATCACATCGCACGGAACCTCTATCGGGATGAGATCCGCAGAAACACACGCTGTCCAACCATTCCAATCTCCAGGGAATACAGATACGAGACATCGGACGGTGAGGAGGAAACCTATGAGCTGCATGAGGCGATACCCGATGTCTCGATCCCTTCACCCCAGGAGATTTTGGAGCAGGAGGAACATGAGCTTCAGTTGAAGACGGCAATCGATTCTCTGAAGCCCAAACACCGTGAGGTTCTCGTTCTGAGATATTATGAAGAATTGGATTATGCGGACATCGCGGGACGACTCAGTTGTTCGATGGGCACGGTCAAATCACGCCTCTATTATGCAAGCCAGGCTCTCAGAGGCAGGATCAAAGGCAACGGGTTATCCGCTCCCTAGTGTAGTCTCAGCAGAGATAGTTGGACAACCTTAGTTCAGGAAACGAGCGTCACTGTGCCAGAGCCTGGCTCCGTTGAACGTTCCAACGTTCTAACGTTCAACGTTCTTCCAGACTCACGAAGCCACACGCACGTGTCCAACTATCTGTCCTGGTCTTGCACTAGTGTTCAAACAGGTGGTGCACTTGTAGAAACATCTCCTGTGTCCATTCAGGTCACACGCTCTATTCTGAGGGCAGCTTTACCTTCACAAGATAGATCGAGGTCCTCTCTTCATGGGAAGAATAGTAGCATAATTTCAACTCCTTTGCCTGTCAGTTGAGAAAAATCAGCGGCAGTAGCCATCCCGATTGTCGCCATCAGGCAACTCACGATCACAATGTTTTTGAGGACCTGGATTCGTGGTATCCGCAAATCCTCCCCCAGCACGCCCCTCCAATGAACGTATCGAGATCCGGCCCATGGGGATACATTACCCGTCAAAGATCCTTTGTTTCCAGCAGCTTCCACGTGTTCCCACCATCCGGCGAGAATATCGTTTTGCGCCGATTGCCTGAGTGATCCATGCGGTAGAACCAGAAGGTGGACCAATAGTCGAAGGAAACGAACAGCCGTCCCTTCCGATCGATGGTCAATCGGTGGTAAAAGATGCTGTACTCACTGAAGGGGGCAACCGCAAGGCGTTGCATCTCGCCCCAGGGTTCGTGCTTCAACTTCCTCTTATAGCCGAGGTTGGCATAGTAGCTGGTCGGATGGTAGACACCATCCTGAGCCCAGACGCGGAAGACGAGATGAAGGGCATCGTCTGGACCGCACACCAATCCGATGTACGTCGAGCGGAGTTCATCCTCAACCAACTCTGGCTCGGTAAACCCAGCGTGTGCTGTGTTGGGTTCAAGTGACCGGGCATAGGCGAAGGGACTCCCGTGTGTTCCGGTCAGCGTGTGCAGATAGCCTTCGCTGTCTATCGTGATGCTTGGCGTATTGTGCACATCGTTGGCCGGAGGGCCCCAGCCCACGAAGACAGGTTCTCCCAGCAGCCCCTTCTTCCGATCATAGGTGACAACGTAGGCCGGAACACCGGGAACCTCCTCGTCTGGATCCGTTGCTTCACCCCAGATGATGTGGACACGGTCGCCTCGTGAGACGATGGATGATGGAATCCCGGAATGGGAAGCGATGCCGATGGCTTTCTGAGATAGAAGGATGGGATCACCGATGATGATCTGATCGCCCTCCTTACGGGGCACGAACAGTTCGAGGTCGTTCACCCGTCGCCAGAAGTAGCGGGAGTCCATCCCTTGAGTCTGGACGGTTCGCAGGATCGGTGGTGGACCGTCATGGATGTTGTGCCCAGAAAACTGTTCCATGTCCCACGATCTCGGCTGTTCCTCGCGACCTCTGATCACGTGTGCTGAGAATGTTTTCCCTCCATCGGAAGAGTGAAGGAGTGCAACGTTTTTTCCCTCGGCGGCCAACAAGTAGATGTCATCGTCGGCGTCAAATGCGACTTTCGTGCCGATAGGACGGATGCTTTTCCCGGTGAATAGAGCGGATTGAGAGACCGTTGCCTCTGATATGTGAACAGACGACCAGTTTTGCCCTTTCAACATATGAAGAACGCCGCCTGATCCCCAGATCGATGGGCGATTATGAGTATCGAAGTAAAGCTGGTTCTCCGTAGGATAATCAGGCTCATAACCGAACTGCTCGTTTTCATGTTGGTAGGGTTTATAGACGATGGGGAGATTGAGGGGCTGAGCATAGGGAGCCTCACCGATATGGGCAACGATGGTCGAATAGGTGCTCATCTCCGGGTGGAGGGTGGAGTTCACCACGACCCTGGCTTCATAACGTTGATCAGTCGAGACAACGCTCGGCAGTTCACAGTGGACCGTGATCGTCTTCGTCTCACCGGGTTCAAGCGTCACCGTTCCCACCGTGTCAACACGCCAATCACTAAGGTGTTTCACATGGAGCGATAAAGTATCCGGGCGTCCGGCATTGTTGTGCAATCGGAACGTCAAGTCACGCGACTCCCCCGGGGCCGCGTAGAACGTTCGGCTGTAAGGCGTGAGCATCCAACGGTGATCGTGGAAGGGGAAGAAGCTCTCGATCTGTGTTGACCAGAGGGATAAGTCGGCGTAACGGTCGTCCTTCTCCCACCGGGTAACGCCGTCAATGTTCACGGTTGCTTGTTGAACAGGTAGGTGGAGTCGCCACGGAGAGTTGCCACGCGAGGCATCGGCTTCAAAGTTGGCCTGCGCCTGTCCTGTGTCATCCACAGAAAGGCTGGCTCTCAGCCCACCAGTCGCATCATACACTGTGAGAGGGGGCGAACCTGCCTGCAAATCACTGACTTCGATTCGGAACGGGCTTGACCGTGGTAGGAAACAGATGTCCCCCTTAGCTTCAGGGTTACGAAGGACAATCGGTTCCGTATGCCTCGCATCGCGGTGACCACGGGACGTCTCGATCAAATAGCGAGGGCAGTTGGTGTCGAATCCCCAACTGACGTATTCGCCATAACGGTCCTGAGTCACCGTCACATTAACGACGAACACCCCCTTCCGATCCACGTCAGTTGCCAACCGCACGGAACCATCCCGCTCAATAACAGCCTGATCCCGGGGACGACGGTCCGGGCCGAGGAGGATGGCCTGAAGCCGAGTATCCCTCCGGCCACCGTGCAAATCTGTCTTTGCGATGTTCACCCACAGTTCACCCGGCTCTGCAAGTAGATACAGTCCCCCGCATCCGCCGATGCGCAGACTGGGGCCTTCGATCTGTGCCTGAAATGCACTGCACAGCAATACAGTCACGGGAGCAAGAATAACGTACATATCGAAGCTCTCCTATCTTGATACATCACTCCAATTTCGCCACAGAGCATGTCCTCTCGACCGTCCCAGAGTCGGCCGCCCCTGGGACTCCCCTGGGGTCGGCAGTCCAGCCAACTCCAGCACCGTCGGCAGGATGTCTTCCAGGCAGACCGGCTGTGAACATGTCAGGGAGCGTTTGAAACCGAGATCGGACGAAGCCTGAATCAGGAATGGAATCCGTGATGAGCCCTCGTACGGTTCGCACTTTCTGAAGAAGAAGTGGTCCCCGAGCATCTCGCCATGATCCGAGGTCAATTCGTGCTTTCGCCCATCAGTGTGTCTCCTCGTATACGTTCTAGGATGGGCCCATCCTACCGCATCCGCCTGGAGGTATCAATGGAAATCTCATTCAGCGAGCCACAGGTCATCGATGATGGCGTCCACGAGAGTCGCTGCGCTCCCGTTGGCGGGGGATTGGGCTTCGCCCGTTTCCGCGTTTGCGAGTTGGCGCGTTTGTGGGTTAGTGGGTTCGTTCAACGTTCCAACGTTCAACGTTCTGCCAGACTCACGAAGCCACACACACGTGTCCAACTATCCGTCCTGGTTTTGCACTAGCCCGTCTCACGAGCAGTCAACGACGTCAAGATCCTCTCGTAGACCTTGAATTGTTCTCCTTCGACTTCTTCCGGATCCACCTTCTTGAGCCACAGCGCGCTATCTTTCTGTTGACCACTGAGTTGGCGCCGACTTCCGAGATTGGACGGATCGGGACCGTTCCAGACAACTTCTCCGCCCTGGAGGAAGATATATTCTCCAGCATATTGCTCAACCAACTCTTTGCAGTGCTCCTGGTAGAAAAGGGCCTGCTCACAGGTGGTTTGTCGCCAGTTTCGGACGGTTTGCTTCGAGTCCACTTCATCGGAGTCGAATGCAGCGAGTGGTGGTGTCAGTTCCGTCTCGAAGTCAATTTCATCGAGATCCACTGTACCAAACCCGTTTTCAGCAGCAACGAGCAGGGGATTTCTATCGCGCTTGTAGGGAGGATTTGGCCAATCGGCCGCAGGCTGATGTCCCATAAGCCAAGCTCCACAGGCGTCTGTAGCGATCACATGATCCCCTGCCACCAGTGCGTTGGCGATCCTCCCCTCACCACCCCATTCACGACCCGATTGTCCTACCAGTCCATCGATGATATTCAGACAGGGCCTGGTAATCAAACCCAGATCAGGCAGCACATGGGAGAGTCGGATGATATGGTGATAGTAGCTGCGGACCCGCCCATGAGGAGGCATTGGTGGTAGGCCAAACAGATTTTTCAGACAGAGAGTGATCCCCATAAAGGCATGGTTTTTCATCTTTGCCACGGAAATAAATGCATCCGCCTCTTCTATCTCCGCTTGCAGTTGATAACGTTGGAACATGATCCCTCCGCCGGGCACTTCATAGAGCTTGAATGGCGGCTCATTTGCATCGATGAAGCGAACCCCAAATTTATCCAAAAGTGGCTGGTAGTTCAGTGAAGGCCCCGGTCGATCCTCAGGATTCCCAAAGGTGCTGTCTATCATACAGATCTCTGCATCCGTACGCTCATGCAGTAGTTGCAGAACCGCCCGCATTACGGAATCATCGACCAATTCACGTCGCCGGCCATGAAAATATTGAATGCGATCGGGTGGCCAGATCATGTTTGATTTGATCAGAATCCTCCGAGCTTTTTCTATCTGATTCCAAGAGCGCTCCAGTGGCTCAGTGATCTCGCGGAGTTTCTGCTGTATTTCCTCGTCACTGGCATGATGATCACAATGGATCGCGCGTACTGTGTAGTCCGACATGTTGGATTCCCCCAATAGGCTGTCAGCAAGAGTCTGGTGTCATTGACTTGGCGAATGGCTAGATGATAGCACCCTAAACTATCCGTCTGCAAGAGGTTTTTCCATAGAAATCTCTCCAGTTGTGTGTGTCTGTGCCATGTGTTACAATGGGCG
>JAJRTO010000320.1 GCA_024278235.1 Candidatus Poribacteria bacterium
CCCAAGGCATATTGCAGATCGTGTTCTTCCCATTTCCCAAATCCTCCTCGTTCCATATGCAGATAGTTGCAGCACGCAGACGAGTAGTTACCGGTCAGGTTCAATACGACGGATGGAGGAGACTAGGGAAGGGCCACTAGAACTTTGGAAAAGCCCTGGCTCCTCCTTATTCCTTGTTCAAAAACACTATCTTTGCAGTTCTCAGAAGAACACTGATGAACACTGGCTTTGTCAGAATCGTTCTGGCTCTCCAGTATCAGTATTTCTGAGGCTTCACTGAAAAAAGTGCAAACATAGTGATGCGGAATCACGTGGAATTCTTGTAGATATTTTCCCGTGCTTTACTCCCCCTTCACCCGCCCCCACGTCGTGGCGAGTTTGCCGGTAGGTTCAACGGACAGGTTCATATCTGGAACATCGTCGCCTGTAATGACCACATTGTCAAACTCCGCGACACAGCCTCCTACGCTCAGACCAACCAACCCCGTTGGCAGGACGCTGCTGGCGTATGAGGCAACGCGCTTCCCATCTATGTAGCATTCGAACTTATCCCCCTCGAAAATTGCCCTCATGTGATACCATGTGCCTAACTCTGCGTCGAAAGGCGTCTGGACGTCATGCAGGAAAGCCTGATTACGCCAACCCCAACTCCAGATCGTCGGTGGCACTTTGAAATTCAGGTTGAACCCCAGGGCATCTATTTCAATCCCATTTTCCACTCGCAAGCGCCCTATCACTCCCGCGTAGTGATACCTGCCCCCGAACTCATTGGCGAGGCGCTCAGTCACCCTCATGTCGAATTCGATGGTGTAGTCCTTCCAGGTGGCATCGCCCACGACCAGGTCCGCAGCCCACCCTGAAACACGTCTGCCGATGAGCACCCCTTTAACCACCTCCCATATGGAATTCTCTGGATTCTTGGCGAACGTCGGCTGCCAGCCTTCGATGTCTCCGTCATTGAAATCGTCCCGTAAAGTCCCGGCGAACGTAGGTAAGGCGATCAACAACAGACTCGTGACCGCTATCAATTTCATCGCATCCCCCTTATCTGTTCCCAGGTGATGGCGAGCTTCGCCTGGGGAGTCACTGATAAGTATTGGCCGGGGACATCATTCCCTTCCCTGGACGATCCTCTCCACGGCACTGATGGGCATCCACCCATCCAGGCCTTTATCGCTGAAGTCGTCCACCAACGTCCCCGCCCAGAGCAGAGCGGGCGGGAAGAGCAAAACCAGATACACCGTTGTCCATGTTCGCACCCAATACCTCCTTGTCTCTCTAAACCCGGCAGGGTTCGAGGCATTCGTACGGACACGTAGAACAGATGTCCGATGGACCCACAAGCCACCTTGCTAACCGAGTCAGGCTTATGTTACAATCGTTCTCACGAGACGCTTCGAACTTCATGCTGGATTTATCGTCATAGCAAGAATCACAGAAGTGCTTTTCCCATGCGTTCGCGGAAAGCGAGAGGTTGTCTGTGAACATCGATACTATCCGAACCAGGGTTGAGAATGGCAAATGGCTTATCAGCCATCACGCCGATCAAGCGGCAGCGGATGAGGACATCAGCATTGCTGAGATACGCTCGGCTCTCCTAAACGGCGAGATTTTGGAGTATTATCCTGATACCGGGCGCGGTGAAAGCTGTCTCATCCTTGGGTATGCCGGAAATAAACCGATTCACGTTGTATGCGGGTGGCGAAAAGACGCTGTCGTCATTATTACTGTCTATATTCCCAGGCCACCCAAATTTGTTGATCCCAGGACGCGGAGGAGATCGTCATGAGTTCAAAGAACGTATGTTACGTCTGCGGTAGCAGCGACTTTGACAAGCGTACCGTTGAATATATCTATCGGCGTCAGGGAAAGTACTTGATTGTCCGCGATGTGCCCTGTGAGGTATGCCTGCACTGCGGAGAACGTTACTATCCTGGGGACTCGCTGCTTCGGATTGAAGAGCGATTCCGAGAGATTTATGAGCAGCATGCGCTTCCCGCAGATGCCATTCAAGTGCCGATTGAGGCCTATGTCGCCTGAGTTCGTTTTCCCTGCTCAAGCCTTACTGCACCTTCCTCACCCGCCCCCACGTCGTGGCGAGTTTGCGTTCCGGATGCACGGCTGCTCCTGGTCCCCCATCGGGAACGTCAGGCCCGGTGATGACCACATCGTCGAAATGCGCGATCAAGGTATTGTAAGCACCACCGATGCCGATCCTACCTGCCCGATAGCGTGAATCCTCAAATTCGAGAAGCTTTTGTCCATCCACATAGCCGACAAACTTATTACCGTCAGCTACCATCTTCAGTTCATACCATGTGTTAAGCTGCCACTCGAAGGGAACGGTTTTCAAAATGCGAGGCCATATATTGTCCGGAACCGTATAGAAGGCGTACACCTGCTTGGGACTGAGCTGCCAGGTTCCTATGAGAAAGAAATACCCTGCTGAGACGTTTCTCCGTAGGGTTAGGAATGCTGCTTCTCCACAGCAGTTGGTTCGCTGATGAGCTACCAATTTGACTCGGGCTTGAATCGTGTAATTTTGCCAATTGTCCTGTCCTATCAATAGGGCGCTAGGCGATTGTTGGGCCTGAAACACCAACTCTCCATTTTCCACATGCCAATGCCCTCTTCCCAACTGAGTCCATCCCTCGAAATCCCCATCCTCAAAATCATCCCGCCACGTCCCCGCCCAGACCAGTGCGGGAAGCAGCAAGAAACAAAGGCTAATCCTTGTGACTTGCATACGGCCTACCTCCTTTCTGCGCAATTGAATCACGAAACGCGCGGAATCCTCGGAAGACACGGAAAGACTTCTCGGCATCCCCAGGATTCGGAATACCAACCTACAAACCCGCAAACCCGTAAACCCGCAAAC
>JAJRTO010000321.1 GCA_024278235.1 Candidatus Poribacteria bacterium
CGTTCTCAATCGCAGTATCAACCCGCCACGTTCCAGCACTTCCCAGATAGCCAGCCTGGGGGCCGAGGGCTGAGATCGCCTCGATGAAACTATCCCCCTCTTCCTCCACATCCCCAACATGCTCGATCCACACCTGATGGTGCTTGGCTTCCTCTGCCTGTAGAGGATCGAAATCGAGATTTCGCTGGAGTTCCGTACTGATATTGCGGCCACCCGCGTGGAAGTCAAAGATGGCCTGGAGTTGATTCCACTGATAGAATCCAACGGCCGTTTTACTCTCACCAATATCCATGAGTAGAACCTGGTTCCGCTTGTTCAACTGACCTGTGTATTCCGCGAGTCTCTCAAGAGCGAAGAAATCGAGATCGACGGCAAGCGGCTGCAGGGCTGCCTCCCGTACGATTCTGATGCGCTGCTCAACGAGATCCCGGTGGGCAATGACCAGCAGCACCCACGATCCTTCGCCATTGGAGCATGGATACAATGTCTGACAATCGTACACAGCTTCCTCGGGATCATAGGAGATAAAATCCTCTAACTCAAACGAGATCGTGTCGAGCAGATCTTTGCGCTTTACATCTTGTGGGATTTCGGGCCGCTCCAGGATTTGCCACACGACGGTACCACTATCACCCGACTCTCCTGAGGACGCCGGCAGAGCGATAACCGCCTGTTTTGTCTTTATATGATGGTTCTCGAGGTAAGTGCGTATCTGTTGAGCAACGTCGTAATCGGGTTCCCCGGGGGGGATAGGGATGAGGGTGCCGTGGAGTATCATCGGTTCACCTTTGACAACGATCAGCTCAACAAGTTTAACGGAGTGTGCCCCAATATCGATGCCCAGTATGGATTTCGATCTTCCAAACATTCCGGCCCCCTTAAGGCTGATCCTGCACGACACGGAAGGCTTCTTCCACATCTGTGATTCCGTCAATGATGCGCTCAACAGCATTATCACGTAGGGATTTCATACCATGCTCAATAGCTGTTCTCTGCAAGGTCCGTGCATCGGCGGACTCCAGCACGAGACCCCTGAGTGTATCATCCATAAACAGGACTTCGTAGATACCCGTTCGCCCTTGATATCCGGTATCACGGCAAAAAGGACATCCGCCCTTCTTGTAGAAGATGAAGCGTTTGTCCGTCGGTAATCCAAGTTCTTTCAACAGCTCTGGCGGTGCCTGATATGGCGACTTACAGCTTGCACACAGTACGCGCACGAGACGCTGCGCAACGATACAACTGACAGAGGCGGATATCAAAAAAGACTCCACTCCCATATCCATCAGGCGCGTTAACGCACTTGGTGCATCATTTGTGTGCAACGTTGTGAAGACAAGATGCCCCGTCAGAGCGGCCTCGACCCCTATCTGCGCGGTCTCCTTATCCCTCATTTCGCCGACCATCACGACATCAGGATCCTGACGCAGAATGGATCGTAGGGATGTCGCAAAAGTCAATCCTGCTTTGGAGTTGATCGGCACCTGATTGAGGCCATGGACAACATATTCCACCGGTTCTTCCACGGTGATGATATTGAGTTCCGGCTTGTTGATCCGATTGAGCGTCGCATAAAGCGTTGAAGTTTTTCCGCTTCCTGTGGGCCCCGTGACCAGAATCATACCGTAGGGTTGTTCTGTCATGTGAATGTAGCGTTCCAGTATATCATCGGGCATCCCGAGCTTATCGAGACTGAGCGAAGCCTGATCACGGTTTGACACACGCATGACGATTTTCTCACCATATACGGTCGGTAGGCTTGAGACACGGATATCGACATCCTGTCCGCCCATACGGATCTTCAGGCGTCCATCCTGGGGTCGACGGCGCACAGCGATATCCATATCCGACATGACCTTGATCCGTGAGATCATTGCTGCATGCCATTTGCGGGGAGGCGATTCTACTTCCTGAAGGACGCCATCCAGGCGGTAGCGGATACGAAGATCCTTCTCATAAGGTTCAATATGGATATCGCTGGCTTTCTGTTCAATGGCACCCCGAATAATGGCATCCACCAGTTTGACGACAGGACCTTCCGCGATCTGCTCGAGTGCAACTTCTTCTTCTTCTTTCTCCTTGATGAGTTCTACTGTGGCTCCATCGTCGAGTTCCTTGAGCCACTCACTCATCGTCTCGTCTTCACGATAGCATCGCTCGATAGCTTCCAGGATCTGGCGCCGACTGCTTAACACGGGGGAGATGGCTCTGCCAATGCGGCGTTCCAGTTCATTGATGGTCCGGATATCTCGTGGGTTCTCCATCGCCAGAGTAAGCACCGTGTCCGTACATGAAATCGGGATCACTTCGTAACGACGAGCCATATCTTCCGGAACGAGTTCCAGTGCTTCAGGGCTGATATGAGCAGGATTGACGTTCAGCGCGGTCACGTTGAGCTGCTCTGCACGATAGGAGAGTAGTACATCCTCTTCGACCAGGTTCATCTCCAGGAGGATATCTTCTATTTGCCCACCTTGATTGCGCCAGACTTCATTGACCGCTTCAATCTGTTCCTCTGTAAGCTGGTTATCCCGGCGCAGTGCCTCCAGTAATCTTTCACGTAAACTCTTGCGCATCCTCATTCTCCATGACTCCTCGTTCTACCGGGCTCAAGATCCGGAGCAGGTTTGAATAGCCTATCAGTAGAAGATCGTGAGGAGGAACGGGTCAGAGGGGAAGTCGATAAACGGCCGGATGTACGACTATTCGCAGGTTCACTTATCTGCTGGTATGCTGGTTCCCATTGGGTGACCTCTTGCCCATCACGCCAGATGGAAATGACTAAGACCAGCAACAATGCAATAGCGCTGATGAAAATGGTGGTGAATACAAGGTTGGAACGCCTGGGCGTCGATTGTGGCATGATTTTCCCCTCCATGGATCATTGTTGTCGTCAATGGTTCGTGGTCAGCCGTGCAGCTAACCACGAACCACCTACAGCTAACTGATATCCTTCGGCAAGATCTCTTTCCAATAGATTCGCTGCCATCCACCCAGAGGCACTGGGAAATATGGCGGTGAGTAGTCAACGATATCCTCGTCATGGTTGTAACGACGAACACCATAAGACGACCAGGGCCCTGCCGACCCACCGACTCGCGTGATGATCGGTCCGTTGATCGTCAACACCCATGAACCGTCGAAGCCAGAGGGATGAGAGCTACTACTTCCAAGCGCTCGCCAGTTCCCATCCCTCGCCAGCAGAGCTGCGTCTACCACGAGCTGCCGTGGTGTTTGAGAATCGATATAGATGGTGTCCTTAGCAACAAGTCCCAGATTGACAGGATTGCCATCATAGACTCGAATCCAGGTTGGATTGGAGCCGGTACCGCTCGACTGATAGTACAACTTTACACTGTAGGAGTATCCTGAGGGATTTACGGTGAAGTTGCTAAATGTCGCCATCTGTTCATCCGGTGAGCCCGACTCACGGATCAGATAGGTTGTTGAGATAACCTGGCCATTGGCCAAAAGTTCCCCTTTGATCTTGTTCCACTTACGCCCCGAAGTGCGGATACGCACGACGGGAGTGTTCGTGGTGATCAGATCATCGATGTCTACCGTGGCGGTTTGCGTCTGCCCTTGAGCTGAATTAAACACCGTTGGTGGATTCGTTTGTGTGTAACTATTACCCGTGCACCCGGTGCGGATATGGCCGGTGATCACAACATCATCACTTGCGATAATGGTGATGGAACCTCCGTGGAGAGTTCCTTCCACATAGGCATCACCGCTGACATACACCACCCCATTGAAATCGGAGCCCAAGGAAGAACCATTATACTTCGGAGTGCTGCCACTGAAGTCGAACGAGTCCAGGTTGATCGTGCTATGAGTGCTACTGTATATTCCCACACCCTGATCGGCAACATTCCCCTGAGCCAGGTTTTTATAGTAGTTCAGATTGACAGCCGTTTGCAGATCGATAGGAGTCGCATTTTCAGTGACACTTCCATGGAAAATACCATTGCTTCTGTTCTGAATTCTGCCCCTCGCACTCACATCTCTCATGAAGGTCACAGGATAACCGGTGAGCCTCAGATCAACGCCGGTCCATACATCTCCGGAAAGCACCGCATTGCGGGCATAGGAGAGGTTTGAACTCTGTACGAACCTTGCGAAACGCAGGAAAGTATCTTCGCGCAGGCGCACCTGCACCGATCTCTTAACACCTCCAACTTCACCCTCGCCCGTAATCGTATAAAGGTCAACGGCATAGGCACCACTGCTGTCACTGTCACTGTCGTCATCACCATGGTCACTGTCGTGGTCGTCATCACCATGGTCGCTGTCATGGTCGTCATCACCATGGTCACTGTCGTGGTCGTCATCACCATGGTCGCTGTCATGGTCGTCATCGCCATGATCACAGCCGTGGTCATCATCGCCATGGTCACAGCCGTGGTCATCATCGCCATGGTCACTGTCATGGTCGTCATCGCCATGGTCACAGCCGTGGTCATCATCGCCATGGTCGCTGTCATGGTCGTCATCGCCATGATCACAGCCGTGGTCATCATCACCATGGTCGCTGTCATGGTCGTCATCGCCATGGTCGCTGTCATGGTCGTCATCGCCATGGTCGCTGTCATGGTCGTCATGATCACCGGACGTTCCATCCTCCTGTCCGGACTGCTCTCGTTCAATGGTCAGACTATATTCCCCACTTCCAAAGGAGACATCGGTCTCTGTGTAAGGGAATTCTGTGATCGCTTCTTCCTGGAGAAGATTCACACCTTTGCTGATCGCTGCTTCTGCCAGGTAGAATGCCTGAGTCGCTCTCCGCCAACGCCCTGCATGGCGCTGTTCACTACTCACCTTGCTCAGGAAGGCGAATCCCAGGATCCCCAATATTCCGGCCACAGCCAACACAGCCAGAAGAGCGGATCCTCTGGATGAATGGGTGATCAGACGAACGAGAGAATACTTGTTGATTCGTTGATTCACCATTTTGACAGACATAGAACCTCTCCTTTACCCTCCTGAACGCTATTTTACTCCGGAATGCTAATTTACTCCGGGATGCCTATAGTCGATTACGTACCATTATGTTTGTCGTCAGACGATTCTGAGCGACTGCTCCTGACTTTGTCTCCTGGGTGGTTTCAAGGGTAACTGTGAGTAAAGGAGCATTCAATGTGAATGACAATTGTGAGATTTCTCTACCGATCTTCTCACCGAGTGTCTCTTGAATAACGGTGTCTGGGTTAAAGTTCTGTGACCAGTTTGTTTTACTGACCGTGTAGCGATAAAGGTCCGCAGTCCCCGGTTTCAGATAATAGACAATCGCCTGCTGCCACTGAGGACGTCCGTTTTCATCCAGTGTGAATTTTGAGCTGGCATCCCGGGCCGAAGCAAAAGCAATCGCTGAACTGTTCTCTCCCGAGATCACGATCGAATCCACAGCCGATTCTCGTAGCTCACGTGACAACCATTCAATGGCAGTACGGGTATACTGCTGCAATCCTGTTACCACTTCACCACGCTGGGTGTGTCGTTGGCCTATACCAAGCAACGCGAAGGCGGATCCGATGCCAATAGCTGAGATCGCCAGTCCCATGATGAGTTGAGACAACGTCCAACCACCCTCCTGACGATGTAGCCAGCGGGTTAGAATGTAGTTAAGCATCTGTTTCCTCCTGATATCTGACTTCCGGTGACTTATAGATCCGTGTTGGCGATCAACGTATCCAGCACAATTTCATGGGATACCTCGTCTTCAGTCCACCGAACTGTCAACTTGACTGCCAGTGGATCACCACTCGTACCTTCAGGATAGGAAACAAACCATTGTCCTTCAGGGAGTTCTGTCAATGTGCCCGGAGTGCCTTCGTTTGCAGGGAAACTCGCCGGAATCTCCTGAAAAGGTGTACTACGAATGAGTTCCAGTTGGGCACGGGCAAGATTAACGGCGATAGTCAGACGTCCGGAGGTAGCCGTGTTACGATATCCCCCAACGAACATCCCCATTGTGATCAATGATACCAACAGGAGGATTGAGGAAGCTACAATCGCTTCTATCATGGTCGATCCTCGCTGATTCTGAATCCGTTGCATGTCAAACTCCTTCCACGAAAAAATGCTCACTTGGGTAGAAGGGAAAGTGTATCCTTCGATTCAATCAGATGACTCATAACTCGTCAATGAATGCTTATCTACGGCCAATTGAGATCCTCTTTGGTACTCTGTAATTGACCGGTGTCTGGGTGAATGATATACTTCCCGCCGAAAGGTTCCGGGGGAAGTTGGTGAATGAGCCCTGCGGATACCAGTGCTTCCAGGGTTTGCGGACGTTCTCCAAATTGCTCTTGATAGTCCTGTATCACCGTTTCGAGCCATTGTTTATGTTTCTCAATCAACAGCTCCTTATATCGGTTGACAAGCGCCTCACGAACCGTTTTGTCCTGCGTTTCCTCTGCAAGCGACTCCAGATAACTCATCGCCATATCGAGTTTACCTGTCTGGGCATACATGCGAGCCGCCAATCGCTGAATATGATTCGGAGTTCCCGGAATCCTGGCAGCGCGTGTGAAATACTCCGCTGCTTTCTCTTTATCTTCTTTGAAATAGAAATAGTTGAATCCCTGAGCCGCGTACAACGTCCAGTCATCAGGATTGTTCTCGATGCCCTTCTCCAGGAGCTTGATACTGTCATCGACGTGATTTGCTTCCAGGGAGAGTAGCATCCCTCCGATACGATAAGCCCGACGGAACCCTGGGTCGAGTGTCGTCGTCACATCCAGTGTATGCGCTAACCAACGATAATCCTTATCTGTGGTATAGTGGGTGCCAAAGTAGATCACAGCACGGACCCACAGCAAACTTGCGATGGCTGCATCCATACCGAGAGATGCCTGCTTGATGAACTTGCCGGAGGGCAGGTAGAGTAACTTCTCGCCCATGTTCGCATAGATGCGGGAAGCCATTGCTCGTTGTTGGGTTTGGTGTATCGCGAGGACCATGAGCACCGCACAAGCGATGATTAGCAATATGAAAAGTCGTCGACGCATCGTTTTGTCAAAATCCAATCCTGTGATCAACTCAATTGAACTCTCTCCGCTGGAAGATAAGCATCGCGAGTAGTAGCAGGGCCGATGCATACAATACCCCGTAGAATATGGAGTAAGTGATGTATTGCATGCTGACTGGGATCGCACGCACCATTTCGCCCCGAATGTTAAAGAGATCCAGGTTGGGGAGCAGGTAATAAAGCCAACGGCTCATATTGGCAAACATAACGCTCTGCGATTCCCGTCCTGCTTGCAAAAGATCTTGCGTTAGATGGCCGATCAGGTAAAAGCAGAAGGTAAACGCTGCACTCATTGCAGGTGAAGCAAATGTTGAAAACAAGATCGCGATGGCTGTGATCAAGGCTAATTCAAAGAAGATCAGGACGATGGCCCAAAGGATCTCCAGATTGAACGTGTATCCCTGAAGTCGTATGACCAGGAACAAGGCGATGGTCATCACACCTACATTGATCAACAGCGTTAACAATAATCCCAGATATTTTCCCAGTAGAAATTCATAGCGGCGAATCGGTTTGGTGATCACCGTATAGATGGTCCGGCGGTCAATCTCTTTATATACGAGGCTGATCCCCACCATCACAGCGATCAACACGCCGAACAGTGACATGGCAGCCAAACTGATATCCTGGATGACCTGTTCATCTTCGCCGATAGCGAGGTTGCCTATCAATACTGAAAGCCCAATGACCAGGATGGCAAAAAAGAGGAGGTTACAGAAAACCTTATCTTTGACAGCCTCACGGAATGTGTTCAGGCAAATGGCACCGATTTTCTTCATGCTGCTTTTTCCTTCGTACCTGTTTTTTTCTGAGTTTTGTGATCTCCCCGTAACCCATCCCCTCGTACTTCATCGATGAAGAGCGATTCGAGTGATGGAGTACGCGGGGTGAGCGCAACCAACTTCCCGTGGTGCTCTCGGATGACAGCCTGCGCGATCTCGGTGGTCGCTTCATCTGGAATGATGAGCACAACGCCTTCCATCTGTCTGCGGACTTCTAACGCCAGCTTGCGAAGTTCCGAGAAAGCATGCTCATCCAAATCCCGAACGATCAGTTCATACTGTCTCTGGCTTTTCTCAAAGAGGCCGCCTGTTTTCTCGACGCGCTGCAAACGTCCCTGTGACAGGATGGCGACTCGATCACAGATCATCTCCACATCTGCCAGGATATGGGAACTGAAGATCACCGTCTTTCCTTGCTGTTTCAGGTTCAGAATGAGGTCTCTGACTTCTTTACGCCCTACTGGATCTAGTCCGTACATCGGTTCATCCAGAACAATGACCTCGGGATCATTGATCAAAGCCTGCGCAAGACCGATACGTTGTAGCATACCTTTCGAGAAGTGGCGAAGTGCCGTAGATACAGCATGTGACAGTCCAACGATATCTAGTAATTCGGCAATACGTCGTTTTCTCAATGAGCGGTCCATGCCAAAAAGCTGTGCGTAGAAATCGAGGAACTGTGTTGCCGTCAAGTATTCATAGAAGTAGGGTTGCTCCGGTAGAAAGCCGATCTTGTGGCGTGTTTCGACACGCTTCGTAGATTCTCCTAGAATCCACGCATCCCCTGACGTCGGTTGGATCAGTCCCAGGATCAGTTTGAATGTGGTGGTCTTACCCGCGCCATTATGTCCGATATACCCGAAGATCTCCCCTGGAGCAACCTGAAGATCAAGATGATCGAGAGCGACAATGGGTTTCCTGAAGATTCTACCTTGCGTATACGTCTTTGTGAGTGCTTTCGTCTCAATCGCCCACATTCCTGTTTCCCTCCTAGACGCCCCCCGCCATGTCGAAGACAGGCAGATAGAGGCATATCATGATTCCACCAACGATCAGTCCGATGAGAACCACCATCACAGGTTCCACCATCGATGTAAGTTGTTCTGCAGCGCGCTCGACCTCTTCTTCGTAAAAGTCAGCAAGCTTGCTGAGCATTGCTTCCATAGCCCCCGTCTCTTCTCCGGCAGCGATCATCTGCGTGACCATGGGTGGAAATTCCTTGATTTCTGAGAGGGGGCCTGCGATCCCTTCGCCATCACTGAGTCGTGCTCTCACATGCTGCATAGACCTGGCAATGACCATGTTACCCGATGTGTTTCCAACAATGGCAATAGATTCCAGGATAGGTACACCACCGTGAAGTAACAATACCAGAGTCCTGGAGAATCGTGCCACCGCAGCCTTGACCGTAATCTCACCGAAGATAGGCATCTTCAGCTTGAGCTGATCCCACAGCATGCGTCCTTTCGAAGTCTTGATGAACTGTTTGAGACCGACGACGGCGAAGCCAATGATCAGAAAGGCAAGAATCCCCGTTGGGCTACGGATCCCCTTGCTCAGATTCAAGAGAGCTTGCGTTGGAGCTGGAAGTTCCTTCCCCATCTCAAGGAACATTGCGCCGAAACGAGGAACGACAAAGGTAACAAGCCCAAAGCTCATCAGGATGGCAAATCCAAGGATCATCGAAGGCATAAACATCGCAGATTTTACCTGTCCCCGCAGACGCTGCTGCTTTTCGAGGAATATCGCGAGTTGATCGAGGACGCTCTCCAAGGCTCCACTCGACTCGCCAGCACGTACCATATTGATATAGAGATCCGGGAAAATCTTCGAGTGTTTCGCAAAGGCTTCGTTGAGTGCAACACCACTTTCGACATCATTACGGATTTCCTCAATCACTTCACGCAGTGTTGGATTGGCACTCTGTTCTGCCAGAATGTTGAGACAGGCAGATATCCCGAGCCCTGCACTGATCATCGTGGCAAACTGGCGACTGAAGACCATGATATCCTTGAGCTTGACCTTCGGCTTAAAGAGCTGTATCTCTTTCCACGAAAAATCCTTTGCAGAAGAACCATCACCGGAGGCCCCGTTGGCACTCGATTTAGTCTTCCGCCGCCCCTTATGGATGGACATTACCATGAGACCTTGTTGCCTTAATCGCTGAACGGCTGCCCGTTCCGACTCAGATTCAATGACACCGCGCTGAGTTTTACCCTTCTTATTTTTCGCACGATATGTATAAGATGGCATTGGGAATCCCTCGAGCAGATTTCAATTTCAGAATAGCACCTTCATTTCGAGAACTCAGGAGCCAGAACTTAGAAGCGGTGTCTAAACCGCACAATAAATAGCAACAACGAGATCTGACAAGAACAACTGCAATTCGTGTTCCCCTCACGATCACTGCCCGATTCCTGAAGTAACTTGGTATCCGAGTCGCCACCCAGAAGTTCTGAGCAGGTTTCGATGCGTCCAAGTCCGTGCATTTTCTAACTCTGGGTACTTTACTCGGCGTGTTGTAGAATCCAGCATCCGATGAAACATGATCTCGGAATTCTCAAGCCACGTCTGATCAGCGGGGGTATGTTGCGAATTACTACATCGGATGTCGGAAAACACCACAGAAAACTTTACGGGATCATGCTGTCTTACGTAATTCATATTTTTCGATCTTCTTGTAGAGCGTGGACCGATCAATGCCAAGTATTTCAGCGGCATGTTTGATAATGCCATTTGTCTCATCGAGAACGGCCTGGATATGCTGTTTCTCGATGGTTTCGAGTGAATGCCTTCCGCCGATTGGAAGTTGGGCTCCCAGTCCATTCAGGAGGACATCGGGCAGATGCTCCGGCAGGATCAGTTCGTTGTTCCGGGCCAATACACAGGCTCGTTCAATGACGTTTTCCAATTCTCTGATGTTGCCGGGCCAATGATAATTGCACAGATAACGCATTGTATCTCTGGATAATGTCTTATCGACGCCATACCGCTGAAGAAAGTGGTTTGCCAGCAAAGGGATGTCCCCTTCGCGCTCACGGAGGGGAGGAAGTGCAATGGATACGACATTCAATCGATAGTATAGATCGCGCCGAAACGCTCCGCTCTGCACAGCCTCTTACAACGCAATATTTGTAGCAGCGATCACTCGGACATCCACCTTGATTGTCTCTGGACTACCAACACGCTGGAATTCACCGTCCTGCAAGACTCTGAGAAGTTTTACCTGGATAGATAAACTAACATCCCCCACCTCATCGAGGAAAATGCTCCCACGGTTTGCCAACTCAAAGCGGCCAATTCCTCGATGATCAGCCCCTGTGTATGCCCCTTTTTCATGTCCGAACAGTTCGTTCTCCAACAGTGTTTCTTGCAATGCGCCGCAGTTCACGGCAACAAACTGATGATCTTTACGGTTGCTGTTCTGGTGGACTGCTCTCGCGACCAATTCCTTGCCAGTACCCGTCTCACCAAGAATGAGGACCGTTGTGTCCGTACGTGCCACGGCGTCGATCAGATCATAGACTTCCTCCATCTTCTTGCTGTTGCCGATGATCGTCCTGAAGGCACGTGTATTTTCGACCTCTTGCCGCAACTGCTCATTTTCCCGCAGTAGCCGGCTTCTTTCGAGTGCCCTCTCGACTTCCAATTCAAACTGCTCTACGGAATCGAAAGGTTTCTGGATATAGTTATAGGCTCCCATACGTATGGCCTCGACCGCATCCTCAATTGTGGCATAAGCCGTCATTAGCATGATTTCGGGGCCAACGTCGCGTCCATGTCGTTTGAGATACTTGACAAGTTCCAATCCGCTCATACGAGGCATACGCACATCCGTAATCACCAAGTCATAGTGTTGC
>JAJRTO010000322.1 GCA_024278235.1 Candidatus Poribacteria bacterium
AATCCATATGTTGCAGGAGAACACATGGGGATCTCCCGATTTCTCATAAC
Organism: Candidatus Poribacteria bacterium; assembly: GCA_024278235.1. Taxonomy (GTDB): domain Bacteria; phylum Poribacteria; class WGA-4E; order JAJRTO01; family JAJRTO01; genus JAJRTO01. Next base: position 51 of record JAJRTO010000322.1, read on the forward strand.
CTCACACACGCCTCTGCTGCGAGCCAGAACAGCTTCTCCCGCACGCTGGTTCGTCCATCCCAGCGTCGGGAGTCCCAGGTTTCCCCACTCACGTCATCCCCCCCATAGAGTATCTGAGCGAAAGCAACCCCCCGGAACTGTGCCACAGCGAAGAAGGCAGCAGCTTCCATCTCCACAGTCAGACAGCCTTCTGATTTGCGGAGTGCAACTTTGCCGGGCGTTTCGCGATAGAACGCATCTGTAGTCCAGGTCTTGCCAAGAAGGTAATCGCAATGGTGTACTTTCAGAATCTTTTCAATGGCAGCGACCCCGGCAGCGTCTGCTGTGACCTCACGGCCAGGCGGCAGATAGTGATAGGATGTCCCTTCGTCACGAACCGCTGATGTTGGTACAATGACACGTCCCACGGCAATCTCGTTATCGAGCACACCGCAGCTCCCACAGGCGATGAACTTCCGGCAGCCGAGTGCAATGGCTTCATCCAGAAGAGCGGCTGAGAGTGGAGCACCGACTCCTGGATGAAACATTGCGAGACGTGTTCCGTCTACTGCCAGTTCGTAGATCGGATGATCGCCAATCTCACTTTTCAGGCTGTGCACATGCTTTGTCTGATCTTCAGTATCCAGTTTGTCGATGACCTCCTGGAAGAAACATACCACACAATGTTCCGGTATGTCGATAGGCTTGATCTCACGGCTTGGCTCGATAACCGCCTCTGCCGGGTCGAATTCAAGGATAGGGTACTGTTGTTGCATGCTTTTTTCCAAAGGTCCCTGTTTGTGGTCACTCTGTCAACAGATTTAGCAGCGGCGGTTTCGATACGAATCGAACGAACCCTTCCGCATACTGGCAGTGCGATTCGATGCCACGCCAACGGTTGCAGGTATCACGATGATTCTTAACCGGTCGGCCATTGGTTTGCTCCTCGATCCATCCGTCAACCGGTCTGTACCCGATAGACAACCTGCGAGTTCGGAGGGATGATCAACGGTTCCGGTCCATCCGGGGGGATTTGATCTGCCCACTCATGGGGATCGTAATCGCGCTTTACGAAGCAGGCGTAATGCGATGGGACAACCGTCTTGAGACCGATGCGCTGGGCTATCTGGATGCTGCCGTCAATGAAAGGGAACTCTCCCTCGGTCGGATGCAGTGTGATAAACCCGATATCAGGATGCAAATCTGCTATGGGTTTCACAAGTCCGTCGAGATCCGCAAATGTGTTGATCTCATCGCCTGAGAAGTAAAGCTTTGTTCCACCAACTTTTATGACGTAGCCCAGATGCGTCACGTCAGGTGGTTGGATGCCGGTATCCGGATCGCCAGCCGGAGGTTTGGCGTACACGGCGTGAACAATCATGGTATCGAGTTCGACCGACTCCCCGGCGGCGATAGTGATCGTCTGATTGGAATCCACCCCTGTCTGCTCAAGGATCTTCTGGATGCTCTCCCGGGGGCCCACGTATCTCGCTTCAGGCCAGCTTTGGTGGATTCGTTCGAGTGTCTCTGAACAGGTGTGGTCACCATGTGCGTGTGTCAGCAAGACATACTGCGTTGGCAATTGGGATTCATCCAGCGGTGGGTCCGTATGAACAAACCTGTCTGCTGGACGGTTATGAGGAAAATAGGGATCGATCAGAACAGTGGTCCCCTGTGAATCCTTAATGGCATAACTGTTCTGCTCAAACCAATGGATGCCTACAGTCCTCTGCGGAACGGTCAATTCTGCGAAAGGATGCATGTTCACTCCTCCTGTGATGCTGGTATTACACTTCGTTCAGTTGCACGGGTCGATTTTCATCGTAGGATTTTCGGGCAGCTAAGCCCATCACCAGCGAAATCCGACCATCGTGCCCAGTAACGAGGGTGGATTTGTCGTTGAGTACAGCGTCCACGAAAGCGGACATCTCAACGACGTAGCTTTCGGCATAGCGTTCCATGAAGAAGTTGAGTGGCAGATCACGCTGAACACTCCGGGCACTGCTGAGAATGGCAGTATTAGGGTAGTTATTATCCGTTCGGATGCTCCCACCACTGCCGAACACCTCTACCCGTTGGTCATAGCCATAAACCGCTTGGCGGCTGTTATCGATGGTGCCGAGGACACCGTTTGTGAATTTCAGTATCACCATCGCTGTATCGAGATCACCAACGGCTCCGATGGCAGGGTCCACCATAACCCCAGCAGCGGCGTAGACCTCCTCTACTTCACTGCCAATGAGGAAACGGGCCATATCAAAGTCGTGGATCATCATATCGAGGAAGATACCGCCGGATACTTTGACATACTCAATGGGAGGCGGCGTCGGATCTCTGCTGACGATGTGAAGTAAGTGCGGTTTGCCGATCTCCCCCTGCTCCACCGCCTGGCGCACCCGATGATGATTGGCGTCGAAACGGCGATTGAAACCGATTTGGAGTTTGACACCGGCTTTTTCCACTGCGGATAGGGCCTGGTCGATTCTGTCCAGGTGGAGAGCGATCGGTTTTTCGCAGAAGATGTGTTTGCCAGCCGCATCCGCCTCTGCAATGATCGGTGCATGAGTGTGTGTGGCTGAGGAGATCACAAC
>JAJRTO010000323.1 GCA_024278235.1 Candidatus Poribacteria bacterium
CACCATCATCTCAGTGCCACCGTCCTTGATCCACGTGGGTAAGAGAAAAGCCAGGCCCGTGCTACCAGCCAGATAAGGGTATCTGTCGGCGGTCACATCGACGCCCCGATCTCGTGCTTCGTCTATCATTTGCAGTGCCCGCGCTGCTTTCCCCCAATTCTTTTCGCCGCTGGCCTTTAGATGAGCAATTTCGACACCGATCTGCGCTTGCTCACCGATGGTGACGGCTTCCTGTATCGCATCGAAGAGCGTCTCTCCTTCCCCTCGGATATGAGTCGCATAGATGCCGTTGTGTCCCGCTGCTACTTTCGCCAGTTCAATGATCTCATCGGTATCTGCATACAAACTGGGGGTATAGATCAGACCTGTTGATAGCCCCATCGCCCCCTGCTTCATGGCTTTGGCCATTTCAGCCTTCATCTTTTCCACCTCAACCTCGGTGGGTTTCCGCTCTCCGAGCCCCATCACAAGGCTGCGAATCGTGCCATTTCCCACAAATGTGGCGTAGTTGACACCGATCTGTGCATCCTCGAGCTTCCCCAGAAACTCGCCCAGATCTCGCCAATCCACCTCAATGCCATATTTCTTAACGGATTCCTGCATCTGCTTGAGCGAGTCGCCGCCAATCGGTGCAGCAGAACCACCGCAGTTGCCGCCGATCTCAGTCGTCACACCCTGGTGAACCTTACTTTCAGCCCGCGGATCCACTAGCAATGACGTGTCCGTATGCGTGTGGATGTCAATGAAACCGGGACAGACTATCTTCCCATCTGCACGGATCTCAAGTTTCCCTGTGTTGGCCGGCAGGTTGTCCACAGCAGCAATGGTATCACCTACGACGGCAACATCCGCTCTGTACCCAGCCGATCCTGTCCCATCCATAACGGTGCCATTTCTTATCACGACATCATACATACTGTCTCCTTTCGCATCTCATTCCAATAGCTGCATCGGCTATGTGTGCAGGGCTTTCTGCCCTTCATCGATAAAACGAGTAGACCTGTATGTCAAACAGCACTCCAATGACCACCCAACCTCCGCCCACAAGATACTCTCCCAGGAGTAGCCCCAGGAAGAGAGGAAACGCCTTACGGTAGAGGCTGATACCACCCAATCTCAGTAGTATCCTCTTGATAGCCCAGCTAACAAATATGGAAAACCACAGCATGCCAACCGTCCAGGTGCTGCTTGCAATCGCATAACCTGCTGGGTGAAGGGGCCAGAAGGGGAATACGCGTCGCAACCACCAGATGATTCCTGTAAAGAGGAATGCCCCGACCATGGAGACGGTGGCATATCCATCTGTCTCCGAAGGATAATAGAGCCAGTTCTGCAAGACCTTAAATCCATATCCGTAGGGAGAAGCTGCAAGCTGGTAGGGATCGCCTCCTACTTTGTACGCAATCACAAGATACGCCCAGAAAGCCACCAGAATTCCCACTATGGTTGTCAACACCATCACCCAAAGCAGTCGGCGGCTGTTCATGTTGGACTCCTGTGCCAGCTTAAAGCCTTCGAGGGTATGGGGCATCGGGTGAGCCCTGTAGCCGCGATTGAATGAAACATACAGCGTCATCATCGTTAAGCTGGCAGCAGACAGACGTCGGGTACCAAACACATGTGTGAGAAAATGATGTGGAGTCTGCTGAAACATCTCATGTGTGGGTGGACCGACTTCTGCACGAATTCTACTTACGCTTATCGCCAAGAGATAGTAGATCAGCAGATAGAGCACGGCTATCCAGATACCCATCCCACCCTGATACGAGAATATCAACAGAAAGCCTAAACCTGCCAGGAAACCAAACACAGCCCATCGATATTTCATTGGTTCGCTGGCCTCCTCAAGTTGTGGCTTGAAAATGCTCCGTGCGACGGCATAAAAATGCCGCCGTCCGCCAATGAGCGCGAAAAACGCTATCGCTGAATAAGCTCCTAATCCCTGCGGTCCATAATAGGGGAAACCGGGCCAGCTAAAGAGTCCAAAGGCACTTCCGATGATTCGTTCGACTTTCCAAAACAGAAAGAAGAACCAGATCGAGAAGGACATCTCAAGCGGCATTAGATATCCGAGCCCAACAGCGAAGGGCATGATGTAAAGGGGCGTCCACCCGATAGCCGACCAGGGCCTTTCGGTGAAATAGTGTCCGATTTCTGCCTGCCGCACCGGAACGGCCGGAACGGAAGGAAATAACACATGCAGACCGTTGATCAGATTGATGCCACCGGCAATCGCAAGTCCGATCCACATCATATTGGACCTGAAGAAGCGACCGTCAGACTGTGTCATAGCAAGCGGCAATCGGACGATGGGATAACTCAACTTCTCTCGTTCAATCCACTGTTTACGGAGAATCACATCCAGGCAGAGCATCACCCAGATAAGCGCCGTCAAACATGCTGTCCACCAGAGAATCGGACGCAACCAGTCTCGTAAATACGCTTTCGTGTAAAGGGTAGCGTCGCCCTCATAGAAAGCCTGCAAGTTTGCCAGATTATCTATCGTGAGCCATCCAGGGAGGTGTCGCCAGAACAGATCCTTCCATTCGTTCTCAGGAGTTGCAAACCAGAAACCACCCGGAATCATTGGCACGAGTGTCTGCATCATATCGAACCCAGCGATGGCCGAAGACAAACTCAATATGATGTGAATCGTCAGGAGTTCGCCCTGTCTCAAGGCCAATCGAGGATGTACGCGTGCGAGGATTCCATTGACAATGATGAGCCCTGTCAGTGTAATCACCACATTGAAGATAATAGAGACCGTCGTTGGGAAGGATCTTCCATACGTAATCCCATTCGCCATGATGAAATAGGTGTTGGCAGGGATGAGCAGGAGTCCAAGAACCACCGCTCGAAGCGTAACGCCAGGTTGGAAAACGGGCGGTTTCCTTGTGTGAGTGTTTTGCAGAGTTGTTGTATCCTCGTTGGTCACTCGAACTCCGAAACCTGCACGGGTTCATTGCGTTCGGCGCTCTGTTTGGCTGCCTCGATGACGGCCATCGTGTGGCGTACAGAGCGACCATTCGCATCGGGTTCTTTGCCCTCCAGACAACAGGCAGCAAATTCACCAATCTGATTCTTCATACCATCACCAGAGCTACCTTCTATGGGGACTTCCTTTCCGTTCATAACCAATGTCTGACCTGTCAACACCATCGAGCCTTTGCTGCCGATAATATACTGATCGTGGGCTCCTGTATGACACACCACAGACTGTGACAGCACACTGACAGCCCCATTGGCATGGTTCATCACGGTGGTATAGGAATCCTTGTCCCCTTGATAGAGTTCTGTGCTTGCAGTGCCCTGGGAGTAGACTCGGATCACAGGAGAATTTAGTTGCCAGTGGAGGATGTCGTACTCATGAGACCCAAACCCATAGAGCACACAATTCCCCGCAATCCTGGGATCCATATACCAACCCGGGTAATTGCTTCCTGGTGCAAGCGTATTGAAGTAGCTGTATCGCCGGCGTGTCAGGTGTCCTACCTGTCCAATGGCTCCCTCGGCAATCATCTGACGCACCATGAGATTTATCGGATAGTGACGCATGACTTGTCCCACCATCAGAATCTTTCCAGCTTGTTCGGATGCTCCGATCATCCGGTCACAGTCCGGGAGCGTCAATGCCATCGGCTTTTCCACGAGCACATGCTTTCCCGCCTCAGCGGCGGCAACAGCGATATCTGCATGTTGGTTGTGAGGTGTACAGACATGGACCCCCTCCACTTCAGAGTCCTCCAGGAAGGCATCGAGACTTGTGTAGGCCCTGGCATCATGTTTATGCGCAACGGATTTCACGCGACTGGCATCCACATCCATCACAGCGACCAGACGGATATTGTCGTTCGCCTCGATGGCGTGAATGTGTGATTGGGCAATTCCTCCGGTACCAACAATCCCTACAGATAGTGTATCGCTCATTTGTAAATTCCTTTCTTTAGTGGCCAGTCGTCACATACCGATGACCACACGCAAGTCGGATAAACCGAGTCATTTAGACTCAGTACCTCACATTTTCGCCGTAGGAGCGTCTTCCTGGACGCGATCATCGTGGCCGGGAGGGCTCTCCTATCATAGAATTGCGATCTACTGAGACTAGCAATCCGTTACCACCTTCGCCGGTTGACCCGTTTCCAGCGATTCTGCTACGGCTAGACATGCTGCCACGGTTCGTGCACCATCCCGAACATCGATCATCGGTGGTCGATCTGCGTCCAGACAGTCGAGAAAATGTTCCAACTCCTCCGCACAAGCATGCACCTCACCCAGCACTGGCAGCGGCATTTCTGCAAACTGTTCCCCCTCTCCAAATGCCTTTAGGAAAAGGCGGTTGTTCTCTACGGTCCCCTCCGTCCCATACAAGCTGAAATTCATCGCATAGGGTCGGGGCGCACCGACCGATATGAGACACTTGCCTACGGCCCCGTTCACAAATTTCAACATGGCGATCACCGTATCATACCAATCTACGTCATCCAGCACCTTCGTCGTGCCATAAGCCGATACCTCCTCGAATTCACCCACAATCCAGCGCATGAGATCCAACGGATGGCATCCGCCACCGATCACCGCAAACTGGCCTTCCCCTGGATGCCGCCACCACTGGTGGCTTGGGCCTTCCAGGAAGGGTTTCAACGAATGGACGTAGTCCGACTCACAAAAGCAGGCATCCCCGAGCTTGCCGCCCTCGTGAAGTTCTTTCACTGTCCGATACAGTGGCCGGAATCGTGCTCCGTGCCCTACCATCAGATGTCGTCCAGAACGGGTCACAGCCTCTACCATCCTCTGACACCCCACCAGTGTCGTTGCCATCGGTTTTTCGCAGAAGACGTGCTTCCCGGTTTCCAGTGCCGCCACCCCCTGATCTGCATGCAACCGATTCGGCGTACAAATGTAGACGATATCTACCTGTTTATCCTCCAGGATTTCTTCATAGCGCGTTGTCACTCGTTCTGCATTGAACCGCACCTTCAGATCCTGGAGCCGTTGCTGATGCCTCTCTGTTCCTCCAATCGTTCTCAACGTCACTCTCGGATTTGCACAGATGGCCTTGATATGTTCCAGCCCAATGTAGCCGGATCCCACCACTGCAACGCGATACATGGTTGTCCCCTCCCTGAAAACAGGTGACTGATAATGAGCGAAAATATCTACAGTCGGACAGTTCAGTAGCTAACGTTTTTTCAAATCCCTTCAACGGCGACATGAAGACGAGAAAGTGAGAAAGTGAGAAAGTGAGAAAACGGGAATTGGAGCGTTCTCCCCTCTTCCTGCCTTCCCCTCTTCCTGCCTTCCCGTCTCCCGTGATTTCGGTACCTGTTTACGAAAATGTTACCTACTGAAAGTCGGATGGTATCGTGCGTACACGCCG